>JBBROE010000147.1:0-8407 GCA_038229695.1 Chitinophagales bacterium | reverse complement strand
GGCACTTTTTCCCGCCTGCATCGGTTTTAATTTATCGCCGCCTTCCATCCAGTAGGCATATTCTTTCTCCAGTTCGGGCATGAAATCGAGGTATACCTTATCGCCTTTCACCGAGGCCAGCAGTTCCACCATCAGGGCAAAAAAAGGCGGTTGCGACCGGCTGAGGTAATACGATCGGTTGCCGTTGGGAATATGTCCCACGGTATCGATGAGATAAGCGAAATTCTTCACCATATTTTCCATGATGGTAATTTCGTGGCTTTCTTTCAAGCCGAGCATGGTGAAGTAGCTGTCCCAATAGTAGATCTCCCGAAACCGTCCGCCCGGCACGATATAGGGGAAAGGGAGCGGCACCAGTGAGCTGCCTTCCACGTATTTGTCGGGCTCCCGTTTCAGTACAGTCCAGAGTTCTTTGATGTGCTGCACGATGTCTTTATCGTGGTTGCTGTACCCGCTGGCGGGGTTGGCCGGCGCGGTAAAGTTTTCTTCTGTAAATAATTTTATGGAGAATCGAACAGCGGGGTTGGTGCTCAGTTTCTGGTAGTCGGCCACAATTTCTGCCGGTGCTTTTTTGGGGAGGCAGTCGACGAACGTCTTGCTGTCGGGGTATACCCTGGCCATCTGGACGTCATGAAAATACCGCCCGTAGATTTTATCCGGCGTGGCCGGCAATTGGCCAAAGGTGGAGCAGAAAGCAAAACAGCACGCAACAGCGCAGGTGATGGACTTCATAATGATGACGATAGTATCACGCTAAGGTAAGGAAAAGCAGGAGGGGATTGGGCCGGGCATTGGAACCGTATTGTGCGATTGTTGCGTCGCACACTGCAACGGCAGCCTATAGCCGGGCAGCGCGGTCGCCACCGCCGCGGCGCCTCAACAACTTCCCGGCAACGGCTTACACATGCGGTGTTGACTTCCCGGCAACGTCTCCCCCAAGGGGACGTTGCGGCCTGACATCCGCACACCGTCCAGCAGTCTCACTTCACTACATTTTTACGCTTACTTTTATTTCTTTCTTTTCTGTTCTTTTTTGCTTCGCCAAAAAAGAACGGGCAACAGGCGCCCCGCCAACGACGACAGCCCGTTTTCTCCCGTACTTCCCAGCAACGTCTCCCACAAGGGGACGTTGCGGCCTGACATCCGCACACCGTCCAGCAGTCTCACTTCACTACATTTTTACGCATACTTTTATTTCTTTCTTTTATGTTCTTTTTTGCTTCGCCAAAAAAAGACCGGGCAACAGGCGCCCCGAAAACGATGACAGCCGTTTTCGGGTGGTTCGCTGTTGATCACTTGTACATAGGGGTGAAGGGCAGTGGGGCAATGTTGAGCCCCCCTCGGCAAGTTATCTTTGCTTTTTTCCCAGTGCACGTTATGTTGCCGCAAACAGTCTTCTTGATCTGAAGCCAAATTGCATTTATTCCCGGGAGGGTTGACAAAAAGGTTTTGTTCCAAAGAAAAAGTAAGGCAACGCAATCAATGAATGATTTTTGAAGCAGCCAAAAAAAAGCCCGGCTGAGAACAGCCAGGCGTATTGAACATTTACTATTGCCAAACAAAAACTTACAACTTAACCTGGATGCCCACATTAACCGCATAATCCGCGAACGCAGCATCTCCCTGGGTATACACCCCCGTGATGCGGGTCTTCATTTTATCCGCATAACTCTGCGTTCTGTCACGCTGCAGGGCGTACGGCACATACACATACAGCAACACCTTCTTCATCTTATAGGTGAGGCCGGGTTCTGCCGAAATAATATAGCCCGGCCGGCGAAAGCCTTCGCTGCTGCCCACGAGATCTTTAGCCGGGAGACACTCATCCCGGATACCCAGGGAGATGGCCCAGGCACCATAGGCCAGGTTGCCACCGGCACGCACCATGTACTGGTCAGGCACGCTCATCGTACTGCTGCCATAAAGAATCGATGCTGCACTCGGAGGGGACTGCCGTGAACTGGATACCCCGTTTTGTACCCGCGGGTTGAGCAGGTAATAAAAGTTACCGTAGAGACCGGCGTGTTCGGAAAAATTAAAAAAACCATTTAGCTCCAGCGTGAAACCGGTGCCGCCGTCGCCCAGCTGTATCGATTGGTCCACCGGCCCCAGGGCCCTGGTGGTGTCTGACGTATAAAAGAAATCCTGCGATTTATAATCGCCCGTGGCGAACTTAATGCCCGCCCCGATCTGCAGGTTACCCCTGTGCATCGCAGCCGGGTCAAGCAGCCAGCGGTATACCGCCAGGCGGATGTCGCCGAGACCAAAAGAATGCGTGCTGTGACGGGTTTTGCCGCCATGTTCGTACAGCGAGGACCGGGTGTTGGACAGGATGGGCACATCCGCAGTAACCGACCACCACTTGTTGATCTTGCGGGTCAGCGCAAAGTCGGCCGCATACGCATAGTTGATCACCTCGGTGCCATCTTCCACCCGCTGCTTCTGCTCGGCGGTTCCCACAAAATGCCGAAAAGATTTATAGTAGCGGTTGTTTACATTCAACAGCCAGTCGTGGGCCGCAGTATCGGCATGACCACCGGCATTACAAAATCCACCGGTGCTGCGGATCGCTACGCAACCCTGGGCATTAGCGCGGGCTCCCAGGAGGGTTAAAGCCAGTACAACAAATACATATTTCATAGCAGTTAATTTTTTAATTAGTGAATTGGTTAATGATTATTTCTTCATTTTAATCCGGTCAACGATATAGGCGCCGACCTTTTTTCCATATTCGGTACTGACCACGCAGGAATGATGGTAATGTATGCCGCCGTAAAACCGCGCCCAGTTATTTTCTATCGCGGCATCCCGGAAAGAGGCAAACGTCCGCGGCTCACTGCCGAATTCCATTTCAGACGTGTCCCGGTAAGAAAAATGATCGCCGAACACTTTGGTCAGCGCTTCCGCGTTGGCCGCAGAAACCGTGGAATGACCGCAGGTATATTCCGGGAACGGGGGTGTCTGCAGAACAGGCTGCCAGTTGGGATCAAAATATTTGTTGATCACCGTTTCCGGCCGAACGGTGTTGGACCTGTACTTCTGATCCCAGCACTGGATAAATGCATCAAACTGGGCAATCGCCATAAGCGCATACGCATATACGGTAGTTTCGTAGTCGGCCTTTGCCTTCTCCGCGGCGATACCCGCAATGCTCATCCAGTGCCCCGGGGGCGAGAACTTCTTGGTGCCGAACATCACGTGGCCGGAGACATTAAGTTTAAACGGGTTGTCATCCCAGAACTCAGCAATCTTCCGTTGCTCCGGCGTAATGGAGTCAATCGCATTTTTTATCGACATCACTTCCTTATAATACGGACTGTTCTTGTCCGTAACATTGAAGGCGTATTGCGGCGGGGGTACAAACTGTGTGGCGCTGTCCATTACCAGCGGACGGATTAGGTTCCAGTGCGGTTCCATGGCCGATGTATACCCTGGCGGGGTAGGTACCCAGCGTCCCGGTGAGTCCACGACGTTATATTTTGGCGCACTCCGCGTTTCAGCATACCGATCTTTTTTGCTCCAGTCAAGAATCGCTGCAGAAACAGTGTCCGCATAAGCCATCGTATTTTCCAGTTCACTGCGCGGCATACCTTCATCCACCACCATCTTTTTCAGGCTGTCTGTATAATCCTGCATACTCCCCTGTGGGAATGTCACCGCTTCACCCAGCTTACAAAAAGCCAGCAATGCAGCAAACGGGTAATCTATTTTTTTCGCGGTATCCGGTTTTGGCACACTGGAAAGTCCGCGCAACTGACCGGCCAGGGAATAATACTTCTCGGGGTAACCACCGGCAATTACTTCATAAGCGGCTATGGAGGCATAGAGATAATTCCGGGAAGCGACTATCGGGCTGAAATTATTGCCCATCACCACGTTGTTCAGCTCATACACGGTGCGACTGAACATCAAGGGGTCGTGGGTAACTTTCTTATACTCCTCTTTCTGCCTGCAGGAAACCAGCAGGCTGCCGGCAAGCGCCAGCGCTATCATAATCTTCATCATACAAAACTGTTAATGCAAAATGGAACAGACTGCGCATGGCAGTCCCTCAGGAATAATAATCGACGTCAACCGCGGCTAGCATTCCGGCGGCTGTTCTGGAGTGGAAACAAAAAACCCGGCTGGGGGCCTTTGTTGGTAGAGATTGTACGTTTTATCCATCGCTGTGCTGCATGATGTGGCCATCATCAGTTGCTGCAACGGGTCGAATTCAGACAATAAATTTTTAATGGACTGCGGAACGCTGGATTTCTGTGGTGACTCGGGCTGCAGGTTATTCGTACCCTTAAAGAAATCTGTCTTGGCCGTTTCCAGTGCCTGCTTTACTTTATTGGGAATACATTTCAGCACCAGCTGCCCGTTTTCGACTTTGCGCTTTACATATTTATAATGGATCCCATTCACCTCAACCTCGCCGTCATACCGTTCAAAGGAAGCCCAGTCTGTCTGGTAAGGCATGTTGACCGGCACACGGATTTCAAACAATTCTGATTCGTCGTAATCATTGCGATCAAGCTTCGCTTCCAGCCGTCGATCGGCCCTGTCCTGCATTACATTCATCACCCAGCGGTAACCGCACCAGTTAAACAGCAACATGCCCAATAGCAATATGGAAACAATCTTTTTCAGGAACAGTCAAATTCCGGCAATAGGCTAAGGTATAGTTTTTTCCCGTATTTGCCTACCCCGCTTGGTTTTACCGGCGGGTTGCGGTGTGAGGAACCGTATAGGTCCTTTTTTCGATACCTATTCCGGTCAGCGTCAGCGACTTCCAGTTGGCGGGCAAAGATGAGCTGACCTGAACGATACCCTTGTCCGTGATGTTCAGCCCCCCGAAACCCATAAGTACCGATTGAACCACGCCACCCGCGCCGGTACCAAAATAAGGATTGGTGCCCCCGCGCGTTTCTGCCAGAACCCGAAATGGCGGGTCCAGGTTGGGCAGATACGCATCCCGGAAAAAGTGATACGCTTTTTCAGCATCCCCCAGGCGGGCATATAGCAGGGCAAAGACGGCCTGGGTCATCGCCGGCGTGCCTTCCGCCGGTATCCTGGTCTCATAATAGGCCAGATCTTTTCTGATCTGCGCGGGGTCGGTAATCTCAGTTAACGGGTAGGCCAGCAGGTTTACATCCCCCTGTTTAATGCCCTCTCCGGCATAAGAACCGTGTTCCCGGGTTACGCCGTCCGGCATTTTCAGGATCGGGATATTGGTGGCGACTGTTGCCCAGTCGGCGTTTGCAGTCAGGCCCAGCAATGCGGCTGCCTTGGCGGCATCCTGTAAAACAGCCTTTGCTGCTGCATTGGTGAAAGCGTCATTGTCGATATTTTCGGCCCACTCATCAGCGGCTACCACATTCTTAATGTCATAATGCCCCGGTCCGTTCCGTTCTACCCGGCTGGCCCAGAAATCCGCGATGGCGGACAGTACCGGCCAGCCCCTTTCCTTCAGCCATGCCTTATCCTGCGTCACGCAATAATATTGCCAGGCGGCCAAACCCACGCAGGCGGTAATATGGTGTTCGAACGGCCCGCTGAGCGCCCATACGGGTGTTTCCTCTACTCCTGAGCCGGCACTTTCCCAGGGATACATGGCCCCTTTAAATCCCTTACCAAACGCATTTCTCTTAGCGGCTTCCAGGCGTTCATACCGGTAATCCACCATGCTTTTCCCCAACTCTGGGTGCAGCACCAGCAGCGCCGGGTACATCCAGACTTCCGTATCCCAGAACACATGCCCGTTATACCCCAGGCCACTCAGCCCCATCGGGGATGGTGAGGCCGCACTGCCTTCCCGTACAAAAGAATAAAGATGATAGACCATGCTGTGGATATCCTGCTGGCTTTGCGGATCGCCGTCAATCCGGATATCACTTTTCCATAACTCGTCCCAGGCCTTGTTATGAAACTGCAGCAACCGGTCGCGACCTTCCAGCTTTGCGTAAATGGTCAGCCGTTCCGCTTCATTGAGCGGGTCATCATGATGGGCCGATGTGATGGATGATCCGGCAATCGAAAACCGGTAGGTCTGACCCGCTTTCAGCGTGAGCGTAAACTTCATGAGGTGCATGTTGTTATCCCACATTTCATGGATCACCCGGGGTTCATGCCCATGCGGTTCGTTGAACAAAAAACTATTGGAGGCACACATCAGCAACTTGCCCGTCGGGCTCTTCGCCGATGAAGTGAGCAGGCTGATCACTACATGCGGCCTGTCAATTTCATTGTAATAATTCTGCACATCTTTCAGCGCGTCGGGGGCTTCCATTACGCTGGCTGCCGTAAAACTGATGTCCTTTTTTGCGGTAATTGAAACATCCATCAGCACGGTAAACGGCAGCTGCCGAAGCGAGTAGTACGTATTGGTGACAGTTGCCTTATCTGCATAGTCGAACGAAGAGGTGAAGCTCGCATGCTGCATATCGAGCTCCTGGCTCATATTCTTTGCATCGCCGCCGCCTATCCGGTGCCCGTCGATATCCAGGTTCATGTTCAGCAGGTTAAAACTCCTGAGAAAATTGCTCACCCTGCCCCGGCCATACAAGTCGTACGCACCCGCCAGCACCACATCCTTAATTTTTAAGGGTTCGGGAGAACTGACGATGCCAATCATCCCATTGGCTACTGTAACCCCGTAATAATTGGAGGGATCGATATGCGAAGCGGTAATTTTCCAGGGATCCTGGGCACGGCCGGTTGTGGCCAGCAACAACAGTCCGAAAAAAGCAACCTTACAGTTCCTATAAACGGGGAAAATAACCAGGGTATTTCTTGACCCGAACCAGCGGCATAGCCAATATTTCATACAGCAGTTTTTAAAGTATGCAAAATAATGCGTTTGCCCCTAACGCCGGGCTGATAGTTTACCGGCGCCTGCCCGCAACACCCTGCCCGGATCAACGGTTGATGACACCGGATAAAACTAACAACTGTTAACTACTTCCCGTAAAATATGTAAATTTGATTTTCTCATCTTTCCATATGAAGGACACTCCCCCGGATAAAATCAGAATGGTTACCGCCACAAGCCTTTTCGACGGGCACGATGCCGCCATAAATATCATGCGCCGTATCCTGCAGTCCAAAGGCGCCGAAATCATTCACCTTGGCCACAATCGCAGCGCCCATGAAATTGTAGAATGTGCGATCGAGGAAGACGCGCACGGCATCGCCATCACCAGTTACCAGGGCGGACACCTGGAGTTTTTTAAATATATCCGCGACCTGCTGGATGAAAGCGGCTGTGGCCACATCCATATTTTCGGGGGAGGCGGTGGCACTATTCTCCCCCAGGAAGTTACCGCGCTTGAACATTACGGCGTCACTAAATTATACAGTCCTGACGACGGCCGCCGCCTCGGCCTGGAGGGAATGATAGAAGATGTGCTGAAACATTGTGGCAGGCCACGCCCATCTTACCCTTCCGGGATGGGTAATGACAAAAAGAAACCATTGCCCAATGGCCGTAAAAAATATGCGCTGCAAGAATACAAAGACATTATAACCATCGGTAAAGCCATCTCCGCTGCCGAAAAAAAAGAAAGTTTTACCCAGCTTACAGACCTGTTGCAGCGGCAGCAGCCCTCCCCTGTATTGGCAGTAAGCCACGGTGGCCAACAGGCCCTCAATGGCTACCACCCTACCGGTAACGCTGCCGGCGTTACCGGGCTCGTCACAAAAAATCTCTCCGTGGTGCTGGGTATAACCGGCACCGGCGGTGCGGGCAAATCGTCTGTCACCGATGAACTCGTCCGTCGCTTTCTGCAGGCTTTTACCGACCGCACTATCGCGGTAATCTCCGTCGATCCTTCCCGCAAAAAAACCGGTGGCGCCCTGCTGGGTGACCGCCTCCGGATGAACGCCATCAGCCACCCCCGGGCTTATATGCGCTCGCTGGCCACGCGTGATGACCAGTCCGCCCTCAGCGCCGCAATGACGGACGCCGTAGCAATCTGCAAAGCCGCCGCTTTTGATTTCATCATCCTCGAGAGCGCCGGGGTAGGCCAGGGCGATGCATCGATCCTCGATCATTGCGACATCAGTCTCTATGTGATGACCCCGGAATATGGTGCGGCGTCACAGCTGGAGAAAATAAATATGCTTGATTACGCAGACATCGTCTGCCTGAATAAATCCGATAAACCCGGCGCGGCCGATGCCGAAATGGAAATCCGGCGGCAATACAAAAGAAACCATGGCCTGTGGACTACTGCCGCTACCGACCTGCCCGTGATCAGTACCTCCGCCAACAAATTTAATGACGCCGGTATCAACAGGCTTTTTGTTCTACTGCTGGAAACTATTACGCGCAAAACCGGCACCAGTTGGGGCGACTACCCGCCGCAATCCGCAGGCAGCAGCTCGCCGGCCGGCATCATACCGGGAAAGCGCATCCGTTATTTAG
>JBBROE010000146.1:0-8419 GCA_038229695.1 Chitinophagales bacterium | reverse complement strand
GTACAGGTCAATGCTTTCGCCGTCCGCTACGGTAACCAGCGCTTTTTTATACGCGGGTTTCTGCCCTTTCAGGTAACCGGCCTTGGTAAACCGGGTCTTGCTCTTACCGGGTATCACCGCGGTATTTACATCGGTAACCGTAACCCCGTAGAAGCCTTCAATGGCTTTTTTAATTTCCAGCTTGTTGGCCTTCCTGTTCACTTTGAAAGCATAGCGGCGGAACTTATCCTGCTGCGCATTGGCTTTCTCGGTCAGAATCGGTTTTATTAATACTTCAGAGAGTCTCATCTCTTTTTAATTTAATGCGGTGATTAATCAGGCTACGTTTTCTACGACTTCTTCTGTAAACACTTTAGCCGCGCTCTCGGTAAGTACCAGCACCTGGGCATTTACAATGTCGTAGGTATTGATATCGGACAACAATGAACAACCCACGGAAATAATATTGCGCAGGCTGAGGTACAGGTTGTCATTGAATTCAGGAGACACGAAAAGTGTCTTTTTACCGTCCAGGTTCAGGCTCTTCAGGATTCCGGCAAACTGCTTTGTGCTCGGCTTGTCCATATTGATCTCTTCCAGCACCACGATGGCATTTTCCTTTGCTTTGTAAGACAGCGCGGAGATTTTAGCCAGGTCTTTCACCTTACGGTTCAGCTTAAAATCCCAGCTATGGGGTTTTGGCCCGAAGATGGTACCACCGCCTTTGTACAACGGATTCCTGAGGTTACCCTTACGGGCGCCACCGGTTCCTTTCTGCTTGTGCAGTTTCTTCGAAGAACCTTTCACTTCCATACGGGTCTTCACCTTGTGCGTTCCCTGGCGGCGTGCTGCGAGATATTGCTTTACGGCGAGGTAAATAACATGGTTATTGGGCTCAACGCCGAATATCTCATCCGGCAGCTCGATAGACCGGCCGGTTTTACTTCCTTTTATATCAATTACGTCTACTTGCATCGTGATTCGGTTGAATGTTGTTGTTACTTCAGAATATAAACAATTGAATTAATGTGGCCGGGTACTGAGCCGCTGACAAGAATGTAATTTTTATCAGCAAATATTTTCACCACTTTCAATCCTTTCAGTTTTACCCTGTCTGTACCCATCCGACCGGCCATGCGCATACCTTTCATTACCCGCGCGGCATCTGATGAGTTACCCAGAGAACCTGGCGCACGCTGGCGATCATGCTGGCCATGCGACTGCTCGCCCACCCCATGGAAGCCATGGCGTTTAACCACCCCCTGGAAACCTTTACCTTTTGTGGTGCCTACCACGCTGACTTTTTCCCCTTCGGTGAAAACATCAACGGTGATAACCTCACCCAGTGCTTTTTCTATTGTGTAATTCCGGAATTCCCGGGTAATTTTCTTGGCAGGAGTATTTGCCTTTGCGAAGTGATTCTTGGCCGAAGCATTCGTGTGCTTCTCTTTCTTGTCGCCAAATCCGAGCTGGAGGGCGCTGTAGCCGTCTGTTTCCTGGGTCTTCACCTGTGTAACTACATTGGGACCCGCCTCAATAATAGTACAGGCTGTTTGTTTTCCATCGGCACCAAATATACTGGTCATCCCGATTTTCTTTCCAATAATACCAATCATCGATATACAGTTTGCGCCGTATGGTTCAAGAGACAATCCGATGATGGAATTTTCCATTGGACTTCAATCCCCGTTTACCTACCGACCTTTTCCTTTATGGGGAAGTACCGGCAGTAAACAAACCCTGAACGGCTTGTTTATATGTTATTCAGTCCGCCAACCGGCGTGCTGCGTTAAAATACCCAGCGCTCTTTTCTCCTGCGGAGCAGGTTTGAGAGATGGGAAATATGTGATAAGAACTAGGTGATAAGAACTACGTAATACTTGTTTGAGCACCGGGCAGTTACGCCTTGATCTCCACTTCCACGCCTGAAGGCAAATCCAGTTTGCTCAGGGCATCCACCGTCCTTGAACTGGACGTGTAAATGTCCAGCAACCGCTTGTGCGTACTCAGCTGAAACTGCTCCCTGGCCTTCTTGTTAACGTGCGGCGAACGCAGGACCGTAAATATCTTCTTGTGCGTAGGCAACGGGATAGGACCCGTAACCACGGCGCCTGTGCTGCGGACGGTCTTTACAATCTTCTCGGCAGATTTATCTACCAGGTTGTGATCGTACGACTGTAATTTTATTCTGATTCGTTGGGACATGAGTTAAAGCCAGTTTTTAATTGGGGATGCAAAGGTAACGGTCTGTACCTTACGGGCAAAGAATTTTTCCCTTTTTTTTAGCCGTTGGGAAAAGATTTACCCCCCACACAGGTCCCTGCTAACCCGCAGGGATAATTACTTGTCCGTTTCACCGCCCACACGCTGCCGGCCCGGCCCCTGAAGCGGCGCCCGGTGCGGTCATAGCCCGGCTGCCGGCCCGGGCGGACAATGAGCCCGCAGGTACTGGGTATAGAGGGTGGAGAGGTGCAGGAACGTTCCCGCGCCCTCCGAAATGCTGTGCGTACGGTTGGGGTAGGCCATGAACTGGAACTGCCGGTTGTATTTCACCAGTTCGTTGATGAGCATCTCTGCATTGGCATAGTGCACATTGTCGTCACCCGTTCCATGAATATACAGCAGGTTGCCCTGCAGGTTCCTGGCATAGGTAATCGGGGATCCATTGATAAAATCCTGGCGGCTTTCCTGTGGCAGGCCCATGTATCGCTCCTGGTAAATATTGTCGTACGTCAGCTGGTTGCCAACGGCGGCAATCGCAATCCCGGTCTTGTAAATCTCGGGGTGCTGGAACATCAGGTTCAGCGTGGCTGAACCTCCGCCACTCCAACCCCAGACGGCCACCCGGCTGCTGTCCATATATTTCCATTTCAGGATTTCCCGGGCCGCCGCGGCCTGGTCGCTGATATTCAGCAGCCCTATCTTTTTATGGATGCTTTTCCGCCATGCCCGGCCTTTCGGGGCGGGGGTGCCGCGGTTATCGACCGACACGTAACAATAGCCATCCTTTGCCATATCGCCGCGGTAAAGCCGGTTGCCGGCGATGCCATATTCATCTTTCACGGTCTGGGCGGCGGGTTCGGTATACACCTGGAACACGACAGGGTACCTTTTGGAGGAGTCGAAGCTGCGCGGCTTTTTCATCCAGCCATCCATTTCAGTGCCATCTGCCGTCTTTACGGTAAAAAAACTGATGCCGGAAGCCTGTTTGTCGGCTTTGGCAAGGGCAGCTTCTACCGTATTGCTGTGATCCATGCTGGCATGATCAGGCAAGGATACCCATTCGGCCGCATAAGGCGTATAATAATTAGAGAAAATATGATAGGCGTATTTAGCACCCGGTCCAACCATATATTCATGAGTGCCGGGCTCGTTCGCAGGCGTGAGCAATTCCGGCTGCGCTGATCCATCGAGGCGGCTCCGGTAGAGATAGGCCTGCGTGGCATTTTTCGGCGAGGCCATATAATAGACATACCCGCCCGGCTCATCAACGCAGCTGATGTTCATGACGTCGAAATTGCCGGTGGTGACCAACTGCTGTTTTTTGCCGTCGCGCGACACCGTATAAAGATGTCGCCAGCCGTCTTTCTCACTGGCCCAGAGAAAGCTATTACCCTTATTCAGCCAGTCCCATCCCCCGTAATTATAATCCTCGTCCCAGGAAGGTTGTATATCAATCCATGCGGAATCGGATTCATGGTAGATAACGGTCGATTTGCCAGTAGCGGCACTGCAGAGCAGGAGATCACTGGCATCCTGCCTCCTGTTGAGGTGCTGTACGATAACCGCGCTGTTGTCCGGCACCCACTCCATACGCGGGAGGTAGGATTGCAGCACGGGGTCGGTCGGAATGTCCATCCACCGGGTAGAACCGCCGGCGGCCGGCACGATCCCGATTTTAAAGGGGGAGGGTGCTTCCCCGGCCACGGGATATTCCACCGGGATGACCCTGGGATAAATAGAATCCGTGGTATTGATCATGTCGTATACGCCGGTCACGCGGGCGTTGATTTGCCAGTAGGCGATGGATTTGCTGTCGGGGCTCCAGCGGAAGCCGTCGCGGCAGAAAAATTCTTCTTCGTAAGCCCAGTCGAATGTGCCGTTTATCACCCGTTTGCTGCCGTCTTTGGTCAATGGCGTGATTTTACCGGTAGCCAGGTCCTCAGCGTAGATATTGTTGTTGCTGACATAGGCCAGTTTTTTACTGTCGGGAGAGAATTTAGCGAACATGAGGGACGACGCGGGGAGGCCGGCGCCTGCCTGTGTCAACCTGCCATCGACAGTGGAATAAACCCAGTAATCACCGCGGGTATCGAGGCGCCAGACCTTTTTGGTATTGGTATAGACGAGCACTTTTTTCTCATCAGCGGAAAGCAGGAAGTCACGGACAGGGATAGCCGCTGTGGCTGCGGCGGGGATGAGTTTTTGATGCGCAAGGATAACCGTCCTGGTGTTGGCGGGCAGCTGGTATTGAACAATTTCACCGGCTTCGGTATGCCAGTAACGGCTGCCATCCGCCGCCCATTTGAGCGACTGCCCATGTACGTGAGCTGATAACAGAAGAGCGGCAAAAGAAATCAAACGAATTAAAATACGATTTGTCATGGAAGAAACGATTAGGCTGTAAAATAATACTTTTCCCAGGTGCCGTTCCGCCCCGCAAAAATTATCTTTTGCTGGGGCAAGCACCACGGTACAAGGGTGCGACGCAACGATGCTGCCCGCTGCTCCGCTGCCCGGCTCCAAATCAATCCGGAATTATAAAAAAAATCCCCGCCGGTCAGGCAGGGACTTCTTATGCATTGAAAATATTAATTGTTACGGCCTTTCACTTTGGCAATCACTTCTTCGGCAATACCGTTTGGTGCCGGGGTGTAATGCGAGAATTCCATAGTGGAAGATGCTCTGCCTGAGGACATGGAACGCAGCTGCGTTACATAACCAAACATTTCGCTCAGCGGCACTTTTGCACGGATGACCTGGGCGTTATTGCGGCTGTCCATGCCTTCCAGCATACCACGGCGGCGGTTAAGGTCGCCCGTTACATCACCCATATATTGGTCAGGCGTTACCACTTCCACTTTCATGATGGGTTCCAGCAGTACTGGTTTGGCTTTACGGGCTGCCTCGCGGAAGCCTGCTTTGGCGCAGAGTTCGAAGCTCATGGAGTCGCTATCCACCTGGTGGAAGCTGCCATCGAAAATGCGCACCTTCATATTGTCGACCGGGTAGTTGGCCAGTACACCCGTACCCATGGAGGATTCGAATCCTTTCTGGATGGCGGGAATGAATTCACGGGGGATCGAGCCTCCGAAAATATCATTGATAAACTGGTAATGCTTACCCGGATTTTCAGTCAGCCATTCTTTGTCGGCCGGACCAAATTCAAATACGATGTCGGCGAATTTACCACGGCCACCCGTTTGTTTTTTCAGGGTTTCGCGGTGTTCAACCGTGGCCTGGAACGCCTCTTTATAAGCCACCTGGGGCGCACCCTGGTTTACTTCCACCCTGAATTCGCGGCGCATCCGGTCCACGATGATTTCCAGGTGCAGCTCCCCCATTCCCCTGAGGATGGTCTGTCCGGTTTCTTCGTCTGTGTTTACGCGGAGCGTAGGATCTTCTTCCACCAGTTTGGCAATGGCCATGCCCATGCGGTCCACGTCAGCCTGTGCTTTGGGTTCCACCGCGATGGCGATAACCGGCTCAGGGATAAACATATTTTCAAGGGCTATGGGATGGTTCTCATCACAAAGGGTATCCCCGGTTTTGATTTCTTTAAAGCCCACGGCTGCGCCGATATCGCCCGCTTCGATAAAATCGATAGGGTTCTGTTTGTTGGCAAACATCTTCATGATACGGCTGATGCGTTCTTTCTTGCCGCTTCTTACGTTGAGCACATAGGAACCTGCATCCAGGTGACCGGAATAACAGCGGAAGAAGGCGAGCCTGCCCACGAACGGGTCGGTCATGATTTTGAATGCCAGTGCGGCGAAAGGGGCCTTGGCATCCGCCTTACGGGTTTCGGGTTCACCGGTATCGGGGTTGGTGCCTACCGTATCCGGGATATCGATGGGAGAAGGCAGGTAGCGGCAGACTGCATCCAGGGCGGTCTGCACCCCTTTATTTTTAAAGGAAGATCCGCACATCATGGGTACGATGCTCAGATCAACCGTCGCTTTGCGGATGGCCTCGTGCATTTCATCTTCGGTGATGCTGTTGGGGTCATCGAAGAATTTTTCCATGAGGTTGTCATCGTATTCAGCAACCGCTTCCACCAGTTGGGCGCGCCATTCCTTGGCTTCCTCGAGCATATCGGCGGGTACTTCGATCTCGTCGAAGGTCATGCCTTCGGTTTCCATATGCCAGATGATGCCTTTCATTTTAATTAGATCCACCACGCCCCTGAAATCATCTTCGGCACCGATGGGCAGCTGCAAGGGAACCGCTTTGGAACCCAGCATTTCCTTCACCTGTTTTACCACCATGAGGAAGTCGGCTCCTGCACGGTCCATTTTGTTCACAAAGCCGATACGGGGAACGCCATAGCGGTTGGCCTGGCGCCATACGGTTTCGGACTGCGGCTCCACCCCGTCTACCGCGGAGAAAAGCGCGATCAGGCCGTCCAGTACCCGCATGGAACGTTCCACCTCAACGGTGAAATCCACGTGACCGGGGGTATCGATGATGTTAAATGAATATTTTTTGGTGTCTGCGTATTCCTTGCCTTTGTTGGTGGGAAAGTTCCACTGGCAGCTTACGGCAGCGGAAGTGATGGTGATGCCGCGCTCTTTTTCCTGTTCCATCCAGTCGGTGGTTGCGGCGCCGTCATGCACCTCCCCGATGCGGTGAATCATCCCTGTGTAACGGAGGATACGCTCCGTCGTAGTTGTTTTACCCGCATCGATGTGCGCGGCAATACCGAAGTTTCTCTGAAATTTTAAGTCTGCCATTATTATTGATTATAACGTTTAATTGCTAAGTCTGTGCCCTCGGAAAACGATAAACGGGTACTCCCACAGTTCTCACCGCATCCCTGCCTTTACCCTGCGGGGCGTGCTTTGGGCGCGCAAAGGTAACCAAATTATGGGAATAAAAAACGGAGTTTGGCAGTCGGGCCGGGGTTATCGCAGGTGGAATTTGGGATGGGGAAGCTCCCCGTCGCCGGCGGTGCCCGGCAGCAGCCCTTTGCGGGAAGTGGTGCGCTACCGGCCGCAGGCAGAAATTTTTTATCAATACGCTGTTAATTTTCTTGATATTTCAACCAGCTTCCTTAAATTTAGTGGGTCTTTACTAACCTAAAAATTCAAACACAACATGGCCAGCAAGAAATCTGCTAAAAAAGTGGCGCCTAAAAAGAAAGCGGCGCCAAAAAAAGTTGCTAAAAAGGCGGCGCCAAAGAAAAAATCCCCCCTGAAAAAAGCGGCGAAAAAGAAGGCGGCCCCAAAAAAGAAATCCCCGTTAAAAAAAGCGGCAAAAAAGAAAGCGGCACCAAAAAAGGCGGCCAAAAAAACCGCTAAAAAGGCAGCTCCCAAGAAAAAAGCAGCGGCAAAGAAAAAAGCAGCCCCGAAAAAAGCCGCGCCGAAGAAAAAGGCAGCCGCCAAAAATGCCGCTCCTCAGAAAAAAGCCGCTGTAAGAAAAAGACCAACGCTGGCCCCTGCGTCGGAAAATATGGATATGCCTGGAATGAGTATGCCCGAGAGCAGTCCTGCCACAGACAACGGGACGATGCCTGAAAATATGTAAGGAATTTTATCCGGATATGATTTTGACAGCAGCCACCTTACGCCGGTGGCTGTTTTGTTTGCGCCGGTTGCTTACTTTTGCGGCATGTTATCTATCAGCAGGCGCGGACAGGAGATGCCCTCCTCGCCCATCAGAAAATTGGTCCCTTTTGCCGAAGCTGCCAAAAAAAGAGGCACGCGTGTCTACCACCTCAATATCGGCCAGCCGGACATTGTAACACCGGAAGCGATACTGGATGCAGTCCGCCACTCCGATTTTAAAGTACTTGAATACAGCCACAGTGCGGGGAACGAAAGTTACCGCCGTAAGCTTGTCACCTACTACCAGCGGGTAGGCATAACCGTAGATGCCACACAAATTATTGTCACCACCGGTGGCAGTGAAGCCATCCTGTTTGGCATGATGGCCTGCCTGGATCCGGGCGATGAGGTCATAATTCCCGAACCTTTTTATGCGAACTACAATGGATTTGCCGTTGAGGCCGGTGTGCACGTTGTGCCGATCACATCGTCAATTGCAACCGGTTTTGCGCTGCCACCCGTGCAGGCATTTGAGCAGGCTATCACCTCCAGAACAAAAGCGATTGTGTTGTGCAATCCCAACAACCCGACAGGTTATCTCTACAGCGCGGCAGAATTAAATCAGCTGCGTGATATCGTTAAAAAGCACAATCTTTACCTTTTTGCGGATGAGG
>JBBROE010000145.1:0-8529 GCA_038229695.1 Chitinophagales bacterium | reverse complement strand
GAACTTCCCCCCATGCTAATCAGCGGCAGTGTTACACCGGTTACGGGAAACAGGTTAACCGCCACAGCCATATTCGCCAGCGCCTGGATAACGAGGGTAAAGCTGAGGGCGAGTGCCAGGAAAGCCCCGAAAGCATAGGGACAGCGCCTGAAAATTCTGATGCAGCGAAATAAGAAAACGAGGTAGATAAACGTAATAAATACGCCACCCATCATCCCGTATTCCTCGATGATGATGGCAAAAATGAAATCACTGTAGGGATGCGGCAGGAAATTGCGCTGCTCGCTGTTACCTGGTCCCACCCCCAGCCATCCGCCTTTGGCAATGGCAATCTTTGCCTGGTTTACCTGGTAGTTGTTATCATCGTCTGCATCCGTTCCGCCGTACATGAAATTATCCACGCGGTTGACCCAGGTGCTCACGCGGCCGAATAGTTTGGAATGCGTTTCCGTTTTTACGATTTCACCACTGGTTTTTTTATGCTGCAGCACGGCCAGTCCCACGAGGCACAACACCGGGATCAAAACCACCCCGACCGTCAGCAGCAGGTGCGCTGTATTAACCCGCCCGATAAACATAATGAGCATACTGGTAGCACCGATAAGCAGGGCGGTGGACAGGTTGGCCGGGGCAATGAGGAGACAGATGATGCCTACGGGTATTATCACCGGCAGAAATCCTTTTTTAAAATCCTTGATGATGTGCTGTTTCCGGCTCAGCAGCCGGCTCAGGTACATAAAAAGGGCCAGCTTCGCCAGGTCGGATGTTTGAATGGTTAGCTGTATGATAGGAAGCCGTATCCAGCGGCTGCCCTCATTCAGCCGTACCCCGAAAAATAAGGTATAGAGCAGCAGTGGAATGGAAAGTATAAAGAGCAGCCTTGCGATATGGGAATAAATTTTATAGTTGACCTTATGCAGGAAATAGATGATGAGCATGCCAATGGCAATAAACACCACCTGCCGGAACAGGTACGATTCATTGCTTTTGCTCAACCGGTAAGCCAGTGTTCCTGTACTGCTGTAGACAACCAGCAGGGATACCATGGCCAGTACACCGACTACGGCCCAGATCACTTTATCGCCCCGGGTTTTCTGCCCGATGCCCCTGAAAGGATTTTTTTCTATGGAAGTAATGTCAGTCACCTGCCGGGTTATATTTTTTTGCGCTTCGCGCGATGAAAAAATTTTGCTTACAGTTCTTTAACGGCATCTTTGAACCGGCGCCCGCGATCTTCATAGTTTTTAAACAGGTCAAAACTGGCGCAGGCCGGGCTGAGCAGCACCACGTCTCCTTTTTCTGCCAGGCGAAACGCTGCCTGTACGGCTTCGGGCGCACTGCCTGCATCTTCTATCCGGGTGAGCAGTCCTTCAAAAGCCTCATGTATTTTCCTGTTATCTGAACCCATGCAGATGATCGCCTTTACTTTTTCCTTTACCATTTCCTGGAGCAGGGAATAGTCGTTGCCTTTATCCACTCCCCCGAGGATAAGTACGGTTGGTTTCTCCATACTCTCCAGGGCATACCAGGTGCTGTTTACATTGGTGGCCTTGCTGTCGTTGATAAAGGAAACACCGCGTACATCAGCCACGTGTTCCATCCGGTGTTCGAGGGTCTCAAATGATTCAATCGCTTCGCGGATTTTGTCTTTGCGCAGCCCGATGGTCACAGCGGCGATACCTGCCGCCATGGTGTTGTACTGGTTGTGTTTTCCTTTAAGGGCGAAATCATAAATACTCATCGTTACACGTTCATTGTTGTTACTGATCGTCATTTGTCCGTTCCTGATAAATCCGCCGTTGCTGGGTTCTTGCTGCATGGTAAATGGTAATGGGTTAGATAAAATGGGGTAGTGAGAAAGGTGCTCCATGGTTACCGGGTCGTCTGCACAGTAGATAAAAAAATCTTCTTTTTGCTGGTTAAGGGTGATGCGGAATTTACTCCTGATATAATTTTCAAACTTATAGTCGTACCGGTCCAGGTGATCCTCGGTGATATTGGTCAGTATCGCGATATCGGGCCGGAAGTCTTTAATATCGTCCAGCTGGAAAGAACTCACTTCGATGATGTACCAGGGTTTCGGTTCACTGGCCACCTGCCGGGCAAATGAAATCCCGATGTTTCCCACCAGGGCCGCATCCAGGCCGGCATGCGTACAGATATGGTGCAGCAATGCTGTGGTAGTGGTCTTGCCGTTACTGCCGGTTATCGCGGCAATCCGTGCATCGCCTTTGAAGCGGTAGCCCAGCTCTATTTCACTGATCACCGGGATACCGGCGGCCCTGATTTTTTTAACGAGTTCGTTCCTTTCAGGGATGCCCGGGCTCTTCACCACGGTGGATGCTGACAGCACCACAGATTCAGTGTGCCCGTTTTCTTCGTAGCGGATACGGTTATTTTGCAGTTCTTTCCGGTGGATTTCCTTCAGCGGACCACTATCCGACAGGAACACCTCGTATCCCTGCTTCCTGGCCAGCAACGCCGCACCGGCACCGCTTTCACCACCTCCCAATATGACCATCAGTTCAGGCATCAGCATTCAATTGAAGCACCTTCCGGTGCCCTTTTACAGGGGGTTTTTCAAAAGTTTGAAAATTACTTCTACCACGCTTCCCGACAGTTTAGTGACGGTATTCACAGGATGGATTTGAAGGCCGCGGTTTTTCAGCGAAAAAGGTTGCCGGCAGTCCGGCATTTATCTTATCTTAAGCGTAACAATAGACAGCACCACGCACAATATGGTGACGATCCAGAAACGCGTTACTATTTTACTTTCATGATATCCCAGCTTCTGGTAATGGTGATGAAGCGGGCTCATCAGGAATATCCTCCTGCCTTCCCCGTATTTCTTACGCGTATATTTAAAATAACTTACCTGGAGGGTTACGCTCAGCACCTCCACGAGAAATACGCCGCAGAAGATTGGTATCAGCAACTCCTTCCGCACCATGATGGCCAGCGCGGCGATAATGCCCCCGAGGGTAAGACTTCCTGTGTCGCCCATGAATACCTGGGCGGGATAAGCATTGTACCACAAAAAGCCAATACAGGCGCCCACCATGGCGGCAATAAAAATGGACAACTCTCCCAGGTTGGGGATATACATAATGTTGAGGTAGTCAGCTACCCGTATGTTACCACTGGCATAGGCAAAGATGCCCAGGCACACCCCGATGATTGCTGAGACGCCGGTAGCCAGCCCATCGATACCGTCGGTAATGTTTGCCCCGTTCGACACCGCCGTAATGATAAAAATGACGACGCCCAGGTAAAGTATCCAGGTATACGCCCGGAGACCGGCCGGCAGCAGCCTGGAATAATTGAATTCATGGGTCTTTACGAAAGGAATGGTGGTAACGGGATAATCCGACCCGACAAAATACCGCACCTTGTTATCGATTTTAATTTCTTTAATATCCTTTGTGGCAATCGTCTTGATGTCGCCGGTAAATTCCCGGTAGGCTTTTACGTTGTTGTTGAAAAGGAGGGTCAGGCCGATAATCAGCCCGAGGCCTACCTGCCCGGCCACTTTAAACCAGCCGGCCAACCCGTCCTTATCGCCTTTTTTATATGCCACTCCCTGCTTCTGGGCCATTCTTTTTGATCTCAGCTTCAGGTAATCATCCACGAAACCGACTGCACCTAACCAGAGGGTGGATAATATCATCAGCCTGATATAAGCTTTGTTCAGGTTTGCCAGCAGCAGTGTGGGAACAAGGATGCCGAGTATGATAATGAGCCCGCCCATGGTCGGCGTCCCTTTTTTCTGCTGTTCGCCAGCCAGTCCCAGGTCTCTAACGGTTTCGCCTACCTGTTTTTTTACAAGGAAATTGATCAGCCTTTTGCCATACACCGATGTGATAGCAAGGGACAGCAGGATGGCCAGCAGGAGCCTGAAGGTGATAAACTGGAACAATGCTCCACCCGGCACTTTAATGCCCGCCTGTTTGAACCATTCAAATAAGTGGTATAGCATATGCTGTTTATAAATGTTTGTCTACCGGTTCCTGCGTCAGCCGTTATTTACCGAGCAGGGTAAATATTTTTTCCATTTCTTCCCTGTCATCAAAATGGTATTTTACGCCTTTTATTTCCTGGTATTTTTCATGTCCTTTCCCCGCAACCAGCACGATATCTTCGGGACCACTGAAACTGACGGCGGTTTTAATGGCTTCCCGGCGATCAGCGATTGTAATTGTCTTTCTGCGTGCCGCGGTATTGAGACCCTGCTCCATATCCTTGAGTATTTGTTGCGGGTCTTCACTCCGCGGATTGTCCGACGTGAGGATGACGCGGTCGCTGTAGCGCGCGGCTTCTGCTGCCATCACGGGACGCTTGGTTTTATCGCGGTCACCTCCGCAGCCAACAACGGTGATAACCTGTTCCTTCCCTTTCCGCAACTGCTGTATGGTCTGCAATACATTAGCGAGGGCATCAGGCGTGTGGGCGTAATCAATGATGCCCATGACTCCCTGCTCCCGGGAAAGGATGCAGTCGAACCGTCCTTCTGCCCCTGTTAAGAGACTGAGGCAACGGAGAATCTCCTGCCTGTCTTGTTGCAGGCAGATGGCGGCACCATATACAGCAAGCAGGTTATAGGCATTGAATTCGCCCAGCAGCCGGAAATGTACTTCCTGGTCGTTAACCAGCATGATTAGACCGGTCAGGGCATTTTCCAGGATTTTACCTTTGAAATCTGCCATCGATTTGAGGCTGTAATAATATTTGCGCGCATGGCTGTTCTGCAGCATCACGGTACCGCGTTTGTCATCCAGGTTGGAGATGGCAAAGGCAGTCGATGGCAGGTTATCGAAGAATGATTTTTTAACGCGTATGTACTCATCGAAGGTCTTGTGATAATCAAGATGGTCATGCGTGATATTGCTGAAGAGTGCACCGGTAAAACGAAGGCCGGCAATACGGTGCTGGTGAAGGGCATGCGAGCTGGTTTCCATGAATACATGACTGCATCCCTGGTCCAGCATCTGCCGCAGCAGCCTGTTGAGGCTGACCTGGTCCGGCGTAGTATGCGTAGCCGGGATTACGTTGGCGCCTATCTGGTTTTGTACGGTTCCCACCAGGCCGCAGGTGAATCCGAGCTCGGTAAACAATTTGAAGAGCAGCGTTGCAATGGTTGTTTTCCCGTTGGTGCCGGTAACGCCGGTGAGGATAAGCTGTTCTGTTGGCTGACCGTAAAAATTATGGGCGATAAAGCCGGCAGCAGCAGCACTGTTTTCCACCTGTACATAGGTGATACCGTCCTGCAGGGTTGCAGGGAACTGTTCGCAAATGATCACGGCAGCGCCTTTTTCGATCGCCGTGCTGATATAATGATGGCCGTCGGCGGCAGCGCCGCGCACCGCGATAAAAGCCGTGCCGGCACTGATCAGCCGGGAATCCAATTGCACGTCCTTTACCACGGCCTGGGAGTTGCCGTGTACCGACCGGATGCTGACTTTGTATAATATGTCCTGTAGTAATGCCATTATTTAATTTAAGACCAGGCGTATGGTTTCCGTAGTAATGACCGGGCTGCCTGGGGCTATCGTTTGTGAGACCACTCTTCCCCTGCCGCTGACATTCACTTTTACATGAAGGGTCTCCAGCAGGAAAAGCGCGTCTTTCAGTTCCATTCCTTTTACATCGGGTATACTGTTTTTAGGTTCCGGCCGCGCCTGCATGACGGGTCGGCCTGAAAGCGCATAGACGCTGCTCCAGGATTGCCGGGCCGACGAGTCGGTATAAGCGAGCTGCAGAACCTGCATCACTTTTTTCACATCAGCAGTAGCGCCTGCATAATAGTATCGGGTACTGTCAGCTGCCGGAAGATCGTTGTGGGTGGCATGGCCTGCATACAACTTATCTGCTATTTCACGGAATACCGGTGCGGCCACCTGGCCACCCATGTGCTGCTGGGGATGCGCCTTGGTCTTGATTACCACGATGCAGCTGTATAACGGTTTATCGTACGGGAAATAACCGACAAATGAAGCCTGGTAGATGCCGTCTGTATAACCAACTCCCTTCCCGGCCACATGCGAGGTGCCTGTTTTGCCACCGGCGCTGTAGATGGCATCTTTAAAAACAAGTTTGCCGGTGCCTTCTTTTGTTACGGCCAGCATGCATTCCTGCGCAGCATTGATGACAGCCGGCTCTGCAATTTTTTCTTCCAGTACTTCCGGCTCAAACTGTTTGAGCAAGCGCCCATTGTCTTCCACGCGGTTAACGAGATAGGGCTTCATCATTTTACCGTTGTTGGCTACTGCGTTGTACAGCATAAGGGTCTGCAGCGGCGTCACCTGGATGGCATAGCCGAAACTAACGGTGACGAGCGTTTGCAAACCCCCTTTATTTCTCTTCATTACGGGAAGCAGCGGGCGGTCTTCGCCGACCAGGTCGATGCCTGATTTACGGTCAAAATGAAATTTACGCAGGTAGGAAATAAATTTCTCCGGTTCGCCGGCAAACGTATTCCAGGCTATCTTACTCATGCCCACATTGGAGCTGTGGGCGAAACATTCCTTCACTGTCATCAGCGGCTTCGGGGCACGTTCGGCATCTGTTACGGGCCGCACGCCGACGAATTCAGTGCCTGCGCTGCCGACCTCCACCATATCATTCAACTTAGTGTGTCCTTCGCTGAGGACTGAAAGCAGGGTGGCGAGCTTAACGGTTGAACCGGGCTCTGTCGCCCGGAGGGCATAATTATAATCCTCCCAGTAGCTTCCGTCCGGCCGGCGGCCGAGATTAGCCAGGGCTTTTATTTTGCCGGTTGATGTTTCCATGACGATGACAGTACCGTGGTCAGCGTCGTTATCGATCATCATTTTCATCAGGGCATTTTCGGTGATGTCCTGGGTGTTCACATCAATGGTCGTGATGATGTCTTTGCCGTTTTCAGGCTCTATTTCCGATCCTTCGATCGGGATAAATGCTCCCCCGCTGATAAAGCGTACCAGACGCTGGCCTTTTTCACCGCGGAGGAGTGAGTCATAAGTGTGCTCCAGTCCTACGTTCTGGCTGACCGGCTCACCGTCGCCACCGATGTAATCACGGGATAGCCCGACGGTACGGTTGGCGAGCAGGCCAAATGGATTCAGGCGTTTGTTCTTCACCTCGGCAATTACCCCGCTTTTATTGCGGCCCTGGTTGACCAGCGGAAAAGCCCGGAAAGTCCTGTATTCGGCGAAGCTGAGGTTTTTCCGGAGGGCATAGTACCGGTCCCGGTTTTTATAGCCCGCCTGGAGTTCCTTTTTATAGGCGGATGCTTTTTTATCCCGGAACAGGCTGGCGAGGGAGGTACTCAGGGAATCAATGTATTTTTTAAACCGCAGTCCCTTTTTCTCGCGGAGCCCGTCTGCGCCGAAGTCAATATAGATGTCAAAATAAGGAACGGAGGTGCTGAGCATGTTCCCGTCTTCGCTGAAAATAGTTCCCCGCTCCGCTTCCATCGGAAGCAGCCGGGTATGGAGGCTGTCACTTTTCCCGCGCCAGTATGCACCCTGTACCTGCTGGATATAGATGGTCCTGCCGAGTATGCAGCAGCTGAGGGCTACGATGCCCACGAAGCCCAGGTAAACCCTCCATAATATGTCATTTTTTACTTCCAATGCTGCGTATCGGTTGGTTATTATTGCCGGTCAATTATTTTCCAGTACTGTCGGTCAGCATGACGGGAGGCTGCACCAGTTCTTTCAGTCCCATAGGCGCTACCGCCTTCGCCAGTTCACTCTGTTTGCTGCGGAACATCAATTCGCTTTTCATCGATTTATACTGGTATTGCATTTCTTTCAGTTCATTGCTGGTTTTGTTAATGTCCTTTACCGTGTTGTCAGAAAAATGGCCATTGAAAATGTAGAGGACGGCAAGCATGCTGAGGAAAAGGAAATAGGGTATGTTCTTCACAATCCACTGGTAGCCGAACAGCTTTTTCCATTCTCTCCGCGATTCGTTCTGATTGTTATTTTTCATGACCCTGGTAAAATATGGCAGATGAATAATCAATTCGTTTGTTGATGACGGGCAGTTTCTTACAGCCGTTCTGCGATTCTTAGTTTGGCGCTCCGCGATCGCGGGTTTAGTTTTAGTTCTTCCGGTGAAGCAGTGACAGGTTTTGGGGTGATAATGTTGAATAGTCGTTGTGGCCGGGTATTGTCAAACGGATTTTCTTCCTGCGGGGTAAGGGTACCGTTGCGAAAAAATAGTTTTACAAGACGGTCCTCCAGGGAATGGAAGGTGATGATGGCTGCCCTTCCGCCGGGTTTCAGTGCTTCGGGCAGTTGCCCGAGCAGTTCACGCAACACGCCCAGTTCATCATTCACTTCGATCCGCAGTGCCTGGAATACCTGGGCAAAATATTTATTGGGATTTCCTTTCACCACGCCATGGACTGCCGCCTTAAAATTACTGATGGTTTTCAGGGGGGTGGTGGTGCGCACGGTCGTAATTGTCTTTGCCAGGGTTTTGGAATTGGTGACCTCCCCATACTGTTCGAACAGCGCATGGAGCTGTTGTTCGCTGTAGGTGTTG
>JBBROE010000144.1:0-8916 GCA_038229695.1 Chitinophagales bacterium | reverse complement strand
TTTAAGGAGGTGAAAAACATCAGGACCGAGATCAAAAAAATACAAGCGTATAATGAGGAAAAATTATTCGCCGGCGCCCAGGTGATCAGCGGTACACCCGTCGGTCTTTCCGATGCACGGCTGCACCGCTTTTCATTCGCCTCGCTGGTGATTGATGAGGCAGGGCAATGCATTGAACCCCTGGCCTGGTGTATTTTTCCGCTGGCCATGCGTTATGTGCTGGCGGGCGATCACTTGCAGCTGCCCCCTACCATCATCAGCCCGGAAGCAGCCAGGCTGGGGCTCAACCGCTCCGTGCTGGAGGCAGCCGCAGAACACCTGCCGGGCCAATACCTGCTGGACACGCAGTACCGGATGCGGGAGGTGATCGCCGGGTTTTCGGGTCAGTATTTTTATGGGGGCCGCCTCCGCACCCCGGCTGTCCTGCTGAATAACGGCCAGCACCTGTTTTTCATTGACACTGCGGGCTCCGGTTACCAGGAAATGCGGGGTACCGACGGGGTGAGCCTGCAGAACCGGGGTGAACTGGATATTGTACGGCAACTCCTCACCGTTGACGGTGTTATTCCGGCGGATGCCGCCTTTATATCACCCTATTCCGGGCAGGTAGCGGCTGCGCGCGAGTTACTGCCGGCCGGGATGCGCATCAGCACGATTGACAGTTTCCAGGGCCAGGAAAAGGAAGTGATTATTCTCTCGCTGGTGCGCAGCAACGATGACGGGGATATCGGCTTTCTGAAAGATTACCGCCGCATGAACGTGGCCATCACCCGCGCAAAAGAACGGCTTTATGTAATTGGTGACAGCGCAACCATTGGCGCAGACCCTTTCTTCCGGGCTTTCCTGGTGTATGCCGAAACCCGCGGTACCTACCGCACAGCCTGGGAATTTGACCCTTATTCCTAAATGCACCGGCCGTATTTATTTTCTTGGTAACTTAACTTCCTAAAACAACAACTATGGGAAAAAAATTATGGATACCCTGTCTCCTGCTGGCGGGGTTTTCTTTGTTTACAGGCATCCTGAAGGCGCAGACCCTGAGCAGCGAAGACATCAAAGCCACCCTCGTTAAAGAATGGGAAAGAGCAAAAGCCTATACCGATTCGTACCTGGAAACCATGCCGGCAAATAAATACAATTTCAAGGCGATGGACAGTGTGCGCAGTTTTGCCCAACAGATGATTCACCTCGGGCAAACAAATTATTTCCTTATATCTGCCGCTACGGACGCGCCACCGCCGCCCACTGTTCAGGCAGACCTGGAGCACCGCGGCACAATGCAGACCAAAGATTCAGTGACTTCCTTTGTCAACGCCAGTTACGATTTTGCCATCAACGCCGTAAAAAACCTCGATATCAGTAAATGGGGAGAAAAGAAGACGCTGATGAAGTACACCGAAACCCGGTTCGCCCTGTTGCTTAAATCCTTTGAACACCAGACCCATCACCGTGGGCAAACCACCATCTATATCCGGGTCGCCGGCCTGAAACCGCCGCAGGAAAGTCTTTTCTGACCATACCATTACCAATGAAAAAAGGGTAACCGAGTTGAACGGTTACCCTTTTTTTATCGTGCCGGCGTGATGACGATGTTCCTGAATTCAACCGGGCCGTGGTCGCCCTGTATTTGGAGCGGACCGGGTGCGCCTTCGTTGCTGTCGAGCGCCCCGCCGGTTATACCGGGAATAGACTGGTTACAGATCACTTTTTTTCCATTAACCGTTACCGTTACCATCCGGCCTGAAAGCTCGATATCGTACGACTGCCACTCCCCGGCTGCCCTGGCCATCATATCGCTGGGCGTAAGAAAACCATAAACACCACCGAGGTGGTGGGAGGTCGGTTCAAGTCCTTTGTCATCCTCAATTTGCACTTCGTATCGTCCCCGCAGGTATACGCCACTGTTGCTTTCTTTCGGGTAGCGGAATTCTATGTGCAGTTTGAAATCATTGAAGAGGCGGTCCGTGACCAGGTTGGCGCCTGAATGCGGGCTGCTCAGCACGCCATCTTTTGCCACCCACTGGTTGGTACCCAGGGCATGCCAGCCGGTCAAATCCTTGCCGTTGAACAGCGTAACGGGCTTACCCCATACCGGCTCATGATTTCTTTCCAGCTTCGGCGCGCGATGGCCGACCCAGTTGATGGTTGTTCCTTCACCGGTAACCATGGTACCAACCAGGCTATCCCCTTTTATTTCAGCATCGAAAACCAGGTCATTATCGGATTTTTCCCACTGGGGCGGGATCGCAAAATGCATCTTGCCATTGTCAAACGTAACTTTCGCAATGGGTCGCGCACTGCCGCCGCCCGCTACGAACCGGCCCACGAGGGTGCGCGAACCCGATAACTCCACCTCCAGCCATGACGGCACTTCTTTACCGTTCATATGCATCGTCAGGTCCCAGCGGCCTTCAATAGTTGCAGGATCATAAGCCGTTAGAGGAGAGGCGGAGGAATTCAACGATGGCAGTACCATGGCAGAAGAAATAAGCAACAATAACAGCGAACATTTTTTCATAACGCGACAATTTTTTGATGGAACAGGTTTAAAATTAAGTATAAAATTTCACACGGCTGGGTGGTCAGGCACTGCCGGGTTACCGCATTCGCCAGCAGCACTTCTTCA
Source organism: Chitinophagales bacterium (assembly GCA_038229695.1). Lineage (GTDB taxonomy): Bacteria > Bacteroidota > Bacteroidia > Chitinophagales > Chitinophagaceae > JACMLD01. The sequence continues at coordinate 6,290 of JBBROE010000144.1, read as the reverse complement.
TCAGCGCTACCGGATATGATAAATAATTTTGTGTTGCGCAGGAATTCAGGTACCTTATGTTTCCCTGTTGAACAGGATGATCTTTCTACCCTGCGGCCGCCGGCGCTATCCACCTGTAACCAAAAACCATCTTATATGAAAAAAATAATGATTGCCCTGTTTGCAGCAGCCCTCTGCGCCAGCTGTAACAACCCGGGCTCTACCACCGGCGCGCCGTCAGCCATGCCAATAATGGGCGGTTCGGTCAACTATGCCTACCCGAAAATGGGGAATACGCCGGTTACATGGGAGAAAGGTGATCCCAACAACACGGCAATCGTCCTCAGCTCGCTGAAAGCCTTCGAGCGTATGGATGCGGACAAAGCGATGGCAGCCTTTGCCGACAGCGTGCTCTGGGCAGCCGACGGCATTGACCAGGTTTACCGAAAAGATACGTTAACCGCCATGCTGAAACGATCATTGGAAAATACCAAATCAGTGAAAATTGAAATGCATGATTACGAGTCGGTAGTATCCAAAGATTCCAGCCAGGCCTATGTAACGCTCTGGTACAAACAAATTATTACCGACAAATCCGGGAAAATCGATTCCATGTCGGTCGTCGACGACGCTAAAATCTTACATGGGAAGATTGTAGAAATGGATGAGAAAACCAGGAAGTATCCTGTCAAAAAATAAGGATGAAATGAACGAAATGTAAGCCGGTGTCCACCGGCTTTTTTTGTACAACGCCGTCACTTACCGGCGGAACCGCGATCGAGTTTCAAGGCATGAAAAAAATGGGCTTCGGGGATTTCCCGGGTTTCCCCTGCTGGCAGTCCGTCGAGGTGAAGGTCTTCGATAGCGGTCCGGATGAGCCGCCGGCAACGGTGGTGCACTGCCCTGACCATTTTCCTTACCTGGTGGTATTTTCCTTCGGTCAGTATAATTTCCAGCCAGCTGGAGAGAACAAAAGCCGGTATGGCAGATATGGATTCGGTAAAGCCCTCGGGAAGATGAGACAACTCGGCGCTGCAAGGCTTGCTGGTATAATATTCCCCGCCTTTCACCCGGATAGAGATGCCCTCCCTGAGGGTGGCGAGCGTTTGATCGCTGACGCGGTGATTGACTTTCACGCGGTAAGTGCGGGAATGGCTGATATCTCCCTGAAAAAGCAGCCGGGTCACTTTTTTATTGGTTGTCAGCAGCAGCAATCCTTCAGAGTCTTTATCGAGTCTGCCGATAGCATGAATCCCCGGGGGAAAGTCAAATCCCAACTCGCCCAGTAACAACCCGGGTATTTCGCTGACGAACTGCGACAGCATCCCGGCAGGTTTGTTTACAATAAAATATCGGTGCGGGGAAGGAAAGTTATACAAGTCCTGGATTTGCCGTAAAAGTCGTCAACCGGGGCAGCATTACAAATTAATTGTTGTGCACGGTGTCTTTAGGCATGGATACTTCGATGCGCGTACCCTTGCCAGGCCCTGTGAGGATATTAAAACGGCCCTGGATGGACGCCACCCTGCCCTGCATACTTTTGATGCCGGCACCGTGTACCTGCTGCCGGGGTTCGAAACCTTTCCCGTTATCGGACACGCAGAGGTATAATTCTTCCGGGGTATTTTCGATGTTGATCACCACTTCATCAGCTTCTGCATGGTGCATCACATTACTTAAAGCCTCCTGGCAAATTCTGAAAAAATCAAGCTTTATTTCCTGGGTAAGACCCGACTCATCATAATTGCTTTCAAAATGACAGGGAATGCCGTGCAGGACGGAGAATTCACTGCAGTGCCATTTGAGGGTTTCGTTCAATCCCACATCTTCAATCATACCCGGGCTTATCGCATAGGAAATACGGCGTATGGAATCAATCAGCAGGTCTGTCATCGCGACAGCATGCGACAATTTTTTCTGGGAGCCCGCCGTTAGTGAGCCCGCTGTTTCGGCGACCCCGGAAATTTCGATTTTTATAATACCCGCCAGCTGGGCCAGTTCTTCATGTAGTTCGCTGGCAAGATATTTCCTGTCTTTTTCCAGGCTGGTTTTGAAATGGGCAGCCATATTTTTTAACGCCCGGTAACGGAGCTGGATATCGTGTTCTGCTTCTTTGTGGATGGTGATGTCCTTGGCAATGGCGAATACCAGTTCTTTGTCGGTGGAATAGACGGAGGTCCATTCCAGCCAGATAATTTTGCCTGATTTTGTCAGGTAGCGATTTTGAAAATTAAGCAGCGGCGTTCCCTGTAACATTTTCTCCCTGGTATCGCGGGTGTGCTGCAGGTCTTCCGGGTGAATGAAAGACAAAATCGGTACAGCCATCAATTCTTTTGCTGTATACCCGAACTTGTTCACGACAGCTGGATTGAATTTGCGGAAATAACCATCCTTCCCTGCGATACAAACGAGGTCGGGCGTCATTTCAAACAGCGAAAACAATTCAAATTCGGAAACAATTAATGCGGACATATCATAAGCATTATTAGGGGTTAGGCTGAATCTATGAGGCTGTCAGGCACAAGGGGTGGTCAGGGGAAGGCACGGGATGTCCTTTAACGAATGAAACAGCTACTTATTGTGAATGAAACTGCCCGGGTTAGCACCCCCGGGCAGTAGATAATTTACCTCGGTACACGGACTACCGCCGCCGTTTTCACGGGATGAGTGCCGGGCAGGTCACCATGAACAGGCGTTGCAGGATGATTACACTGACCAAGGGCATAATAAAGAACAATAAAGACAAGGATAGTACTGAAGCATCCTCCGCCGAGTTTTTTGGCTCCATATCCTGCGATCAATGCGCGTAACCAATTTGGCATAACCGATAATTTTAAGGTTAAATATAAATTATTTTCAACTTCCGTATCAATACACAAATACCCGGCCGGTGTTTTCGGCGCTGCCGGAACGGTATTTGACGGGTGAACCACATGGAGTACGAGATACTTATTATCGGAGCGGGGGCAGCCGGATTAATGGCGGGCGCAACACTGGCTGAAGCCGGCTTTAGTTGCTGCATCATAGAAGCTTCGGCGACCGCCGGTGGCCGCATGCGTACCCTGGAGATAGCAGGTTTTGATACGCCGGTAGAGACGGGGGCGGAATTCATTCATGGCGACCTGCCCCTTACCAAATCGCTGCTCGACAGGGCCGGCATCCGGTATGTGCCCGTGGAAGGAGATATGATCAGTGTGAGAAACGGGGAATGGAAACGGGGTACGGCGCACGACCGGCACTGGCCTGCCTTCCTGCGCGAGCTGCGAAAACTGCAGGAGGATTGCAGTCTGCAGGAGGTGCTGGACCGCCATTTTACCGGAGCGGCGTACCAGGGTCTCCGCCAGGCCGTCACCTCTTTTGCGCAGGGGTTTGATCTGGCAGATTTGTCGCGTGCGTCGGCGGCTGCGGCAGAGCGGGAATGGGGCGAATCCGGGGAGAACCAGTACCGGGTAGAGGGTGGCTACCAACGGCTGGTGGACCACCTGGTTCAACGTTGCCGGGCTGCCGGAGCTTCTTTTGGTTTTGATTTCCCCGTTACCGTGGTGGAGGCTACGGGCAATGGCCTAACGGTTACAAACAGCCGCGGAGAATGGCTTAGCGGTAAGCGTGTGCTGATCACCGCCTCCGTGGGTATGCTGCAGGGTGGACAAATCGAATTCAGGCCCGCCCCGGATAAACGATATACGGCCGCTTTTACGGGGATGGGTTTCGGTGAGGTGATCAAATTCCTGTTCCAGTTCAGCAACAGGTTTTGGGAGGCCTACGCGAAAGATCCTGGTTTCCTGCTGAGTGACGAGTCGATCCCTACCTGGTGGACAAACTATCCGCTGTCGCCAAACCTGCTGACTGGCTGGTTAGGCGGTCCTCCCGCTGCGGCTTTATCCGCCGCTTCGGACGACGAACGTTCAGCACTGGCCCTATCATCCCTGGCCCGGATATTTACCAAACCCGAGGCCTGGCTGAAAGCAAATCTTACGGCTTCTCATATATCCTGCTGGCAGCAGCATCCTTATGCAAAAGGCGGTTACAGTTATCCCACCGTAACCACCGCCGCTTCCCGGAAAACATTGTCGCATCCCCTGCATGGCCTTATTTATTTTTCCGGTGAAGCCATGCATAATGGTCTTTCGCAGGGAACAGTGGAAGCTGCGCTCCAAAACGGTTTGGATACGGCCAAAGCCATCATGGGCAGCCTGCCCAATGCGCAAGCAGCTCAACCGGCTGCTGTTTAAGTGGAATTTATACCTCAGGGATGTATACGTTCCTTTTTGCCAGCGCTGAAAATGCCGGTGGTACAGTTTGTGCATGATACTGACCGATGCTTCAATTCTTATTCATTCCTTATTTTAAAATATATAAATATGAAATCCTTACAATTCAGTGACAGCCGCACAGGGGAAGAAATGCATCTGGCCTATTCCGATTACGGCAGTGGTCAGCCGGTTATTTTTATTCATGGCTGGCCTTCCAGCCGGGAAATGTGGGAATACCAGTTGGGCGATGTGGTTAATGCAGGATTCCGGGTGGTGAAATATGACCGCCGCGGGTTTGGCAAAAGCAGTAAACCCTGGGTGGGATATGGTTATGACACCCTGGCATCCGACCTCAATGAACTGATCACCCGCCTGGATTTGAACAAAGTGATCCTGGTTGGCTTTTCGATGGGTGGCGGCGAGGTGGCGCGGTATATTGGGCGCTATGGCCAGGACAGGATCGACCGGGTGGTGCTGATCAGTACAGTATTGCCTTACCTGCTGAAGACAAAGGAAAACCCTGACGGCGTAGATAAGAAGGTGTTCGACCAGATGAAAGAAGCTATCAGGAATGATCGTATAGGTTTTCTCGCTGATTTCGGAAAGCAGTTTTTCGGGATCAGCCTGATTAATCATCCGATGAGTGATGCCCTGCTTAGTTATTATGGGGAGTTGGCCAGCCACGCAACACAGCAATCGACGGTGGCCTGCGTAACCAGTTTTTCGGAGACAGATTTCAAGGGTGATATCAGTAAAATTTCTGTACCTACGCTCATTATTCACGGGGAAGCCGATAAGGTGGTACCCTTCGAAGCCAGCAGCAAACGTACTGCCGAATTGATCCCGGCAGCAGAGTTGATCGTTTACAAGGACGGCCCGCACGGGTTATTTTATACGCACCGCGAGTTATTGAATAAAGACCTGGTCAATTTTTTCCAGGGAAAGACACATAGTAAACCGGTTCGGGAGACGGTAATGCCGACACCGATGTAAATGGATTTTTTTAAATACTCCCGGCAAACCGGGGGTATTTTTATACCGGTTCAGCAGGGCGATGCGGCTGAAGGGAGTGACACAACGATGATCCATCGCGGGCCAATGCTGGCAACACCGTGTGCCCCTGCAAAGTTGATGAAGCCTTTCAGATATTTTGTTTGTTAAGTTCTTTTACAGCATAGTCGCATGCCCGTGCCGTCAGTGCCATGTAGGTGATGCTGGGGTTGAGGCAGGAACTGGATGCCATGCAGGAGCCATCTGTGATAAACATATTTGGCACGTCATGGAGCTGGTTGAAGGCGTTGACGACAGATGTCTTCCGATCGTGTCCCATGCGAGCCGTACCCATTTCGTGGTTGGCATTACCGGGAAAAGACATGGCTGCGTTGACAGCCACATGCTTGTAGCCCGCCTGCTCCAGCATGTCTTTACCGGTTGTGATCATGTCGGCATGCATGGCGTACTCATTCTCCCGGAAGCTGCAGTCGAACACTGTCATGGGGCGTCCCCAGGGGTCTTTACGGTTGTGGTCCAGCGTTATACGGTTATCAGCATAAGGGAGGCATTCACCATACGCATAGAGTGCGATTTTCCAGGGGCCGGGTTCTGTAAGGGCATCTTTGTAGGCTGCCCCGATGGTAATGTTCGGTTCCGGTTTAGCGCGGTGGGCGCTGACCCCGAAATGGTACCCGCGCAGAAAAGACGGGATGTTTTCATGAAGGTTTTTAAATCTGGGTATATAGAGGGGATTTGGCCTGCGGCCGAAATAATATTTATCCGTAAACCCCTCCACATCTGCCGTTACGGCGACGCCCTTATGGTGGTCCATAAGGTTGCGGCCGAGCTGGTCGCTGTCGTTCCCCAGGCCGTTCGGGAAGCGGGATGACAGCGAAGAAAGGAGGATTGTGGTAGTAGCCACGGTTGATGCATTGACGAAGATTATCCTGGCAAAGAAACGTTCCGTCTGCCGGGTTGTGGTGTCGATTATTTCCACGCCTGTGGCACGCTGCTTACGCTCGTCATAGATAATTGTGCTGACGAGCGCATGCGGCCGCAACGTGA
>JBBROE010000143.1:0-9669 GCA_038229695.1 Chitinophagales bacterium | reverse complement strand
TGAACCTCGCTGATTTCAAGGATAAGCTCCGTGGCATTGTGCGGCAACGGTATCCCGCCGTGGCAGTGTCGTTCGAGCCCATTGAACTCACCGAGAAGATCATGGCCCAGGGAGCCGCAACGCCAATAGAAGTACGGGTGGCCGGTAAAAATTTCGATGACATCAAATGGTATTCTTCCCGGCTGGTCGCTAAACTGAAAGACATAAAGTTTCTGCGCGACGTACAAATAGCACAGCCGCTGCATTTTCCTACGGTGAATATTACGGTCGACCGGTTCCGGCTGTCCCAGATGGGGCTCACGATCACCGATGTGGCCAGGAGTATTACGGATGCCACGTCGTCCAGCCGCTTTACGGAAAAGAACCTGTGGCTGGATGAGAAAGCGGCCTATACGTACCAGGTACAGGTGCAGGTACCGGAATACCTGATGAATTCTTTCCAGCAGCTGCAGTCGGTCCCCCTGGTAAAGGGAAAAGACCGGCCGATCCTCGGAGATGTTTCCCAGCTCAGCCTCGAAACCGTTCCGGGCGAATATGACCGCGTGGGGCCGCGCCGGTTTCTTACCGTCAGTGCCAATATTTACAAGACCGACCTGGGCAGGGCCACTTCAGCGGTGCAGAAGGCCATCGATGAGCTCGGCGCACCACCGCGGGGATTGATTGCCGACATCAAAGGGACCGCCTCGCTGCTGAAGGAAACCCTCAGTTCGCTGCAGACGGGCCTGCTCGCTGCCATCGTGGTTATCCTGCTGCTGCTGGCGGCCAACTACCAGTCGTTTGGTTTATCCCTGGCCGTGCTTACTACCGTTCCGGCCGTATTGCTGGGGGCATTGCTGATGCTGCTCGCTACGGGGTCCACGCTGAATTTGCAATCCTACATGGGCATCATCATGGCTGTCGGTGTATCGGTGGCCAATGCTATCCTGATCGTCACCAATGCGGAATCGTTGCGGATGGAATACCGCGATCCATACCGGGCTGCGGTGGTCAGTGCAGGCATCCGGCTCCGGCCCATCCTGATGACGTCGCTGGCCATGATTGCCGGTATGATACCGATGGCAAGCGGACTGGGAGAGGCGGGCGATCAGTCGGCCCCGCTTGGCCGGGCGGTGATAGGCGGCCTGGCATCCTCTACGCTGGCAGCCCTGTTCATTGTTCCCCTGGTCTATGGATGGATAAGGGGCAAGACTGATTATACGGGAGTATCGCTGTTACCGGCCGACAGTATTCAAACACAAAAATCATCAACATGAAATATTTGAGCCTGATCGCTTGTATTGCCCTGCTCCAGGGCTGCTCCGACGATAAAACGGCCGCGGCTACACCGGCAGAAACAAAGGTGCCCGCCCAGTATAGTTTTGCCACCGTACAAAAGGCGCGGATTGCGTCTACGGTAAAACTGCCCGCCCAGCTCGCTGCTTACGAAGAAGTGAGTATTTTCCCCAAAGTGAATGGCTACGTAAAAGATGTGCGGGTAGATATCGGCGCCAAAGTGAAGGCCGGCCAGTTACTGATGACGCTGGAGGCGCCCGAACTGATGCAGGCGGCGCTCCAGGCCAAAGAAAAATATGCGCGCAGTAAGGCAGATTTCAATATTGACCGGGAACATTATGAACGATTTCTGGAGGCATCACGGACTGCCGGTGCTATTTCGCCGCTTGACCTCGCTACCTTAAAATCAAAGATGGAAGCTGACAGCTCACTGGCCAATGCCGAAAAAGTAAACTGGCAGATGCAGCAGACCATGCTGGCCTACCTCCAGGTAACGGCTCCTTTCAAAGGGGTGATTACCGAGAGAAATGTGCATCCCGGGGCCCTGGTCAGTGCGGCATCGCATGATCGGCCCATGCTGGAGCTGAAGGACATCGATCGCCTGCGGCTGCAGGTAGATGTGCCGGAAGCGCTTGCGGTGCAGCTGGCGAATAAGGACACCGTCTCGTTCTATGTAAGTTCGCTGCAGGGTAAAAAGATGACGGGTACGATCAGCCGCCAGGCCAGCAATATCAATGCCCGCTACCGGTCGGAACGAATGGAGATCGATGTAAAAAATCCAGATGGAAAGCTTTCCCCGGGGATGTATGCCGATGTGCTGCTGACGGCGAAGGGGGCGGTTAATGCCTGGTCGGTGCCCAAATCAGCGGTGGTCACTTCCACCGAGCGGAAATACGTGTTGCGGGTGCAGCAGGGCAAAGCTGAAAAAGTGGACGTAACCACGGGTAACAGCAGCCCGGGAAGTATCGAAGTATTTGGAGATCTGAAAGCCGGTGACCGGGTAATTGCCAATGCCACCGACCAAATGGAAGCCGGTGCGGTGGTGGAACGATGATAAGTGTGTGCGGTGAAAGACGTCACGAAATAGTCATGACCTCATCATGAAACAGGTCGGCAACTTTTTGCCGGCCTGTTTGTGCAAAGGTAATGCGTTCCGGCTGCTCTGTGTGCTGCTGTACAAGTGTGCGACGCAACCCTGCCGGGTACTGTACAGTTGCCCGGTCCCTATACAATCCAGGGCATGCGGCATGTACATTCCTGGCATTATTCCTTCCGCAGTTTCAGCAGGTGGGCACTACCGTCGACCAATACCCGTAAATAATACAGGCCTGCCGGGAAGCGGTCCGGCGCCGGCAAGCCGATAAAGTTTTGGCCGGGCTGCAGGCTGAGCGGTTGACCAATCAGTTGCCTGCCGCTGTTGTCCGGGATGCGGATTTGTGTCAACTGCCGCGTCAGGGGGTTTACCGCTTCCGTCACCGATCACCGTGGCCAATGCCAGGGTTAGGTTGCTGTAGATACAACCGGCGCCACCACCGCCACCGGATCAAGCGCATAACAGGGTAGGCAGGTGGGGGGTACTCAAAAATAAAGGATGGTCACTGAACAAAATAAATGTCGATTATTTTTTATATTTTTAAGCCAGTGACGGTCTTCCAATTATCGGCTGTCCTTTACCGTTACCTGGTGATATTTTTTAACGATTTTCCTGAAAAGTTATCTATGAAAAAACTCGTTTGCTGCATGCTGATCATTGCCTCACTGCTTGGGGGTCACGCTGTCCGCGCCCAGCAGGTGTACCAGCCAAATTGGGATTCGCTGAAAGGTTACCAGGTACCCGACTGGTTCCGGGATGCCAAGTTTGGCATTTTCATCCACTGGGGCGTTTACTCGGTTCCCGCATTTGGCAGTGAATGGTACCCGCGGAATATGTACCTGCAGGGATCGGCGGAAAACAAGCACCAGGTGGAGACCTATGGTCCCATCGACAAATTCGGGTACAAGGATTTTATCCCCCGGTTTACCGCATCAAAATTCGACCCGGTGGCCTGGGTCACCCTCTTTAAAAAGGCCGGTGCGCGCTACGTGGTGCCCGTGGCAGAGCACCACGACGGGTTTGCCATGTACAAGACCGCCCTGTCGAGGTGGAATGCGTTCAATATGGGTCCGCACCGGGATGTGGTGGGTGAGCTTGCCGCTGAAATAAAAAAACAGGGCCTGGTATTCGGGCTTTCCTCCCACAGGATTGAACACTGGTGGTTCATGAACGGCGGCCGTCATTTTGCATCCGATTTCGTGGACATGAAAAACAATGATTTCTACGGGCCGGCGCGTGAACAAAATGAGACACCTTCTCCGGAGTATATGAACGACTGGCTCATGCGTTGTACGGAGCTGGTCGATAAGTACCAGCCGCAGCTGTTCTGGTTCGACTGGTGGATAGAACAACCTGCGATGGACCCATACCGCAAGACCTTCGCGTCGTTCTATTATAACAAGGGGCTGGAGTGGAACAAGGGCGTGGTGATCAATTATAAAAATGCGGCCTACCCGGACAATACAGCGGTGCTTGACCTGGAACGGGGAAAACTGGCGGGGATAAGAAACCCGGCCTGGCAAACGGACGATGCCATCGGTAATAAGTCGTGGGGCTATGCGGCCGGTAATACGTTTAAGGATGCGCGTTATGTGATCACCAACCTGGTCGATATTGTAAGCAAAAATGGCAACCTGTTGCTGAATATCGGTCCCCGTTCGGATGGCACCATTACCGACGAAGAAACCGCTACACTGCTGGGGACTGGTAGTTGGCTGGAGAAAAACGGCGAAGCGATTTACGGCACCCGTCCCTGGAAGATCTTCGGGGAAGGGCCGACGGAATCGGCCAGCGGTTCTTTCGCCGACCAGAAAATTCCTTTTAATGAAAAAGATGTGCGTTTTACGTCGAAGGGACCGGCTGTCTATGCGATTTTTCTCGGCATACCTTCCTCTGCATCCCTGGTCCGGGCATTGGGAACGAAGGCCGGTAACGGTACGGTGGTCTCCGTATCGCTGCTGGGAAGCGCTGACAGCATCAGTTGGAAACAACAGGCGGACGGGCTGGTGATCACCCCGCCGGTGAAGGCACCTTCAGAACACGCCATGGCCTATAAGATACTATTGAAGTAAACATTAGCCCTCGATTATTTTTTCTTCTCGGGGCGGTTGGGAACAATCGTGCCGCTGAAGGATATTTCCTGGCGGCTATTGCTGTTCACCTGCAGCGAAGCTTTTCCGTTGCTGAATACGGTGAGGTTCATTTGCCGGGTGTCGGTCACGTCGTTGATGTCTATCCGGATATTCCAGCGATTTTTCCTGGTCTCTTTCACGGTATAATCAAAATCATTTGAGGTAAAGGTAATTCCGCCCCGGGTGGGGTCTATGGGTGCCACATACGCCCGGCCGAAATAAGGCAGGTAAGCTACGATATGGTCCGGGTATACCTGTAGTTCATAGCCACCCGTCAGTTGCCTTACCTGGCCGGCCATCGGCAAGGCCATCTGGGCGCTGAACGTGTAGGTTTTCCGGCTGATTAAATCCCTGGTGGCAGCCGTAACCAGGCTGTCTTTGTTCTGCGCCATCGCAACAACCCCTGTAACGATCAGTATAAGGGACAAACAGGCTACGCGTTTTATACACACACTCATAACACAACATTATAGACCAGGCTGGTTGCCAAAATCATTCCACCGCAGGTATTGCGGTATAACTTAGCCGCGATCGGCCGGTGGAGGAAGGGTCAGGACAGCGGGTGTTCGGTAATAAACGAATAGGGATTGATGGAGTAATATTTCTCCCTGTCCTCCTCGTATTCGCCGAGTTCCAACTCGATAAACGCTTCGGCCTCCTTAATATCCCACAGGTAAATCTTTTTCCCCTCCGGGATTTTTTCACACAGTTCGGGTAGAATTTCTCCCAGCATTCCGTTCCAGCAGGCCTCCGTCAGGATTTCCTTGTCGCTACGACCCGGTTTGGCATTTTCATCACCTGTTTTTTCGGCAGCCTGGCTGGCAGAAAAATGGGTTCCGGTGAGGATCATGATTTCCATTTGTGTAGAATTTGCTTTCATGTGATTAGCTTTAAAATGCTTCATTAATAAGACCTGCGCCAGGTCAACAAATCATATCGTCCCCACCAAAAGTTCTGTTAAACAAACGCATATTCTATATACGTAGTATGGCAAGTTCCGGGTTTGGCGGATGTTATTTAACCGTATTACTGCTGAATCTGCACCCGTAGGCTTACGCAATAATCCCCGTACTGCCCGCTCCGCCCAGGGGGGTTAATCACGGTAGCCTGCACCTTCAACAATATTAAATGTAATGCCTCATCCAACCGGAACCAGCTTCCTGGCGTATATTACAACAGGGAACGGCCAGCCGTCTGTACGGTCCCGATTCAACTTCTCAATTCCTTTACTTGCGCACCGTAACTGCTTACTGGAAAGGCAAAGTCAGGCTTCTGCTACCGATTACCGGCAGGAGGGCCTGCCTGCAGGTACCCCTTCTTTTGTTATCGTTGGCGGGTAGAGCGCAGGAATGTCCACCCAACATTGACTTCGAAACGGGCACGTTTGCCGGGTGGACCTGTTATGTCGGATACGTGGCCTCTGTAAATGCTGAAAACATCATCAGCCTTACTGAAACGCAGCCCATCGCCAACCGGCAGACCATGTATTCCAGTTTCCCCGGGGACGGGGTCGATCCTTACGGTGGTTTTCCCGTGAATTGCCCCAATGGCAGCGGCCACTCAATTCGCCTCGGCAACGATCTCGGGGGCGGCGAAGCGGAAGGCATCTCCTACACGTTTAATGTTCCCGCCAACCGTGACGTATACAGCCTCATCTATCATTACGCGGTGGTTTTCCAGGATCCCAACCACCTCGAAAGCCAGCAGCCGCGGATGGAAGTGGAAATCACCAATGTTACCGATAACGTGCGGATCGATTGTTCCTCGTTCACCTGGCACCCCTATGGTTCGGTGCTGCCGGGTTTTGAGGAGTCTCCTAACCCGGGTACCAATACCCCGGTGTGGTTTAAGAACTGGTCGGCGGTCACCATCAACCTGGACAGGATGGCGGGCAAAACCATCCGGCTGTTTTTTAAGACGGCCGACTGTACCTTCCGCAAGCATTTTGGGTACGCTTATATTGACGTCAATTCAGAATGCAGCAGTGAATTTACTGGTGCAGCTTACTGCCCCGATGATACTGCCGTCAACGTAGTCGCCCCTTATGGCTACGAAAAATATACCTGGTTTAGCAGTGATTTCAGTAAAGTGATTGGGACAGGGCAAACCCTGCGCGTGGTGCCCCCGCCACCCGTCGGTACACGGCTGGCTGTGGAGTTAGTGCCTTATAACGGTTATGGTTGCCTGGATACGCTGTATGCAAAATTAATAGACACGCTTACCGTCAACGCCATTGCCGGGCCGGATCAGCGATCGTGCAACCGTGCGCCGATACAACTGGGGGCTCCCCCGAAAGCAGGGGTGCGTTACCGCTGGCGGCCTGCGGCAGGTCTGTCCAATCCAGACATCTCTAACCCGCTGGCGACACCGGCATCCACCACGCAATACATACTCAATGCGGGCAGCATTGGCGGGGGCTGTGTTACGGAAGACACCGTGCTGGTGAGTGCCGACCTGGTTAACGATTCCATCCGGTTGGCCGGCGACGCTGCTTTTTGCGTAACGAGCGGAGACAGCGCCATACTCCACGTGTCAACGGCTGCTTCAATACATTGGTACAAAGACAATGTATTGTTGCTGAATGCCACGCAACCTTATTACCATGTCACCCAGAGCGGCACCTATTTCGCCGTACTCGATAATCTCGTAGGCTGCAGCGTAACCTCGCCCGTACAGAAGGTCTTCATCGATGTGCCGAAAAAAGGGATCAGCTACCCGGTTAAATATACGCTGCTCAATACGCCGGTGCCATTCAGCGCGCGGAACTTCGGCGCGCGGTATGCCTGGGACCCGGATACACAGATCAGCAACAGTGCCACCAAAAGTCCTGTCTTCTCCGGGGCTGCCGACCAGTTGTATACGGTCAGCATCACTACCGCAACGGGGTGCCTGACCATCGATTCTCAATTTGTGAAGATTATTTCGAACGCCGATATCTATGTACCCACTGCGTTTACCCCGAACGGCGATGGTAAGAACGAGTTGTTACGCCCGCTGCTGCGCGGCATCTCGGAACTGCATTTCTTCCGGGTGTTTGACCGCGTCGGGCAGTTGCTTTTCCAGACCAGCAGGGAAGGAGAGGGCTGGAACGGGCGGATAAAAGGAGGCATACAATCCACCCAAACCGTAGTGTGGGTGGCAGAAGGACTTGGCGTGGATGGAAAAATCTACCGCAGGACAGGATCAACCGTGCTCATCCAGTGACCAGGCCGCTACCGGGTATGATCAACCGGGAAATGACATGCGGGAAGAGCGATCAGAAATCGCGGTCAGGATTGAAATGCTGTAATTCCGCCGCTACCGCGCTCAGGAAGGTAGCGCCCAGGGCGCCGTCGATGATGCGGTGATCGTAACTCATCGACAGGTACATCATATGCCTGATGCCGATAGTATCTCCCTGCTCCGTTTCAATAACAACCGGTCGTTTCTTGATGGCGCCCACCGCTAATATTGCCACCTGTGGCTGGTTGATAATCGGCGTTCCCATCAGGCTGCCGAAAGTACCCACATTGGTCAGCGTAAATGTGCCGCCCTGTACGTCATCCGGGGTCAGTTTATTGCTGCGTGCATTTTCTGCCAGGCGGTTCACTTGCCTGGCCAGCCCCACCAGGTTCAGGTTATCCGCATTTTTAATGACCGGCACAATGAGGTTGCCGTTTGGCAATGCGGCGGCCATACCGATGTTGATGTCTTTTTTCAGGATGATGCGGTTATTTTCCAGCGAGCTGTTCAGTAACGGATATTTTTTGATGGTCCGTACGATGGCTTCAATAAACAACGGCGTGAAGGTGATCCTGGTGCCTTCTCTTTTTTCAAAGGCCACTTTAATTTTATCGCGCCAGCGCACCAGGTTGGTTACGTCCGCTTCGGTGAAGCTGGTCACATGCGCGCTGGTCTGTTTGCTGTGGATCATATGATCGGCAATCAGCCGGCGCATGCGATCCATTTCCATGATCTCCACGTTCCCGCCCTGGCTTTCCTGCTGCGTCGATTCCCGGCGGGCGGGTACCTGCCGGGCGGATTCCTGAACAACCTGTTGCTGGTCCGGCACCGGGTTACCCTGTTTTTTATCGGATACATATTGCAGGATATCTTTTTTCGTCACCCTTCCTTCGGCACCCGTCCCCGGCAGTTTTTCGAGTTCGGTCATGCTGATGCCTTCGTTGCCGGCGATATTGAGCACAAGCGGGGAATAAAAGCGGTTGCTTCCGTTCACGGCTGCCTGGCCATTACCCTTTTCGGTATACAGCGCGGTCGGCTCACGGTCTGGGGTAACCGCTTCCTGTACAGGCGCTGATGCCTTCACCGGGGCAGCGCTGTGTTCTTCACCCTCGGTGCGCAGGGTGGCGATAACTTCACCCACCGGCACTACTTCGTTGGCCCGGAATAAGATTGTTTCCAGCACCCCTTCCACGGTGCTGGGTACTTCGGTGTCCACTTTATCTGTCGCTATCTCCAGCAGCGTTTCATCTTGTTTGATGTTATCGCCCGGTTGTTTCAACCATTTCAAAATGGTCGCTTCCACGATGCTTTCTCCCAGTTTTGGCATGACCAGCTCAACTATCGCCATAGCGTTCTTTTTTATTTTTTTTGAGGACCGGCAGCAATACAAAACCCGGCATCGTTGTGTCACTCCCTTGTACACCGGTACAGGGCCGGGCGGTAGTTCAGCGGCCCGCCAAAGGTAGTCAATTGGGGGTATCCCGCAGCCGACCTGCCAGGGTCAGCCGCGGCCATTTTCCTGTTCAAGAATAAACATACGCAACAGGTTCAGTGCATTCATGGTGGTGATCTCAATATTCTTTATCCTATTGAAGCGGAAATGGAAAAGTTTTGTCCGTGTGGCTTTGCGGTTTCCGACGGCTATCCACACCATGCCGACGGGTTTTTCGGCCGTGGCGCCGCCCGGTCCCATAATACCCGAAACCGCGATGGCATAGTCCGCTTTTATCTTGTCCAGCACGCCCGTTACCATATCCCTGACCACTTCTTCACTGACCGCCCCCACGGTAGTGAAATATTCGTGCGGAACACCAAGCAGTTGTTCCTTTACCTCGTTGGCATAGCTCACCACGCTACCCCTGAACCAGGTGCTCGAGCCGGGAAGCGCTGTGATGCAGTGGGCAATGTACCCCCCCGTGCAGCTTTCCGCGGTGGACATTGTTTTGCCTG
>JBBROE010000142.1:0-9697 GCA_038229695.1 Chitinophagales bacterium | reverse complement strand
GGTCGCGCTCACTATTTCAGCAACCTCAGCGCCGTTTACTTTCCGGATCACAATTATAGCTTATTAAACGACAGCAGCAGCGCCGTCAATCAGTTCAGGATGGTTTTCAATTCACTGTTCAGGCAGTCTATGCCATTGCTGAAGGACAGCTCGGTTTTTCTTGTGGATGCCAGCCCTGGAACGGACAACTGATCTCCGGGGAAAGTGAATTTCCGGGCGCGAATTTCACATCAATCAATATCTTTACGGCGGTCAATTATATTATTAACCAGGAGGCTTTTGCCTGATTAAACCAATCGAATGACTAAAAAGTACAGCAGGGAAGAAATAACAACAATTTACAACACGCCTTTAATGGAACTGGTATACCGTGCTGCGACCATTCACCGGCAGTACCAGGATACCGCCGAAGTGCAGGTTTGCACACTTCTTTCCATAAAAACCGGTGGATGCAGCGAGGACTGTGCTTATTGCCCGCAGGCGGCGCGGTATGATACCGGTCTGAATGTACAGGCGCTGATGCAAACTGAACAGGTGATGGAATACGCTGCGAAAGCAAAGGCGGCAGGATCCACCCGTTTTTGCATGGGGGCAGCATGGCGGGAAGTGCGGGATAACCGTGATTTTGATCGCGTGATTGACATGGTCAAGGCCGTGAACACCCTGGGTATGGAAGTTTGCTGTACTATGGGCATGCTCACAGAACAGCAGGCAGAGCGACTCTATAATGCGGGGTTGTTTGCATACAATCATAATATCGACACGTCGGAAGAACATTACGGTGATATTATTACCACGCGGACCTATAGCGACCGGTTAAACACTTTGGGTAATGTACGTAAAGCGGGCATCAGCGTATGCAGCGGTGGGATTATAGGTTTGGGTGAAACGCATGACGACAGGATCGGCATGCTGTCCACCCTTTGTAACCTGCCGGAGCACCCTGAAAGTGTTCCGATCAACGCGCTGGTTAGGGTGAAGGGGACGCCCTTACAGGACAATAAAAAAGTGGACGTATGGGATATGGTCCGCATGATTGCCACCGCTCGTATTATTATGCCGTCAACGATGGTCAGGCTGAGTGCCGGCCGGGCGGAAATGAGTATCGCGGAGCAGGCACTTTGTTTTATGGCCGGAGCGAACTCCATCTTTACCGGAGACAAATTGCTTACCACGCCTAACCCCGGTTTCGACGAAGATATGCAGATGTTTAAGCTACTGGGGTTGCAGCCCCGCCAGGCTTTTAAGGAAAGTGTGGAAGCGGATTCAACGGCGCTGAGCCATATCTGATGTGATACCCGGCCACCGCTGAAAAAACATACCTCATAAAAATGCCCCGGGTTCAGCCGGGGCATTTATTATATCGGGGAATCTGTTGCTGTTATCAGTTTACGAGAGCCAGGTCGAGCACCTGCTGCATCGTCTTCACATAGTGAAATTTCAGGCCGCGGATAAAGGCTGCATCAATCTCCTGTACATCTTTTTCATTGTACCAGCAAAGAATAATTTCGCGCAGGCCGGCACGGCGTGCCGCCAGTACTTTTTCCTTTATGCCGCCAACCGGTAATACCTGTCCGCGAAGCGTACTTTCGCCCGTCATCGCCAGCCATGGTTTAACTTTTTTTCCGGTAACGGCGGAGGCAATGGCTGTCATCATGGTTATCCCTGCACTCGGCCCGTCTTTGGGCACGGCACCTTCGGGAACATGAATATGAATGTTGTTTTTTGAAAACACTTCCGGGTTGATTCCCAGTTTTTTGGCATTAGACTGCAGGAAGGTCAGCGCTGTAGACGCACTTTCTTTCATCACATTGCCCAGGTTACCCGTAAGCTTTAAATCACCTTTTCCTTCGCTGAGACTCGTCTCAATAAATAAGATATCACCGCCCACATAGGTCCAGGCAAGCCCAACAGCCACCCCCGGCATGTTCGCCGTTTTATACAGTTCGTTGCTGTACCGCGGCCTGCCCAGGATGCGCTGTACATCGCCGTTGGCGAGCGTAGGTTTCAGTTTTCCCTTCATCGCAAACTCCTTGGCCTGGTTCCGCATAAGTGAAGCGAGCTGCCGTTCCAGCTCACGGACACCACTTTCCCGGGTATAATCTTCGATGACATGTTCCAGTACTTTGTCGCTAATCTTGAAATTTGCCTTATCCAGGCCGTGCAAATCTTTCTGCCGGGGAACCAGGTGTCGTTTGGCAATTTCGATCTTTTCTTCTACCGCGTAACCGCTGAGGTAAATGATTTCAAGCCGGTCCCGCAGCGCGGGCTGGATATTAGCGACGTTGTTTGCCGTGGCAATGAAAAGCACCTTGCTTAAATCATATTCCAGCTCCAGGTAATTGTCATAAAAAGTATTGTTCTGTTCAGGATCCAGTACTTCCAGCAGGGCCGAAGAAGGATCGCCACGCTGATCGTTGCCTACTTTATCGATTTCGTCAAGAATCATTACCGGGTTGCCACTTTTTATTTTCTTTAGTGACTGCACGATTCGCCCGGGCATCGCGCCGATATACGTCTTCCGGTGGCCCCTGATTTCACTTTCATCATGCAGTCCGCCCAGGCTTAAACGGACATACTTACGGCCGATGGCGTTGGCAATGCTTTTACCCAGTGATGTTTTACCGATGCCGGGTGGTCCTACAAAACAAAGGATCGGACTTTTCATGTCTCCTTTCAGTTTCAGTACGGCAAGATATTCCAGGATGCGCTCCTTGATTTTTTCCATGCCGTAATGGTCATGGTCAAGCACTTTTTTTGCTTTTTTCAGATCGTATAAATCATGGGTGTAATCTTCCCATGGCAGCTCCAGCAGCAGGTCTATGTGGTTATAGACTACCGAATAATCGGGCGTGCTGGGATGCATGCGCTCCAGTTTCTCAATGCCTTTCCGGAACATTTCCTTCGCCGCCTTCGGCCACTTTTTCTGTTCCCCCTTTTTCTGCATTTCCCTGATTTCCCTGTCGTTGCTGTCGCCGCCCAGTTCATCTTTGATGCTTTTCATCTGCTGCTGCAGAAAATAATCCCGCTGCTGTTTGTCCAGCTCGGTACGGGTTTTATTCGTCACCTTGTTTTTTAGTTCGGCAAACTGCAGTTCCCGCTGCAGCAGCTGCATGAGCACGTCCGCGCGGCTTTTGATGTGGTTGATCTCCAGGATCTGTTGCTTTTCCGCAAGCCCGGTATTGAGGTTACTGCTTACAAAGTGAATCAGGAAAGCCGGCTTCTCGATATTTTTTAAAATGATGGACGCTTCGGAGGGAATATTGGGTGACAGCTGGATGATTTGTGCCGCCAGTTCTTTGATATTGGCCACGTAGGCCTCGAAATCCTGGTCGACGGGCGCCTCTTCTTCTTCGAGGAGTGTAACCATCGCCTTGAAAAAGGGATCCTCAAGGGTGATAGAGCCGATTTTGAACCTTTTCTTACCCTGGATGATGACGGTCGTTCCGCCGTCAGGCATTTTTATTAGTTTCACAATTTTAGCCACTGTGCCGATGTCCTGCAAATCAGTAATGGCAGGATCTTCAATTGAACTGTCTTTTTGCGCAATTACCCCTATCAATTTGTCAGCCTTGTATGCTTCGTTAACCGCTTTGATACTTTTGTCACGACCCACGGTAATCGGCAATACCACACCCGGGAAAAGGACCGTGTTGCGGAGCGGCAGCAACGGTAACTCCGTGGGTATTACCGTTTCCTGGCTATCGTCTCCATCACTCTCATTCAGCGGGATAATCGGAATAAAATCCATCTCTTCCTCGGAATTAAAAAACAAACTTGTTTCTTTCATGAAAATTTTATTCAATGACAAAATAGCACGCCAAAGCTATAAAAAGGGTCTTTGGTGTGCGGGCAAGCTAATGTTCAAGATTAATGCCAGACAACAGCCATTGCGTTGTCTGGCAGCTCCCTGGCGATCGGCAGCGTTCGTTACCGGATTACAGCAATCCAACCCGATAGCAGGGGAAAATTGTTTTTTCGATCAATACTGTAATAATACGTTCCGGATGGCAAAGGCTTCCCATTGAACGTGCCATTCCATGGCTTTGGGTAGCCGCGGCTACGAAAGACAGGTTGGCCGTACCGGTTGAATACCTGGAGTTCACTTTCCGGGTAACTGTCCAGCCCCGGGATTTGCCAGGTGTCGTTGATGCCATCGCCGTTGGGAGAAAATGCATTGGGTATCGCTATCTTCTGAAACACCCGTATGAATACGTCATCGGTGGCAGTTCCGCATCCGTTGCCAGACATCACGTGAAGGGTGTAGATCATATCGCCGGGCGGCGATACTACGGCATCCAGGTTGTTCACATCAGAGATATATTGCGGAGGCGTCCAGAAGTGCAGCGCCGTATCTCCACTAATGGTTCCCGATAGTTGTACGCTGTTACCGGCAACTATTTGTTTGTCGGGCCCCGCCATCGCCACCGGCTTGGTAAGTACGGTTATCCTGATGCTGTCGGCGGCCCTGCACCCGCCGGGCCCGGTTACCGTAACGGTGTAACTGGTGGTAAACGGCGGTGTCGCCACGGGGTTGGCAATAGACGGATTGGATAACCCTGCAGCAGGCTGCCAGCTATACGACATACCACCGGCTGCCTGAAGCATTGCCACACCGCTTTCACAAATGGATGTGTCGTTTCCTGCACTTGCGGCCGGAAGGCGGTTAATGATGACCGTTGTATTCTCCTGCCTGGAGCAGCCTCCCCGCGTTGTCACTGTCACCATATAAGTGCCCGCATTGCTGACCGCCGCTAAGGGAATGACCGGCATGGAATCAGCAGCACTGAATCCGG
The DNA here is from genome assembly GCA_038229695.1 of Chitinophagales bacterium. Lineage (GTDB taxonomy): Bacteria > Bacteroidota > Bacteroidia > Chitinophagales > Chitinophagaceae > JACMLD01. Next base: position 4,901 of record JBBROE010000142.1, on the reverse strand, counting down.
CGGGGCCCGACCAGGCGTAGCGGTAACCGTTGTGCGCGAAAAGCTGAACCGGAGACTGCTCACAAACCGGGGAATTGTTAGAAACGCCCGGCGGAGGAATATCATCAATGATTACGGTTAGTACCGAGGAGGCTACCCGGCACCGGCGGACGCTGATGTTACCGGCTTCCGCCGCGCTCAGCCTGTACAGGAAGGTGCCGGCGACGCTGAATTGCGTCGACAAGGCGGTACTGGTGGCGCCGGCGATATCCTGCCAGCTGGTGCCCCCATCATTGCTGACCTGCCATTGGAAGGCGGGGTTATTGAAACCGGACTGAACTGCCCCGCTAAAACTTATGGTGGCCTGGTCGCTGAAGCAGTGATAAACGGTATCAGATACACTGGGCTGATTGGTAAAACCCGCCTGCACCTTTGGTCCGCAAGGCCGGAAGGTGATGTCATCGAGCGCAAGGTCGTTACCGCAATCGCCCGGAGAATTGTTGGTGATGCGCAGCACCAGGTCATTTACGCCTGGCGGCAGCGTAAAAAAGAAACCGTACTGGTTCCACTGGGTGTACGCGATATTGGGGATGTTGCCGGTGTTGTACGGGGTTTGGATTTTCTGCCCCGACGTGGTTTCTATGCTGAAGGAAAGATTCGGCATATTGCCGTTTCCGTTACAGGCGGTGGACTGCAGCATATTGAGCACCCAGGCAGAGAATTCATAGGTGGTGCCTCCGCATAGATTTTTTACGGTATCTACATAAAAATCGCCGGGCTGGTAAGACGCATTGATCAGCATCATGTAGCCATTGATATCCCCCGGCGTATGATCTTCGGGTACATTGTGCCAGGTACTGCCAAAGCATCCGGAAGTGCGGTTCACCATGGTATAAAATCCATCGGTCGGGCAGGAGTTGACGGTATAATTGTAATAAGTAACGTTAGGCGGAAGCTGCGGGCCGGGATTGTTTCCACTGCCGAAAGTAATGTTCACGACCGGGTCCCCGAGGCTGCCCGTGCAAAGCTGGGCACACGCAGGATGGGAAAGCAACAGCAATACCGGCAGGAGGCGAAACAGGGAAACTGACTTTTGCAAAAACAATCCGTTAAGGCTCAAATATACTGTCATTAGCCACCATTTGCAAGCCGGCTCGGTGAAAGGGCCAAATTGAGGTTTGTTAATGGCTGTTAAAGTAATCGTTCCGGCAAACATTGATCGCTCCTGTGCAGGTTGCTTCGGTGCTAACGCTCTCCATTTCTCTATATTTGCAACCAGCTAAATATCAGGCATGGCATCACTATCAGAAAAGATTACCGAGACAGCTGCATATATCAGGAAGCAATACGACAGGATCCCTGATGCGGGCATTGTGCTGGGAAGCGGTCTTGGTAATTTGATACAGGAGATCAAAACAGACCTGGAACTGCCTTATGACGAAATTCCCAATTTTCCCGTATCTACCGTGGAAGGGCACCATGGCAAACTTATCTTTGGCAGGATCGGAGACAGGCAGGTGGTTTGCATGGCGGGGCGGTTCCATTTCTATGAGGGGTATAGTCCGGCAGAAGTAGGGTTTCCCATCCGGGTGATGCAGGCGCTTGGGTTGCAGAAGCTGTTTATCAGCAATGCCGCCGGCGGCGTAAATCCTTCGTTTGCGGTCGGCGATATTATGATCATAACGGATCACATCAGTTTTTTTGCGCCCAACCCCCTGCTGGGAAAGAACGACGACCAGCTCGGCGCGCGGTTTCCCGACATGAGTGAACCGTATAAAAAGGAATTAATTGGTAAAGCCGAAGCGATTGCCAGCCGGCTTGGCATTCCCGTTAAAAAGGGGGTGTACTGCGGCGTAACGGGCCCGACTTTCGAAACCCGGGCGGAATACAAACTGATTCATCTCCTGGGCGGGGATGCCGTGGGGATGAGTACGGTGCAGGAGGTCATTACAGCGGTGCACGCGGGGATGGACGTTTTTGCCATGAGCGTAATAACAGACATCGGAATCCGGGCAGAAGAAAACACGATCACCCATGATGAAGTACTGGCTGCGGCAAAAGCTGCCGAGCCGAGATTCACTGCCATCTTCCGGGAAATGGTGCTATCATTATCAAAAGCAGCTACATAAAGGGCAGCGTTAATTAAATGATCTGTAATCCGACAATACTATCTTGAACACCAGGTTTTATATCATTGTAGTGTGCTGTTTTGTGCTGACGTTCCCGGTGATGGCACAGCAGGGTGGAGTGTTCAACCGTATTCCCCGGGGCATGGGCAATGGGGGCGGCGGCGGTAAGGATAGCCTTAAACACCGGACAGGCGAAGAAGATTCCATCACGATAAATTTCCGGTACCTCGACAGCTCGCGGTATCTCAAATTTGATTCCTCGATCAATGATTTTTCCAGGAGGTTCCCGCTGCCGGCTGACTACTATAACCTGGGCAATACGGGTACGGCTGCAAAATCCTATCTTTTCTCGCCACTGCTTTCTGCGGGCTGGGATCCGGGTTTTCATGCATTCGATATTTACAGGCTGACGCTGGAGGACACGCGATTTTATAACACTACGCGACCGTACACGCAACTGGGTTACCTGCTGGGCGGAAAGCAGGAGCAGCTGGTGCACGTGATCCACACGCAGAACATCAACCCCAACTGGAACGCGGCTTTTCAGTACAGGTTGCTCACGTCACCCGGGTATTTCAAAAATCAGAACACGAGCCAGTCGAATTCCCGCCTCAATACGTTCTACCAAAGTCCCAACCGGCGATACCATCTCTTCGTGGTTTTTATTCATAACAAAATTCAAGCGTCGGAGAACGGGGGTATCACCAAGGAAGCGGCACTGGATGATTTACCGGCGAATAAGGACCGGTCCACCATACCCGTTTTTCTTGGTCCTCCCTTACCGAGGTATACCAATCCGTTTTCTACATCGGTGGCCACAGGCACTAAATACAAGAGCAATAATTTCTTTGTGCGGCAGCAGTATGATTTGGGAAAAAAAGATTCCGTGGTGACCGATTCTCTTACGGTCCACCTGTTTTACCCGACGTTGCGGCTGGAGCATACCCTGCAAATCAACTCCTATACTTTCCAGTACAGCGATGCGGTGGTTGATGCGTACAACGATACCGGTTTTTACCGGCCTTTATACAACTTTTTATCGGTGCCAGCCAGCTACCAGCTGCAGGACAAATGGAGTGAGATTGTAAACGATGTTTCGCTCTACCAGTTCCCGGACAATAAGAATCCGCAGCAGTTTTTTAAGGCCGGCGCGAGTTTCCAGAACCTGGAAGGCACCTTTGACGGGGGACGGGCAGTTTATACCAACACACAGGTACATGCCGAATACCGCAATAAGACCCGGAACCAGAAATGGGATGTAGAAGCCCAGGGACGGCTTTTCCTGACGGGCCTGAATACCGGGGATTACAGTGCACTGGCCAGCCTGCGGCGACTGGTGAGTAAACAAATCGGTTTCCTGCAGCTGGGTTTTCAAAACGTGAACCGGACGCCGTCATTTATTTTTAACCCGCTCAGCAGTTTTAACCTCTCTAATTCCGGCGGTTTCAATAAGGAAAATACCACCCGTCTTTTTGCTTCGCTGGAGCAGCCGCAGCGGCAGCTGAAACTGACCGGTAATTATTACCTGCTGACGAATTACTCTTATTTCAGTGATTACTATCATGCGAAGCAATATTCGACGCTTTTTAACCTGATTCAGGTAAGTGCGGAAAAAGAGATCAGGCTGAGGAAGCACCTGCAATGGATCCTGGAACTGACCCTGCAGCAGAAAGCCGGCAATGGCCCTGTGAACGTGCCGCTGCTGTTCACGCGTAGCCGGATCGGTTATCATGGCAGCCTGGGATTTAAAAACCTGTTGCTGGCGACCGGCCTTGAAGTAAAATATAACAGCCCGTTCAAAGCCGATGGCTATTCACCGGTACTGGGGCAATTTTATTACCAGGATACCGCCACGATTAAAATGCGCCTGCCGCAAATCAATGCTTATTTTCATTTCCGCATCAAAAGCTTCACCGCATACGTGAGAGCCGAAAACCTCAATACCGTGCGTACCAAAGGCGGATTCGGTTTCACCAACAATAACGAAGCAGTCGCCGGCTATCCTTATCCCGGGCTGGAGATCAGGGTAGGTTTCTTCTGGAGTTTTGTGAATTAACAATTTTTTTACCGCGACCATACCGGGTCTTTCACTGCCGGCCAGCCGCGGGCACGGCCTTAAAAATATGCAGTTGTTTCGCGCCAATGCAGTTACATTCACGCCAAATGAATAATATGAATACAATTACCGAGTATAAGTTCCTGGTGGGCATCACGCCTGCCGGGCTGAATGCGCTGGTGAATGCACACATCCAGGAAGGCTGGCAACCAGTTGGTACGGCCGTCATGAGTAAGGCGCTGAATACTTCGATTAACCCGGACACCACCATCCCTGCCTTCGAAGTGAATTGTATCGGGCAACCGGTCGTTCGCTACGCGGGTGAATAAACAGACCGGGCTGTTGAGGTCAGCGGTAATCGTCCCGGGCCGGGCTGAAAAAATCGATCACGCGCACATCTGTGCGGGCAATGGCAGAGTGGGGGACCTGCGAGTGTATCACATGCGTCATACCGGGTGTGAACAGGTAGGTGATGCCGCCGATGATCATTTCCAACTCGCCTTCCATAACATAGGTAATCTGCTCATGCTCGTGGCTGTGCGTCTGCAGCTCGCTTCCTTTTTTAATGGCCCAGATAGTGACTGAACCTTTGTCGCCATGAATAAATTTTCCGAAAAATCCCGGCCTGAGCTCGCGGGTTGGCAGGTTGTCGATGTGTTCCATATTATGTTGGGTTGTATGATTAGCTGTTTAAGACAAAAGTGCTGAGCGGACTGGTGCTGTACAAGTGTGCGACG
>JBBROE010000141.1:0-9875 GCA_038229695.1 Chitinophagales bacterium | reverse complement strand
TATCGAACACACGGGCTTTATCATCGATTATAAAAATCGCGATGATATGCACATCTGGCTGGCCGATAAACACGCGGTTCCATCAGAAATTACCATCCCGTATTTCGACAGCCCGCACTGGAACAGCTTCCTGGAAGCGCGGGAAAACGGCCTTGACTTTTTTACCAATCAACTTTCCTTTGAAGAAAAAAATAAGTTCTATCACGACCTGTTCGCCCGCATTCCAGGCGTAACGCAGGAAACGGCCGGCTACTACCTCACCTGCCCCGGCCTGGCGATCTCCACCGTACTGATGGAGAACGTGGGACTGTACATCGAAAATTTTTCCGGCAAGCCCTATTCGGAGGAGGACAATAAAACACTCCTGCGCTTCGGCACTGTGTTCCAGCAAACCTATACCCGGTTTCTCGATCTGCAGAAAGCCGAGGCACAGGCACGCGAAGCACGAATTGAAGCGTCCCTCGAACGGGTGCGGAGCCGCACCCTCGCCATGCAGCATTCGGATGAACTGGCGGAAACCTCGGCCGTCCTGTTCAGGCAGCTCATTGGCCTCGGTATGGAACCCAACCGCCTGTACATCACCCTCGTTAAGGACGATGAGGGTACCGCAGAATTCTGGATCACCGACGAAGACGGCAGCCGGGTCAGTTCCGCTTATACCGATAACCTGAACGATAACGCCTCCTTCCAGAAAATGTATGCCGGCTGGAAAGCCGGTAAAAAATCGATGATCATCGATATGCAGGGGGAAGAACTGGAGGAATATTTTCGCCACCTCACCAGCCTGCAGGTACCTTTTAAAGACGGCATAAAGCACAAACGGCGCATACAGCACCTGGCCTATTTCAACCGCGGGTTTATCGGTATGGCAGCGCCGCACGACCAACCCCGCGAAACCATCCACCTCCTGGAAAGGTTTGCCGCCGTGTTCAACCTCACCTATACCCGGTTTAATGACCTTACTATCGCAGAAGCTCATGCGAAACAGGCTGAGGCAGACCTGATCAACCTGCAACATGAAAAGCAACGCGCCGAAGATGCCCTGGCGGAACTGCAGGTTACGCAACGGCAACTGATCCAGAGTGAAAAAATGGCCAGCCTCGGTGAACTAACGGCCGGCATCGCCCATGAAATTCAAAACCCCCTCAATTTTGTTAATAATTTCTCGGAAGTCAGCAAGGAACTGCTAGACGAATTGAAGGCGGCTCTCGAAAACGGTGATGACAACGAAGCGAAAGCCATTATGCAGGACGTGATCCAGAACCTCGAAAAAATAAACCACCATGGCCGGCGGGCCGATGCCATCGTAAAAGGCATGCTGCAGCATTCCCGCAAGGATGCGGGCGCAAGACAATCGACAGACATCAACGCCCTGGCGGAAGAATATTTCCGGTTGAGTTACCATGGATTGCGCGCGCGGGACAAAAGCTTCAGCTGTCATTTTTCTACGCATTTCGACCCCGCGATTGGAAACATAGAAATGGCGGCCCAGGACATTGGCCGGGTATTGCTGAATTTATTTACCAACGCATTCTACGCGGTCCAGGAAAAGGCAAAGCAATTAGATCAACTTCCCGCCGGTACCGAAGCGTACCATCCTGAAGTGAAGGTGTCAACCCAACTGCTGCATGACCAGGTTGAAGTTAGGGTAGGAGATAACGGGACCGGCATTCCGCAAACCATTATCGACAAGATCTTTCAGCCCTTCTACACTACGAAACCAACAGGTAAAGGGACAGGATTAGGCCTGTCGCTGGCCTACGATATCATCACCAAAGAACACCACGGCACAATAGAAGCAGACAGCAAAGCCGGTGAGGGAACCGTTTTTATCATCCGCCTGCCGGTAACACAGGCATTTCAACCTGCCCGCCGCTGAACTCCGGACGGATAGCAGTGAAAAGGCAAGGATGCCATGAATTTTCTCCCGGCTGGCACGTTTAGATCAGGTCCAGTTTCATTACCTTAGGATATCCAGCCAATTATTTATTTTATCACGCAACCATTCTTGCTATGAGACAATCGTTCCTAATCTCCCTGGCGGTGGCAGCCAGCTTATTGCTGATCACCTCGTGTCACGAACCCGCCCGCACCGGACACGAAGATGCCGGGAAAGCAGTATCCCCGGAATATTTCAACCTGCGACCCAAACTGGAAAAAGATTACGGGTATTCCCACGCCGTAAAGATTGGCGACCACCTCAAAATTTCCGGGGCTGTGAGCATGACCGATTCCGGCGTCATCATCGGCCGGGGCAACATGGAACTGCAAATGAAGAATTGTTACAGTGACCTGAAAAAAATACTGGATCATTATGGGTACAGCTACGACGATGTATACGCCGAGAACATTTATACAACTGATATGGCCAGCTTTATCAAAGTATCGGGCTTTCGGAACACCCTATATAAAAAACAGTTCCCCACCGGCACCTGGTTGGAAGTAAAAGGCCTGGCGCTGGTTGACCAGCTTATCGAAATAGATATGGAAGCCCGAAAATAATCACCACGCACCATGAAATATTATAGCGCATTAGTTATGCTGGGGCTGTTGATACAGGCGGCCAGTTTCGCCCAGAAACCCCGGGCCAGGAACCTGGGCATCCCCTTCGACGGCACACCGGGCAGGTTCAATGCGATCACGGATGTAAATGGCGTGGAAGTGGGTTACAGTACCCTTATTTCCGGCGAGGGAAAAAATATCCGGGGAAGAGGCCCGGTGCGGACCGGCGTAACCGCCATCCTCCCGAGGGGCCTGAACAACAACCCCGTTTATGCCAACTGGTATTCTCTTAACGGCAACGGGGAGATGACCGGTACCACGTGGGTAACCGAATCCGGCTTCCTGGAAACACCGATTATGATCACCAATACCAACAGTGTGGGCGTGGTGCGGGATGCCGTGCTGAAATGGTTTGTGGACAAACACTGGTTCCGCGAAGACTGGTGGTACACTTATCCCCTTGTGGCCGAAACCTATGACGGTTTTTTAAATGATATTTATGGTTTCCATGTAACCGAGAGCAATGCCTGGGAGGCGCTGAATACGGCTGCATCCGGTCTGATTGCGGAAGGCAATGTTGGCGGAGGCACGGGGATGATGTGCCTTGGATTCAAGGGAGGGACGGGGACCGCCTCCCGCGTTGTCAAAACAGGCGATTCGACTTACACCGTTGGTGTGCTGGTACAGAGTAATTTTGGCCGCAAAACGTCGCTGACCATTGCCGGCGTTCCCATCGGTAAAGAATTAAAGGATACGCTGAACAATGAATTGAAATTGCCGCCACAGTCGTACCGCAAAGAGGGTGACGGTTCTATTATTGTGATAGTAGCCACGGATGCCCCGCTGCTGCCACACCAGCTAAAGCGCCTGGCGCAACGGGTGCCGTTGGGGATTGGCAGAACGGGTGGCTACGGTACCAACGGCTCCGGGGATATCTTCCTGGCTTTTTCCACGGCTAACCCGGCCGCCTTCCAGCGAAAAAACACGGCTGCGGTAAATATGTTGTCCAACGACCTGATTGATCCACTGTTTGAAGCAACGGTCCAGTCGGTGGAAGAAGCCATCCTCAACGCCATGGTAGCGGCCGAAACGATGGAGGGAAACAACGGCAATAAATCCTATGCGCTTCCCCACCAGCGCGTGATTGAACTGTTGAAAAAATATAACCGGCTGAAGTAGTTATGAACCAGAACATTCGTCCTTTGTCTCCTCTTCACCCAAACAGGTAAGACCATTTTTTATAAAAACAAATCTACAAATCCATGCTCAGAATATTATTGTCCGGCCTGTTCTCCCTGGCGGTCCTTGTCAGCAACGCTCAGCAGACCCCCGAAGCCCGGCAAAAAATGCTGGACCGGGCAGCCGCTCACGATCTGAAAACGGTCTACCATGCGCCTCCCGGCGATCCGCTTTCCCATAACACCGCAGGGTATGCGAAAATCATGTGTTCCGCAGTTTTTATCACCGGGCTCTCCCCAGAATTTGCCGCTGAGAACGTAGGTTATTTCACGGCGCCCTACGCGGAACGGTACAAAGTCGGAAAGCCGGTCATTGATTACGATGCAAAAACGGTATCCATCACCCTGCCGAATGGTATTATCCGGAAGGCCATTTATACCGGCGGACAGGGTTGCATCACGCTGCCGGAAGGAAAAAATGCACTCTATTTTAAGCCCGTAAAAATCAGCCGTAACCTGCCGGATGCCGCTACCACTCCCTGGCCCATGGGCGACTTGGCAGACGCAACCGATGTGCCGTCGGGCGTGAATATGAGGACAGTTAACGAGGCAGTAGATTCAGCCTTCTCACCTGTTGAAGCGCAAACAGCCGCTTTTATCGTTACCTACAAAGGGAAAATAATAGCCGAACGCTACGGTGCGGGCATCACTAAAACCACCCCGCTGGAAAGCTGGTCAATGGGCAAAAGCCTGTCCGCGACAATTATGGGTGTACTCATGAAGTACGGCATCTATACACTCGATCAACCGGCGCCCATTCCGCAATGGCAGGGGAGCGGTGACGGACGCGCGAAAATCCGGATCAGGGATATCATGCACATGTCGAGCGGCCTTTATTGCCGTGCACCGCAGGATCCTGACTTCGACCGCACAATGGGCTATCCCGATCACCTGTACCTGTATACGGGTGGCGTCAATTCTTTCGACTACGCCGCCAACCTGCCCCAACAGTGGCTGCCCAATACCGTGGGCCGTTACCGCAACTGCGATCCCGTACTGACAAACTACCTCAACCGGCTCGGCATAGAACGGCTCGGTAAGGATTACCTCAGCTTTCCGCAAAAAGAACTGTTTGATAAGATTGGCGTGCGGACGATGATCATCGAAACCGATCCCTATGGCAACTTCCTGGGCCAGGGGTATGAATTTGCATCGGCGCGCGACTGGGCCCGGCTCGGCAACCTGTACCTGCAGGACGGGGTTTGGAATGGAGCGCGTATCCTGCCCGAAGGGTTTACCCAATTTGTCAGCACGCTGGCGCAGCCCTGGGTGGACGATGGACGGCCCGTTTATGGGGGCCTGTTCTGGGTAAATGGAGACGGCGCTTTACCGATACCCAAAGAGGCGTATATGATGCAGGGGGCCGGCGGGCAATCCGTCACCATCATTCCATCACATGACTTGGTAGTGGTCCGTCTCGGTCACTATAAAGGACAACGCGAAGGAGCCAAAGCCCTGGACAACGCGTATCGGTTGCTGATGCAGGCCATACCGGCAGCCATAAAATGATCGCGGGATCCGAAACCGGCAACCGCGACAGCCACCCGGTCAATCGCGAGCCTTTGGGTTATGCCCTGGGCATATAGCCTCCATGCCGGCCGACTATTCATGCCCTGCGCACGCGGTAAAGCCATGCCGGTAAAAACACCAACGCGCCCTCCCCGCCTCTATTAAAATATCCATCGGGAAAATTAATTTCAGAAACCAAACAGTTGCGCATATATTTGCAACCGAACAGTTTCATATAAAAACGGCGTCCAATGCGGAGAGATATATTCCAGGCCATTGCCGACCCAACGAGAAGGGCCATCATCGCCCTGATAGCCGTACAAGCCATGACCCCCAATGCCATTGCTGAACATTTTGACAGCAGCCGCCAGGCCGTTTCAAAACACCTCAGGATACTGACGGAATGCGAACTGGTGAAACAGCAACAGCAGGGCCGGGAGATCTATTACCAGCTGGAAGTAAAAAAAATGAAAGAGGTGGACAAATGGCTGGTACCATTCCGGAAAATATGGGAGAGTCGCTTCAATCAGTTAGACCACGTATTATCAACCTTAAAAAGCAAAAAAAAATGACAAACAACCTACTGTCCAACTTTACTGTCGACAAAAACACCAGCAATGTTTTCGTTACCCGGGAATTTGCTGCCGGCCTCCCCCTGGTCTGGGATGCCTTCACTAAACCCGAAATCCTGGACCAGTGGTGGGCACCCAAACCCTGGGTATCAAAAACCCGGCATATGGATTTTAAACCCGGTGGAAGACGTTTTTATGCCATGGTCAGCCCCGAAGGCCAGGAGCACTGGTCGGTACAGGATTACACCGAGATTACGCCCACCACCAACTTCAAATTTCTTTCTGCATTCAGTGATCCCCTGGAAAAACTAGACGACGCATTTCCTCCCTCGGCATGGAACCTCGATTTCTCTGAAGCAGCAGGCATTACGCGGGTCAGCATTGTGATCGATCACAAAACCCCGGAAGCGCTGGAGCGACTGATACAAATGGGATTCCAGGGCAGGTTCACCATGATCCTCGATTACCTCGACCACGAACTGCTTCCCGCACTTACCCGAAAGCCTTGAACGAATGACCTGGCCAGTTGCGGGCCATCACATTTTGTTATAAGACTTATCCGTATCAGCCCCATTCCCTTGCACAGAAAGCAGGGCATTTTTGAGGTTGTCTCTTAATTTACCGCCTATCAGTAAATACCGGCAGGCATTCCCGTATGAATTATTTTTGATAGTCACCAATTGCGGCTCCTGTGTTGTGATTCGATCCAACGGTGACATCAACGTAGTGCACATGCAAACCATATTGGGCGCCAACGGCACCATCGGTAAACTATTGGCCAGGGAACTGGCGCAGTATACCCGCGAAATCAGGCTGGTCAGCCGGCATCCAAAACAAGTGAACGAAAATGACCAGTTGTACCCGGCAGATCTTACCGACTCTTCCGTTGTCGATGCCGCGGTAGCCGGCTCGGAAGTGGTCTACCTTGTTGTGGGATTTGATTACGTGCTTCGTACCTGGCAGGAGCGATGGCCGGCCCTGATGAAGGCGACTATCGATGCCTGCATCAAACATAAAGCCAGACTGGTTTTCTTCGACAATGTGTATTTGTATGATGTCAGTTCTATCGGTCACATGACGGAAGACGCGCCCATCAATCCCCCCAGTAAGAAAGGACAGGTCAGGAAGGAAGTCGCCGGTATGCTGATGCAGGCCGTTGGTTCCGGTAAACTGACTGCGTTGATTGCGCGGGCCCCCGACTTTTATGGGCCTGACAACGACAAAAGTGTACTTAATGAGACCGTATACAAGAACCTGCTTCAAAACAAAAGCCCGAACTGGTTTATCAGCGGCCGTAAAAAACATTCTTTCATCTACACGCCGGACGCTGCAAAAGCGACTGCTATTTTAGGCAATACACCCGAAGCCTTCAACCAGGTCTGGCATCTGCCGACGGATACCCATTCACTGACCGGAGAAGAATGGGTGGCCCTCTTCAACCACGAGATGGGTACCCAAAAGAAATTATTTGTATTGCCGATGTTCCTGCTGAAAATCCTCGGATGGTTTATGCCATTGATGAAGGAAATGCCTGAAATGATGTACCAGTACGATCGGGATTATTTCTTTGACAGTTCAAAATTTACCCGCTATTTTAATTTTACAGCAACCAGCTACCAGCAGGGGGTAAAGGAAATCGTACACCAGCCCCAGGCCAGGCGATAGGTTTCGTTGCCAGTCGTGAGATTACAGTCTTAACATTAAAATCACTAGCGACAAATCTTGCCGGGCGGATTGTACACAAGGGGTTAACCTGTCTGCGCCGCTTTTGCTATATTTATCGAAATGTTTGTCCATGTCCCCATTTTCCCGGTTTTTCTGTCTTGTGCCATGCTGCTTCATATTTTCCCTTACCACCCGGGCCCAGCACCTGCCCGCACGTTGGGATGAGCTCACCGCGTCTGACTGGAACAAAGCCCTTTCACTCAGTAACAACACCTGTATTCTGCCGATCGGCATACTGGAGAAACACGGACCCCATGTACCGATGGGCAGTGACCTCATCCGCGCCAGGGAATATGCGCTGCGTGCCGCGAAGCAGGAATATGCCGTGGTATTTCCGGATTATTTTTATGGACAAATCAACGAAGCCAGGCACCAGCCCGGGGCTTTTGCATTGCCGGAGCGACTGGTCTGGGACATGCTGGAAAATACCTGCGATGAAATCGGCCGCAACGGCTTTACCAAAATTATCATCGTTAATGGCCACGGCGGGAACCCGGAACTCATCAAATATTTTATCCAGACCCGGCTGGAAAAAGAAAGGAACTATGCCGTATACTTTTTCCAGCCTGCCACTGACTCTGCTTTCAATAAACAGGTGAACGTCCTGCACCGCTCCGACCTGGCAAATGACCAGCATGCGGGCGAAAAAGAAACCTCCGAGGTATTGTATTTCCGGCCGGACCTGGTGCAACTAGACAGTGCCCGCAATGAATCTGGTAAAAATCTTAACCGCCTGTCTATTCCTAATATGTATACGGCAATCTGGTGGTTTGCCGACTATCCCAACCATTATGCCGGCGAAGGCGACAAAGCCACCGCGGCGCTGGGTAAACTGGTGGCTGATCATACCATCAGCCAGCTGGCAGACGCCATTAAAGCCGTAAAGGCCGATAAGAAAACCCTGCAGTTGCAGAAAGAATTTTTCGACCGGGTAAAAAAATAAAGACAAGGCCGCTCACCGCCCCCGCTTCAACGTCAACATCGCATCGGTCAAATCCAGCGGCGGACACGCGACCTGTACTCCGTATACAAAGCACCAAAAGCCCGGGATAAATATTTTTCTTCCCGCCTGATCACAAACCGGGAAATAGAAAATACCAGTGATGGGAGCAGGATCATAGTCCACCAGTTGCCCACGATACAGCCCAGCCCCACATAAAACAGTAACAGACTTACGTACATCGGGTTCCTCGTTACCGCGTAGATGCCTGTGGTCTGCAAAGAATTGGCCGGCTTCACCGTCACCAGCGTATTCTTTGTTTTTACGAACTGGCGGATCGCCGGCAGGTTAAAGAAAATGCCGGTAATGATAGCGAGGATACCGGCGATGGTGGCCGCCCGCCCGTGAAAAAAGGTCGTAGCCAACGGCACCAGCCACTGCAGCAGGATCGATAACATGAAGATGCCTCCGTAAACAACCGGCGGAGGGATGTAGATACCGGGGTTGTCTTTGTTGTTGGGCATAGCGTTTCGCTTAGTCTGCTAAAATTAAAGTATTTATTAAACGGGTGAGCGGGATTAATTTCCCGCCAGGGTGGTTGGGGCTGCACCAGTTGCGAAAAACAGGAAAAAGAAAGTATTCTGCCGTCAGCAACTGTGCGGCAGCCAGCATCATCTACAATTTGACCGCCATCACCGGGCTGCGCATCTGCTGTATGCTTTGTTTTATTTCAATCAGGAGCAGCGGGCCGATAAAGCGGGAACGCGCCGAAACCGTTGGCGAATTCATTTTTTTACATCGTTGCAGGTAGCATCATCTTAGTGCTGGCATTGGATGTGATAATAGAAGGATGTTGCCTTCTATATCAGCCCGATCTGCCAACGGCCAAAATACATAACTTTATATATAACCGCTAAACATGAATCAATTCCGACTTCCCGGCCCGCTGACGGCCTGCCTGTTTCTGCTCACGTTTGGCGAGGGCTATGCGCAGCCGGCACCTGCATCAATCGACAGCCTCGTAGAAAAGGCCATGACAACCTTTCATGTGGCCGGCGCAGCCGTGGCCGTTATCAAAGACGGCAGGATCGTGCACGAAAAAGGATATGGCGTCCGATCGGTAGTCTCCAAATTGCCGGTTGATGTCCATACCAACTTCCAAATCGCCTCCAACAGTAAGGCCTTTACGACAACCGCCCTCGCTATACTGGTGGACGAGGGCAAACTTTCCTGGAAGGATAAGGTGACCACCTATATCCCGGAATTTAAAATGTACAACGATTATGTAACGGACAACTTCCTGGTGGAAGACCTGCTTACCCACCGCAGCGGCCTGGGCCTGGGGGCCGGCGATCTTATGGAATTCCCCGATGGTACTGATTTCAGCAT
>JBBROE010000140.1:0-9901 GCA_038229695.1 Chitinophagales bacterium | reverse complement strand
TTTCCAGAACGATGGCAAAGCAACCAGCTTCCTGTAACAGCAAAGCATCTTTACGTAATTTGTTGGCTTCAATTTCGTCGGTGGCTCTTACTACATAAGTGCCAAATTTATTGATGCTTTGAGGGGTAAGTCCCAGGTGCCCCATTACGGGTATGCCAGCGCTTACAATCTTTTTTACAGAATCAATTACTTCTTCGCCGCCTTCCAGCTTTACGGTGTGGCCGCCGCTTTCTTTCATTATTTTGATGGCAGAAGCCAGCGCAATTTCAGAATTGGATTGATAATAGCCGAACGGTATATCTACTACAATCAGTGATCTTTCTCTTGCCCTTACCACACTTTGTGCATGGTAAATCATTTGATCGAGGGTGATGGGAAGTGTGGTGGCATGGCCGGCCATTACATTACTTGCACTATCGCCTACCAATATAATATCGATGCCGGCTGCATCAAATAAGGTGGCAAAAGAAAAATCGTAGGCCGTAATCATGGAGATTTTTTCTCCGTCGGCCTTCATTTTCTGCAGCGTATGCGTAGTGATCTTTTTTACTTCCTTGTAGCTTGACATGTACTTTTTTTTACTGCCGGGCGAGGCTGTCCTTTGCGGTTATCTCATCGTACAGGGTGTGCAGCAGGCCATCTGCAAGCCCTATCTTGGGTACAAAGATTTCTTCTATGCCTGACCATCGCATAACGTTGATGTATATCTGCAGTGCAGGCATAATCACATCGGCCCTGTCCTCGCGAAGGTTGTAGGTGCGCATACGGTCGTAGAGCGAATAATTGCTGAATTCTTTATAGTAGTCCTTCAGCAACTCAAGGGAAAGGGGCTTGCCGTCTTTCTTTTTTGACAGGGAAAAAACTTTGTTGATGTTTCCGCCTGGGCCGAGGGCTACCACCGCGCGGTAAGTTTTCAGGTTATCGCGGATATAGTTTTTCATCTCATCCCAGTGTTTTTCTTCCACCTGGTTTTTGAGCAGCCGGATGGTGCCGATGTCAAAAGAATGTTTGAAGATGAGGATATTCTGGCTGAAAAGGGTTAATTCGGTACTACCCCCGCCGACATCAACGTAGAGGTAGGAATGATCTTTATCGAGATTTTCCGCAACATGATTTTCGTAAATAACCGAGGCCTCTTCGTCGCCCGAGATGATACGAATCACGATCCCGGTTTCCTTTTTAATCTTTTCAATGACGGCTTCTGCATTAACGGCATCCCGCATGGCGGAAGTGGCGCAGGCCTTAACATGTTGCACCCCGTAAACATCGAGCAGGCAGCGGTAGGCTTTGATGGTCTGGAGAATCATTTCCTGTTTGGCAACAGAAATTTCTTTTTTTTCGAATACGTCGAAACCCAGGCGCAGCGGTACGCGTATCAGGTTGAGTTTGTTGAAATCGGGTTTCCCGGAGCGGTTCAGGACGACTTCCGAAATGAGCAGTCGTGCAGCGTTACTTCCTATGTCGATTGCAGCCAGTCTCAAAATACGTATGATTTATGGTAAAGGTAGGGGGAACTGATTTTTCCTGCCCTTATATATCCGATTTCCCTTCCACCGGTTCGCTTACTGTAACCCGGAGTTTGGAATCGCCGGCTTCCTGTAATTTCTTCACAGCGCCATGCAGGTAATTGTAGATTTCCACCTGTGCGCGCACCCGCGGACCGCTCGTTTGTACATATTCGTTGGTAAGACCATTATTGAGCAGGCGTGCTTTTACGTTGGCCCGGAGTTGGATGTCGATGAGGGTCTGCAGCACTTTTTTTATGCCGGGGTTGAGTATGGGGCAGGTCACTTCCACGCGGTGATCCAGGTTACGGACCATCCAGTCGGCTGATGAGATAAATACTTTTTCCTTGCCACCATTATGGAAGATAAGTATGCGGGAATGCTCGAGGTATTCGTCAACGATGCTGATGGCTTTTACCGGAAGGCTGAAATGCTTATTCTCGGTGAGCATACAGCAGATACCACGAATGACCAGGTTCAGGGAAACGCCGGCGCGGGCCGCATCGTAGAGTTTATAAATCAGCTGTTCGTCTGACAGCGAATTCATTTTTATCGTGATGGCGGCAGGCTTACCTTTTTCGGCCATTTTTATTTCCTTCTGGATAAGACGGAGTAATTGTTCCCGGAGGTTGAACGGGCAGAGGATAAGCGTGCGGCAGGCGCGGATAAACTTTTCTCCTTCCTTTGGCTTTTCAAGGTACTGGAACACGCGGTTGACATCCGCCATGATGTTCCGGTTAGAGGTAAGCAGGCATTGGTCGCCGTACACAGCCGCTGTTTTTTCATTGAGGTTGCCGGTGCTTACAAAGCCATAATGGGTTGTTTTATTGTTGACCCGTTTTTTGATGAGGCATAGTTTGGCATGCACTTTCATGTTGGGAATGCCGATGAGCACTTTCACGCCCTCTTCTTCCAACCTTTCCTTCCATTCCAGGTTGGCTTCTTCATCGAACCGGGCGCGTAACTCCATCATAACAGTAACCTGTTTCCCGTTCCGGACGGCATTGATAAGGGCATTGATCAGTTTGGAATGGGGCGCAAGCCGGTAGGCTGTTACTTTAATACTGGTAACGTAGGGATCCATGGCGGCCTCGCGCAGCATGTCTAGTACCCCATTAAACGAATGATAGGGAAAGTTGAGGAGTATATCTTTTTCGAGCACGACGTCGGTCACCCGCTTGGTGCCGCTAAGCAGGGGATGGGTGAAGGGTTTTTTCCGCTGGCTTTTCTTGATGATTACATCAGGAAAATCCATGAAGTGGCGAAAATTATGGATGCGGCCACCCGGGATCAGGTTGTCTTTCCGGCTCATGTTCATTTTTCGCATGAGGTATTCCAGCAGGCCCGCATCCATTTCCTTATCGTACACAAAACGAACCGGTTTACCCCGGCGGCGGTTACGGATGCCCTTTTCGATTTTCTGGATGAGGGTGGTGGAGATGTCGTTATCAATATCGATTTCAGCGTCCCGCGTTACTTTAAATATCCATGAATCGTAGCTGTCGTACCCGAAATATGAAAAGATGGAGGGCAGGTTAAACCGGACTACATCTTCCAGGAGCATGATGTGCTGTTCACCCGGCGCGGAGGGCAGGAGCACGAACCGGCCCAGGGCGCGGCTTGGAATTTCTATCAGTGCGTATTGCCTTGCTGGCGCCTGGGTAGCTGACGACATCACTACACCGAGGTAAATCGACTTGTCGCGCAGGTAGGGGAGAAGCGGTATGTTTTCAATCATCAGCGGGATGATATTCGAACGGACCTCCTCTTCGAAATGGCGCAGCACAAAAACCTTTTGTTCCCGGGTCAGTTGTTTTTCGTTGACCAGGAATATTTTTTCCCGCCGGAGCGCTGCAATGATATCTTCCCAGACGCGGTTGAATTCGTTTTGCTGGCGGAGTACGATCAATTGTATTTCCTGCAGAATTTTCTCGGGGCTTTCCTCGATATGCATGTTGGCTTTGCCGCGGAAAGTCTTGCTTTCCAGTTCTATCATCCTTTTTAGCGTAGCGACGCGCACGCGGAAAAATTCATCTGTATTGTTGGAGAAGATGCCGAGGAATTTGACGCGTTCCTTCAGCGGAACAGCGGGATCTGCGGCTTCCTGTAATACCCTGGCGTTGAAGGACAGCCAGCTGATATCCCGGGCAATGGTTTTTTTCTTCATGGTGGTTTCCCTGCGCCAGGCCGCAGGCTCAATTTTCCTGTGAGGAATGAAATTAATTAATTATTTAATGAAAAAGGTAAGAACCAATGGGTTACAAGACTTGCGCCAAAAAGTTAACATTGCCGTTAGGCTGCTGCGGTGATTTGCTGGTCTTCCAGGACTCGTCTTTGCGGCCTCAAAAGCCTAAATTTGGGCAAACGCCGGCGGCTGGCGGAAAAACATTGATTTTCTTTGTGAGAATTGCCTTCCATTCACTACCTTCGCCGTCCAAAATTTTGTACATCATGGCCAGAGTATGTCAGGTAACCGGTAAGGTTCCGGTAACGGGAAATAAGGTTTCTCATTCGAATATAAAAACCAAACGTCGTTTTCTGCCTAACCTCCAGACGAAGCGATTTTTCCTTGCAGAGGAAGATAAATGGATTACGCTCAAGCTGACCACCGATGGCATCCGTACCATAAACAAGAGGGGCCTGCTGACAGTGGTGAAGGAATTGCGTGCCGCAGGAACACACATATAAGTAAGTAACTCAATTTAAATATCTCCTACAATGGCAAAGAAAGGAAACAGGGTGCAGGTTATCCTGGAATGTACAGAACATAAAACCAGCGGCATGGCCGGAACAAGCCGGTACATTACTACTAAGAATAAGAAGAACACGCCCGAGCGTATCGAGCTGAAGAAATTTAACCCGATCCTCAAGAAGGTGACTGTTCACAAAGAAATCAAATAATACTCTTCATTTTTAATAATAACCGTCATGGCAAAAGCAGCTAAGACCGCGCAGAAAAAAGATTTGAAAGCATCGGCAGATGCAAAGAACTGGACGAAGGTGATCAAGGCTGTCCGCAGCCCGAAGTCAGGTGCCTACACGTTTAAGGAAGCGATCATCCATAAGGATAAGGTGAAGGATTACCTGGCCGCCGGAAAATGACCGGCTCATGAAATTTTATCGGGCTGTTCTGGACTTTCCAGGATGGCTTTTTTTTTGTATCAGCCCGAAGAAAGACCTGCCCCTCCACCCGCTCGTTATCGATAATACGATATTTTAGCTGGCCGGTTCATTATCTTTCGCTGGCCTTGGCCGGAATCAGTAAAAAGTCGGCATATTTTAAACTCCAGGTATGGGATTATTTGATAAACTTTTCGGGAAGAAGGAGAAAGAAACGCTGGATCAGGGCCTTCAGAAAACAAAGGAGGGCTTTTTATCCAAGATCAGCAAAGCAATAGCCGGTAAAAGTGTGGTGGATGAAGCCGTGCTGGACAGCCTCGAGGATGCGCTGGTGGGGGCTGATGTGGGTATTGGTACCACTGTTAAAATAATTGAACGTATTGAGAAAAGAGTTGCCACAGATAAATACCTCGGTACGGCTGATTTGAACCAGCTCCTGCAGCAGGAGATTGAAGCCTTGCTGGTAGATGCAACTGATGAACGAAAATATGATTTTACCGGGCCGCTTCCCGCCAAACCTTTTGTGATACTTGTGGTGGGCGTTAATGGCGTGGGAAAGACGACGACCATTGGCAAACTGGCCCACAATTTCAAAAAAGGGGGGAAGTCTGTTCTCCTCGGCGCAGCCGATACCTTCCGTGCGGCCGCCGTGGAACAGCTAACTATCTGGAGCGAACGCGCGGGCGTACCTATTGTTAAACAGGCGATGGGCAGTGACCCGGCATCAGTGGCTTTTGACACCGTACAAAGCGGGGTTGCGCGGGGGAGCGACGTAATTATCATCGATACGGCAGGCAGGTTGCACAACAAAGCGCACCTGATGGATGAGCTCGGGAAGATAAAACGGGTCATCCAGAAAGTTATTTACGATGCACCTCATGAAGTGATGCTTGTGCTGGATGGGTCGACGGGCCAGAATGCCCTGGAACAGGCCCGTCATTTTACTGCCGCTACAGAAGTGACGGCGCTCACTATTACCAAACTCGACGGCACAGCAAAGGGAGGGGTAGTGCTTGCTATAGCCGACCAGTTTCATATCCCGGTGAAATTTATAGGAGTGGGTGAAAAGATGGACGATCTGCTCGTCTTCGATAAGCATGAATTTACCGACAGTCTTTTTAACCTGGAAAAAAAGCCCTGAGCAGTGCACGCTACTGGTCTCTGGGCGCCGAGGATGCCCGGATAATTAGTTTTCCCGGGTAAGTCACCTGCTCTACCGGCAGGTTTTCTTTTTCAATATTGGCAAGGAGAATTCTCACTGCTTCGACGGCCATTTTCCTGATGGGCTGTCGGATGGCGGTCAGGGGCGCATAAAAAAGGTCAAAGGCATCCGTTTCGTCAAAAGTCACCAGGGCCGCCTGCCCCGGCACCCGGATCCCATTCTCTTTAAGGTATTTTACGGCATGCATAGCAACGATGTTGGAACCAAAAATCACCGCATCGGCGGGTGTGGGCTTGCCCAGCAGGTTCTTCATCGCCAGTTCCGTTTCTTCCCGCAAAGCCGTGGCGTGTACCAGCTGGAGCCGGCCCGGGGCGGCGGGCAAACCTGATTCAGCCAGGGCTGTGGTGAATCCCCTGGATCGTTCTGCGAGGTGCACCAGTGCCGAATCATAGTTGATCATGCCGATTTGTTTGTATCCCGCAGCGATGAGGTGACGGGTAGCCTGGTACGCAGATCCATAATTATCCAGTAATACCTGGTTAGTGGGCAGTGTTGGAAAATAGCGATCTATCAGGACGAAGGGTACCTGGTGCTGCAGGCTTTTTATCAGCAGTTCGGAATTTTCCGGCGGGGAAAGGATTAGGCCGTCCGTTTGCCGGTTGAGCAGTGCGTCCAGGATCTTCTTGTATTTGATGGGATTCTCATCGGAGCTGCCGAAAACAACGGTATAGCCTTCCTGGTCTGCAGCATCTTCAATATACCTTGCGAGCGCGGCGGAGAAGGGGTTGGAAATATCGGCAAGGACCAGCCCGATGGTGTACGTCCGGCTTGTCTTCAGGCTCCGGGCAATCTGGTTGGTGCGGTAATTCATTTTAACCGCCATGGCCCTGATCCGTTCAGCGACCAGTTTATTGATGCGCCCTTCTTTTTTGTTGTTGAGGACATAGGACACCAGGGCTGTCGAAACGCCCGTGGCCGCGGCAATGTCTTTTAGAGAAGTCCGTTTCTGCATCCTATTTTTTATTTAACAATACGGTACTAGCTACAGGTTAACCTATAGCATACTGTTAATCAGCATCTTCTGTATTTTCTCCCTGGAAAAAAGTGTAAACTGGCCCGTTAGGGCAAAGCTACTTAAACTCGGTTTAATCGATTAAACAAAATTGTACTATTTTTGCGGGGGAAAAGAATTCGCTCACCGGAAAGCGTAGGCTTACTTACAATTTATTGGATGATGTAGTAAGTCCCGGTACTGTCATTCGACTTGCTCTGCCTGTGAAATACAGCCCCTGCTGTAATTGTTAACTTAAAAACAGGTCAGTTATGATCAATAGAAAAATGAATGTAAAAAAACGGGTTGCTTTTGCCCCTGGCAGCAGCAACCGCAAATCTTTAATAGAATGGTCGTATTATAACCAGTCGGCACTTCGCAGTCATGAGCTCATCGCGCCCAGTGCAGTGGCATCGGTTCTCGAGGGAACGATCGGTTCCCATGTGGAACGCCTGCATGACGGTACCGCGGCTGCCAGTCAGCAGCTCGCCCATCTGATTACCAGCCAGAAAATCGACGTCCTCATCATTTTCTGGGACCGTGATGCGCAGGTGGACCCAGGCACTGCTTACCTGCAGGAACTGGCCGTTGCCAATAATGTTATCATTGCTGGCAACCTGGCCACGGCAGATTTTGTGCTGGCGTCAAGGTTGATGGACAAAGCCCACACCGTGCCGGTCAGTCTTGTACATGAACCCCGGCTTCTCAACGGCATGGCTCCAGCCCAATTCGCCCCGCGGAAGGCATTTTTAAAAGTGAACGGTATTAATTAAAAAATCGAATAGAATCGTTATGCAGCTAGCTGTTTCCCCCGCCCGGCTCAGGATCTACCGGGTATCTGTGAGTGCGTTTTTTTTTGTGTCCGGGCTTACTTTTGCATCGTGGGCAAGCCGCATCCCGGATATCAAGACACACCTGATGCTGAATGATGCCGCACTGGGCGCGGTGTTGTTTGCACTGCCATCCGGGCTGATGACCAGCCTGCTCTTCGCCGGCTGGCTGGTATCCCGCTTTGGAAGCCGAAAGGTATTGTTGGGCGCAGCGTTGCTGTATCCTGCGATACTGGTGCTGCTCGGTTTTGCCGGCTCGGTGTGGCAGCTCGTTTCAGTACTTTACCTGTTTGGCCTTTCCTCTAATCTTATCAATATCGCCATGAACACCCAGGCGGTGGAAGTGGAGTCGCTGTATGGGAAGTCGATCATGGCCTCCTTTCACGGGTTGTGGAGCATTGCCGGTTTTACCGGTGCGGCCGTCGGGACGCTTTTTGTTTCAATGCGCGTGAGCCCCTGGATGCATTTCCTGCTGATTTTCCTGGTGGCTGCAGTAATGGTCTTTTTCTTTTATAAGTATACGCTGCCCAATACTACGGCACCCGCAGAATCTGCCCCGTTTTTTGTGAAGCCGGATAAACATATTCTGCTGCTTGGCCTGATAGCTTTTTGCAGTATGTTGTGTGAAGGCGCGATGGCCGACTGGAGCGGCGTCTATTTCCAGAAAGTGGTGCAGTCGCCCCGTGAATTTGTGACCT
Organism: Chitinophagales bacterium; assembly: GCA_038229695.1. GTDB lineage: Bacteria > Bacteroidota > Bacteroidia > Chitinophagales > Chitinophagaceae > JACMLD01. Next base: position 1,535 of record JBBROE010000140.1, on the reverse strand, counting down.
TTGGATACGTGGCCTTTACCGGCGCCATGGCCACCGGCCGTTTCCTGGGCGACGGCCTGGTGGCGCGGCTGGGTATCAAAAAAGTACTGCAGTTAAGTGCATCCCTTATTTCCACCGGTTTGTTCATTGCCATTCTTTTCCCCCATATCGCTACGGCAGTGGGCGGCTTCCTGATGGTCGGTCTCGGGGTATCAGCCGTGGTGCCGCTGATCTACGGGCTCGCAGGGCGGTCTGCCACCATGCCCGCCGGCCTTGCATTGGCGGCGGTTTCCTCGGTATCCTTTCTTGGATTCCTGGTTGGTCCCCCGCTGATCGGATTTATCTCACAGGCCAGCGGATTGCGTGTTGCCTTTGCCGTTATAGCAATAGTCGGCCTGTTCCCGGCTGTCCTGGCGGGCCGGATTAAGGCAAACTGACCCTGACGTGCGGTTGGTATAAAAGTACGTTGTGCCGTGCCGGTGGACCCCGATTCCAGTGCAAATTCCATGATTTGCCCGCTGCATCCTTCGTATATTTGCCTGGTTTATGAAGCACCTGAAGGCGATTAATCACTATTTTCTCAAGTACCGCTGGCGGCTCCTGCTCGGTATTGTTTTTATTACCCTGTCTAACTATTTCAGGATACTCAGTCCCCAGATCTCGGGTTACGTGGTAGACCAGGTAGAGCAGTCGGTTCGTGGTTCAGTAGAGCAGGTGCATGCCCCGGCGCACCGGGCAGGTAGTTATGACATCCTGGTGCAGAAAATTATATCCCTGTTCAACAGCAACGCTACCAGTTTCAGCAACCAGATTGTGATCTGTGGCCTCACCCTGCTGGTGCTGGCGCTGCTCGGCGGTTTCTTCATGTTTCTCATGCGGCAGACCGTAATCGTGATGAGCCGGCTGATTGAATACGATCAGAAAAACGAAATCTACCTGCATTACCAGCGACTGAACACGAGTTTCTACAAACGCAACAGCACCGGCGACCTCATGAACCGTATCACCGAGGACGTCAGCCGGGTGCGGATGTATACCGGCCCGGCCACCATGTACCTCATTAACCTCGCCGTCACGATTGGTTTCAGTATATTTTTTATGGTAAAGGCCAACGGCATGCTTACCCTGTATGTGCTTTCACCACTGCCGGTACTGGCATTCACCATTTACTATGTGAATACCATCATCCACAAAAAAAGTGAGCGCATCCAGGCGCTCCTATCGGATCTGACCACCGCCGCCCAGGAGTCCTATTCCGGTATCCGCGTCATCAAATCCTTTGTACAGGAAAAAGCGATGATGGGATTTTTCAGCCGCAACAGTGAAGCTTACCGTACCAATGCAATCGGGCTGTCAAAAGTTGAATCTATTTACTTTCCATCTATGGGCCTGCTCATTGGGCTAAGCACCCTGCTTACCATCATGATCGGGGGTATTTATGCACTCCATGATCATCCCGGGGTAACCACCGGCACGATCACCGAATTTGTGATGTATGTAAATATGCTCACCTTCCCCGTTAGCGCCATAGGGTGGACCGCCAGCATGATCCAGCG
>JBBROE010000139.1:0-9910 GCA_038229695.1 Chitinophagales bacterium | reverse complement strand
CTTATTGGATGTGCGTTGCAGGTAGAACAACTGGTAAGGGTCGCCGGAGGGTACCGGGAAACTATCCATAATTCCTGAACGGGCAGCCGGGGCGGGAAGCTTCTGTGCCTGCGCCCCGATACAGCTGGAAAACATCGCTGCCAGCAGCACCAAGGTCTGTACTGATCCTGATTTTTTCAGCGCCACCCGTTCTTTTTCTTCCAGCGCGCGCCGGGCATCCCGCAACCTCCGGATGGCGGTAATGTTGGTAAGAATGGCCATAAAGAAGAAGGGGATGGTAAATATTGAAATGGTTTCGAAAATATGAAAGGGAATACCGGTTACAAACAGTTTGTAATTGCCCCCGATAACGTGGCCGGTTATCCCGCACGACAGCGCCGTGATACCGACCAGGATTACGCGTTCGGGCCGCTGCATCAGCCCGCCCTTGATGCCCACCCCCAGGCCTTCCGCCCTTGCCCTGGTGTAACTCACCATCATCGAACCGATAAGCGACACAAAGGCAAAAAGGGAACTGAGGAAATAATGGTGCGCCACGAGGTAGTAACAGATACCGAGAAACATGATCAGCTCGCTGTACCGGTCCAGTACCGAATCGTACATTGCCCCGAAGGCGGAGGCCATATTCCCGAGCCGGGCCACCTGTCCATCGAGCATGTCGAATAACCCGGCAAATAAAATCAGCGCGCCGGCCCAGCCGACATAAGAAAGATCGCCCCGGTTACCTTCTTCGGCACCGGCAATAAAAATGACAGCGACCCCTACATTCAGCATTAATCCAATCGTGGTTACGCCGTTTGGTGTAAGGCCAATCCTGATGAGCAGCCTGACGACCGGATCAATAATTTTATAAATAATTTGCTGCAGGGTAACCCTCAGGCTCATAGCTGCTCTTTTAAAAATCAAATTTAACTCTTGCCCTGATTCCGAGCGGTGAAATGTTCGGATGATCCAGGTAGCTCAATCTTTTTACGAGATCTACCCGTACCAGTTTAAAAATATTCGCAATGCCCGCACTCACCTCGATGTACGGTGCGCCGTTCAGGGTGAACGTGGAGGTCTGCCCATCGGTAACCGGAAATTTAAGGAGGCCAGGGCTTTTATTCGGGTTATTCTCATCCCGCAGGCCACCTGTCAGAAACTTGCCGGTGATCACTTCCCGCAATTTAAGTTTTTTCAAAAGGGGAATCTTATTGAAGATAAAGCCGTTGAAATAGTGATCCACGCTAACCGATGCATAATGGTCGCTGACAAATTCCAGAAAATTCATCAGGTTATAGGAATTGATCTGGTAGGTATACGTCTGGTTGGCTCGGTGGATATCCAGCAATGGAAAGGGAACTTTTCCGACCAGGTACCCGCCTTCCACCGACACATCCGTAAAACCCAGCTGGCTGAGATAAAACCGCTTGGAGATGTTCAGGTTCAGGTTCTGGTATTTATATTCTCCCCCGAATAATCCCTTCACTCCGGCAATATACCTGAATTTAAAGATGGGGTATTTGTTGATGATAGGAATGCGGTACAGTTTGCCCTGGTAAAATTGTTCATGCGGAGCCCAGCGCAGGTCGACTGACAATTCCCCGGTGGTAATGTCGGGGATATTATTTTCCATTCCGTTGTTGACTTTGGTATAGACAAACTCTTTTCCCGCCGGGGCCTGTTTCCAGTATTTAATGCCCAGCGTATAGGAAAGCCGGTTCTGAAACTCCCGCACATAATCCAGCCTGAAAATATCGTTGTACAACCATTTGTTGTTGTCTCCCCTTTTAAACGACAGCAGGAAATTATCCTCCTGTACAAACTGCAGTTCCTGTCCCGGTATCTTGGTATCCCGCTGGAACGACGCCCGGAGATAATGCAGGGGAAAATCGTAAATCGTCTTGTTGTTCAATGAGTAGGTGCCACTCAGGAAATATTTCCATTTCTCATCCTTAAATCCATAGGCCGCGTAAGTCTCGGAATAGAACCTGTTGCTGAGTTTTGGCGTGGTTCTTCCGCCCGCCCTCAGCCTGAATCCCTCTACCGGGTTAAAGCTGTAAAAAGTACTGACCGGCCCCACTTCCACGGCACCGAACGTTTTATACCCGGCCAGCAACAGGGTGGCAATGTCCAGCGTGCGCTTAAAGGACGGCATGCGTTTCAGGCTGTCAATATTCTCATACACCTTTGCTTCGGAACGGGTCAGCGTATCATGCCGCCCGCCCTGCCAGAAACTGTCGGACCGGGCCAACGCGCCGGGTTCAATAACGGTCCGCGGACCCTCGAAGACGGAATCAGGTATTGGGATATCTGTCTTGAAATTTTTGTAAGAAACGCTTCGCTCCCCGACAAACCCGCCGCCGGCTTTTGAGAGCCCGAAATCTGCAATCATATCGCTCTTGGATACATGGTACCGCCCGTTGTCTCCTTTTTCAAAATTCTGGTTGATTTTAAGCTCGCGGACAAAATTAATATTGGCATACTTGCTCACCAGGATATTCACCCGCTGAATGGCGTATTTTCCATTGAGTGTGATGTACAGGGTGCCGCGCAGCAGCAAATCGTTGGGGTTGCGGGGAGAGAAATACATCCTGATCAGGGTATCCCCATCCAGCTGCACCGTATCCTTGATGAAGTACATGTAGAAAGTAGGGGCCATGTCTGCCACGGGGCTGAGAAACTGGTTCGTCAGCAGCGAAAGGTTGTTGCTGTAAATATCCACATCCTCGTAAAGGCGGTTAAGATACGCACTGACACCGCGGCTGTCTATGAATTCGCCATAGTCAACTTTCTTCTGGGCGGTGATGATGGTTTTGTTGCGCTCCGGCTTTTTCTGGTAGAAATTTTTACTGATGGTTTCTTCCATATAAACCGGCTGGATGGCCTTTCCTTCTATTTTCGTGGTATCCGCATTGTCGAAAACAAAGCCGAATTTTTTGGTGAGCCTGTTTTTTTTCAGCTTCTCCGACAAATTACTGAGGGAGACCTGCAGCTTCTCATACTTTTCATAGGATGAGGTGCTGAACCCTTCCATGCGGTTCTCTGACTTGTGATCAATTACATTGCGGATCAGTTCAACCGCGGGATTGTTCTTGTTCGTATACCGGGCCTTATTTTTTCGCGTAATCACGACACCGCCCAATTCATTGTACAAGGGATGCATAAGGACATCGAATACAAGAGTCCCAGTGTCCTGCCTGATGGGAATGCGCACTTTTTTATACCCGACAATGGAGAATTCGATCCAGGTAACCCGGTTGTCACTCTGCAGGTAGTAGGCACCTGCACTGTCGCTCCTAACCCCATGTGAGTTCCTGAAATAAACGCTCACATTTGAGATGGCGGTCCCGGTTGATGAATCTTTAACGGTCCCCGTAACAATTAACCCCTGGCCCGAGGCGATACCCGATACCAGGCACAATACTGAAACGAGCATTGCCGATACGATTAACCTGATACTTCTTTGCTCTGCCATTATGAGTTATTTAAAAACGAATTTTTTCTGGAGATAGTAGTTGTACAGCATTCCTACGAGTACACTTACGAAAATTTTCGATATGGCATAATTAAGCAAAGTAAAATAGGTAAGCAGGTACATGCCGGTAGCGTTCAGTAACACACTGCCGGTCCAAATCATGAGGTATCGCATCAGCTGAGTCCGCGTCCGGTGCTGCCCACCCTGGAACACCCAAAACCGCGAAATGCTGAAATTGACCAGGCCTCCGCTGATTGCACCTTCCACGGAGGCAAGCGAAACCAGCATGGGAGAGGTACCGGTAAGCTGCACCAACACGATGGTTACCACATAATCTACAGCGGAAGCGGCCAACGAGGCCACCTGGGCTTTAAAAAAAGTAAGCATATTAAAATAAGTTACCGGCCTTAATAATTTGCAGCAGCAGGCTGGCACAAATGCCTGCGGCGAGATCATCCAGCATCACACCCCAGCCCCCCGGGAGTTTTTCAGCCTCACGGATATAAAAGGGTTTCACAATATCGAAAAAGCGGAATAACACGAGCCCGCATCCGGCATACAAAAGGGTATGGGGAATAAAAAGCAGGGTGCAGCACATCCCGGCCACCTCATCCAGTACAATCCGGCTGCTATCTTTGCCCCAATGGGCTTCCAGCCGGTTACCGGCCACAACGCCGACCAGCAGTACCAGCCACAGCACAGCCACAGCAAACCATTCAGAAGTGGGAAACAGTAAATACCAGCAAAGGACATAGAGCAGTGCAGCGATGGTGCCGCCGCCCTTCAGATACCCTACTCCGCCAACTGTTGCTGCTATCTTTAATGCAAACATAATTAGGCCTGCCCCCTGCCTTCCTTTTAAAGTACGTTCCTACCGGCAAATGGTTTGCCGGTAAACAAATGATGTCATATCGGCAGGCAATCAGATCCAGTGTTGCGATTTATACCAGCTAATGGTTTCATCCATACCCCGCTGTAAGTCATATGCCGGTCGAAATCCCAGGTCCTGGTTGATTTTTTCGATACTGCAGGACCAGTCACTCGCCGTGAGTTCATTTATTTTATCCCGGTTGAGCACCGGAGTTTTGGCACTCCGGCTGTATAGGATGTCCATCAGGCCGGCAATTCGGGTAATCAGGGACAGCGGCAATTGAAGTTTGACGGTTTTCCGGCCGGTTGCCTGCTTGGCCGCGTTAGAAAAGGCATACCGATCGTATATCTTTCCGTCACTGACATTATAAAATTCACCGGTGCGCTCACTTTCCAGGCTTTTCACCGTAACATCGGCGAGATCACTGACATAAACGAAGCTGAGTCGCTGGCTATTGCGGCCGATATACACTTCCAGGCCCTTGCACAGGGTTTTAATCAGTACCAGCAGATCTTTTTCCCGGGGACCATAAACTGCCGTTGGACGCAGGCCAATCAAAGGCAGGCCTGCGATATCACGCAGGTACTGCTCGGCCAGCCGTTTGCTGTTACCATACCAGGTTACGGGATGCGGTTGGTTGTTCTCCCGGATAGGCTCACCCGAGCGGGAAGGCCCCAAAGCAGCGAGGCTGCTGATGAATACAAATTTTTCAAGCGGGATACCGGTGGCCATAGCCGCCAGGGCGATGTTGCGGGTGTAATCGGCATTTGCCCGGTTGTACGCCGCCTGGTCTTTGGCTTTGGTGGAAGCCGCAGCATGAATGACATGGGTAATCCTGTGTTCTGCCAGCATGCGGGTGAGTGCCGGCACGTCTGAGAAATCCAGGTTAAGCCGGGTAATAGTGCCGGGGGCGAAATGAGCGGTATCACTGGATGGCCTGACCCCGGCAAAAACCGAGTATCCGGCCGAAACGGCTGCCTGTACGAGGTGATAGCCTAAGAAACCGCTGGCGCCCGTAACGAGGAGGTTGCCTTTCATATTGACTTTTCAAAAATCCTGTACCGTTTGTACGGCTGGCCGTTTATATCACTGATGGCTTTATTCATCAGGTAATTATCTTCCAGTATCCAGGAGGCCTCGGCGGTGGTTATGCCTTTCCGAAGCACAGTTTTGATAATATCCGCATAAAAAACCGTTTCAATGCCCATTTTACGGTAGCCTTCTATGACGCCCAGCGTTATGATGCGGATCTTTTTGATGCGTTTTTTGAGGAAAAGCAGCTTGAAAATACCGGTTGGAAACAAGCGTCCTTTTTTGATTTTCTGGAGAATGAAATTGATGTCCGGGATCGCCAGGCTGAAACCCACCATCCTGCCATTGTGCTCTGCAACTACGCAGAAATCCTTGTCCATGATAAGTTTCAGATCCTTGGCGAGGTACTTAAACTCGTTTTCGGTCATCGGCACAAACCCCAGGTTCTTATCCCACGCCGAATTGTAAATCTGCCTGATCTGGTCGGTCTCTTCTTTAAATTTTTTCAGGTTGATTGGCCGGAACACGATACCCCGGCGGGACAGCCTGTCCTTTATCAGGTCTACAGTCTTGAGCCGTCTTTCATCCCGCTTGTCAGTATCGAAGTGATAGGCAATGAGATCAGTCTTTTTATGAAAACCTTCCTTTTCAATAAGGTCTTTGTAATAAGGTTCGTTGTAGGTCATCATGGCCACCGGCGGTGAATCAAATCCCTCGATGAGCAGGGCGCAGGTTTCGTTGGTGGACAGGTTGACAGGTCCGATCATGGTACTCACCCCTTTCTCCTTTAGCCATTTGCCGGCCGCATCGAAAAGAAGGCTGGACGTTTCTGCATCATTAATGCAGTCAAAAAATCCAAAAAAACCGTCGTTGGCGTTGTTGAACCGATTGTGGTTATTGTTGAGGATGGCAGCTATCCGGCCGGTAATTTTATCGCCGTCGTAAGCGAGGAACGTCTGCACAACGGAATGTTCATGGAAGGGATGTTTACCAGGCGTGAGCAAATCCCGCTGCGCGATGAAAAGCTCAGGCACATAATTGACATTGTCCTTATACAGCTCGTGTCCGAAATCGATGAAATCTGCCAGCATCGAAGGTGAAGTAACGGGCACTATTTTTTTCATGCGTTCTGTTTGATGAGTTCTACCCCGCAAACCGTGGCCGCATTAACCAGTTTGTCCACCGCCTCTTCTATCTGGGCAAACGTGTGCGTTGCCATCAGTGAAAACCGGATGAGCGATGCGTCTGAGGGAACGGCCGGGGAAACGACGGGGTTCACAAAGATGCCATGTTGCTCCAGGTGTTTGCTCACCATGAATGTTTTCGCGTTGTCGCGGATATAAATCGGCAGGATTGGGCTCTCGGTGGCGCCAAGGTCAAACCCGTTTTCTTCCAGGAGCTTCTTGGCGTACCGGGTGTTGTTCCAGAGGTTGGTGATATGATGGGGCTCTTCCTCAATGATCGTTAGTGCAGCCAGGGCGCTTGCTGCTGAGGCCGGCGTGATGCTGGCGCTGAATATCAGTGAGCGGGCATTATGTTTGAGGTAATCAATGGTAGCCGCATCGCCGGCGATAAAACCACCGAGTGAGGCCAGCGATTTACTGAAAGTCCCCATGATAAGGTCTACCTGGTCGGCGAGGCCGAAATGCGAGGCCGCGCCCGCCCCTTTCTCACCGATGACGCCGAGGCTGTGGGCATCATCCACCATGATATTGGCGCCATACCTGTCGGCAATTTCCACTATCTGGGGGAGATTAACGATATCCCCTTCCATACTGAAGATTCCGTCGACTGCAATCAGCTTTACCGCTTCTTCCGGCAACCCGGATAATTTTTGCTCCAGGTCGGCCATATTGTTATGGCGGAATTTGATCACTTTGGCAAAAGAGAGCCTGCTGCCGTCAATGATGGAGGCATGGTCAAATTCATCCAGCAACAGGTAATCGTTCCTGCCTACGATACTGGACAAAACCCCGAGATTGACCTGGAACCCCGTACTGAACGTAACGGCAGCTTCCTTGCCGACAAACCGGGCAAGCCTTTCCTCGAGTTCTATATGAATGTCAAGTGTTCCGTTTAAAAACCGGGACCCGGCACAGCCTGAGCCATATTTATCGATGGCCTTTTTGGCCGCCTCCTTAATGGACGGATGACTGGTAAGACCCAGGTAAGAATTAGAGCCAAACATCAGAATTCGCTTGCCATTAATCCGGACTTCGGTATCCTGGCCGGATTCTATCACCCTGAAATACGGGTAAAGATTTGTAGCTTTTACTTCAGCCACATCTGTATACCTCGCAATTTTCTGCTGTAATTTCTTTTGCATTGGCAATTTCTTTTCTGTGTAAAAGAATACTATTTAAAGTTTGTAAAAGACCGGCAAAAATACCTGTAAATTTTGAACATATTGGACTTTTGGTCAAAAATATACCGCATCCCAATGGCCCTTATTTACAAGGCCGGAAACAGGGATAAATTAATGAAAATGGGCAGGTTAACGACCATTTACAAGGGAACGGTAACCAGGCTGCCTGCCGGAAGCAAGTTATTTCATCAAATATCTGTTATTAATTTTTTATGAACAAAGTAAAGCCCAAAAATTTACAGGCCGGGGTCACCTTGTTTTAGCTGCCGCCACTCCCCCGTCAAAATGATTCAACCATCGGTAAAAAATTAACAGATAAGGGGTTAACCACGTCCTTCATGAACCTCATTATCGATGATACGACGGCGGGTCACCTGCAAAACTGTAGGCGTTATCAACGGGTTTCGTAACCTTGCACAAAACACGTCCATGTCTACTTCCATAAAATGTCCTAAATGCGGCAACCAGTTCCCCATTGAAGAAGCGGTGTCTGAGGAATACAAAAAGGAACTCCGGGAAAAAATGCAGGAATACAAAAGCCAGAAAGACGCCGAGTTAATGCGCCGGGAGCAGGAATTCTCGGCGCTGGCTGCCAAAAAGGACGCTGAATTTGCCAGGCAGCTGCAGGAAGAAAAACAACACTTGCAGCAACAAATCCAGGAAAGCCTCCGCCAGCAGATTGCTGCCGACTTCGAGAATAAGCTCCGGCTGCTGGAACAAAATAACAAAGACAGCGAAGAAAAACTGAAACAATCGCGCAAAAAAGAACTCGAATACCTGCAGCTGGAACAGCAGCTCCGCACCCGGGAAGCCGAAATGGAAATTTCTATCCAGCAACAAATGCAGGCGGAGCGGGGACGACTTTCTGAAGAACTGCGTCGCCTGGAAGAACAAAAGGGAGCGGCCAAAGATGCTGAATACCAACTCCGGCTGAAAGAACTGGAAAAGCAGCTGGGTGACCAGAAAAAGCTGGCTGAAGAAATGCGCCGGAAGGCGGAGCAGGGCTCCATGCAATTACAGGGCGAGGTGCAGGAGCTGGCCCTGGAAGCCATGCTGCAGAGCGCTTTCCCGTTCGACCAAATCGAGGAGGTCGGTAAAGGTGTCAGGGGTGCCGATTGCATCCAGACCGTAAGGAACAGTTACGGCCAGGAATGCGGTAAAATCATTTATGAAAGCAAACGCACCAAAGACTTTGGGGGCGACTGGATTGAAAAACTGAAAGCTGACATGCGCAGCCTCGGCGCCGATGTGGCCATCATCGTCACCCAGGCCATGCCCAGAGATATGGACAGTTTCGGTGAAAAAAACGGGGTCTGGATTTGCCAGTTTACAGAAGCCAGGGCCATGATTGCGCTGTTGCGCGATGGCATCGTTAAAGTACACAGCGCCTCGAAAACGCAGCAAAATAAGGGCGATAAAATGCAATTGCTGTACAGCTACCTGACCGGGAACGAATTTGCCGGGCAATGGAAGGCCATCCGGGAAGGTTTTTTATCCATGCGGATGTCTATACAGCGCGAACGCGATGCGATGGAAAAATTATGGAAGGCCCGGGAAAAGCAGCTCGAAAAAGTGCTCATCAATGCGGCTGGCATCAGGGGCTCGATAGAAGGAATTTCCGGGCTCGATAATATCGACCTCGGGCTGACCGATGACCAGTCGGAACAACTGCTCGATTAATCCTGAAGGTTACGCCGGCCTTTCGGCTCTTTTCATTGAAAGGGTTTCGCAACAGCGGTGCTCACCCAGGCCAGCATAAATTCCGGGAATGATCGGCCGCTCACGGAAAGCGGACTGGTCCTGCGGCCGGGTAAATTAAACCTGAGGCGGTATGCACCCGGCGAAGAAAGGACAGGAACCTCCGCCACCTGCATATGTTCCCTGAAATCCATGAGCCCCTCCCCATCCCATTTAAACAATGCTTCCTTCGCACACCAGGCAAGGGTTAACCACGACTGCCAGGCAACGTCTCCCGGTGCCGGTTCGTACTCCCTTGAGGCAGCTGACAACAGAAAAGCTTTCTCCCGGTTTGCCAGGAACCTGTGCTGCACGCGTTCAATCCTTGCCGTTATACATTCGATATCGATTCCCACGCGGTTTGTGCGGCTCACCATCGCGGCAGCAAAATCTCCCGAGTGCGAAATGGAAAAATGATACTTTTCATTTTCCAGGAAGGGTTTCCGGG
>JBBROE010000138.1:0-9950 GCA_038229695.1 Chitinophagales bacterium | reverse complement strand
TAATTGACGGTCGTCGTAATCTTTCCCTTATAAGTATGGCTGAGTTCGATGTTATTACTGTATTGTGGTTTCAGGAATGGGTTGCCCGTTTCGTAGGTATAGTTGTCGATGAAGAACAGGAAGGGATTCAGGTCTTGATAGTCCGGCCGGTCGATCCGCCTGCCGGCTGATAAGCCAAGCTGGTGGTCTTTTGCTGCGGCGTAGCTCAGGTAGATGGTCGGGAAGAGGTTGTTGTAAGAGCGGCTGAACGCTGAGTCGGAGCCGGGCTTCTGTGTATTACCCAGCTGGTGGCCGCGGTAGTTGGTGTTTTCAAAACGCAGGCCGGCCTGGATACCGAGCTTTTTGAACTGCCGGCTATAGTTCAGGTAACCGGCATTGATATTTTCTTTGTAGAGAAAACGGTTCGTCTTGTCATAATCCACGGCTTCTGCGGAACCGACTACATTGAAATAGTCGGCGGCGTTGTCCGTGTTGACATAGCTCGTTTTAAGACCCGCTTCCAGTTTGGCAGCTTTCTTTAACGGATGCGTGTAATCCATTTTCGCCGAATAAATAGCGATAGCTACCGGCAGCACACTGCGAAGGTCGGTTTGGCCTTTCTTTACCCAGTCTGGCGTAAAGGAGGAATTCATGAACAGCTGGTTATTGTCTGAGCCATAGCGGGAATAATCGAGGTCGGCAGAAAGCTCCCGGCCGGAAGAGTCGTAGCGGTGCAGGAAATTCAGGTTAAGCGCGCCGTTTTTCCACCGGTTGTGTGCGCGGCTGGTTGAATAGACGATGGAGTCTACCACGCCGGTGCTGCTCTTGAGATAGGACGTATTGAAGTTTTGCTGATTTTCCGGGCTCAGAAACCCCGATACTACAAAACCCACGGTAGTTTTATCGCTGGCGTAGAAGTCGACCCCCGTTTTCAGGTTGTGATTATCGCCGGTTCGGGGCATGAAGGCTACCTGGTCAAAATTGGCGAGTACCTGTCCTGCGGTATCGCGGTAGGTCCGGTGAATGCTGAGCTGGTTATAACTCTTGTTCCTGTTGTAACTGTAATTCAGAAAAGTGTTCAGGCGGCCATTGCGGTAGTTGAGGTTAAGGCTTTCGTTGGTACGGGCATAAAATCCCTGGGAGTATCCGGCTGTGACGCTTCCATTAAACCCCTTTACCTTATTCTTTTTGGTTTTGATGTTGATGATACCTGAGTTGCCGGAAGCGTCGTATTTGGCCGGCGGGTTGGTCATGATTTCAATCTGGTCCAGCTGGCTGGCATTCATGTTGCGCAGGAGGTTGGCCAGGTCTTCGCCGCTGAGGTAGGCCGGCTTACCATCTATAAAAATGCGGACCCCCTGTTTTCCCTTGAGCGAAATGTTGCCGTCTTTGTCGACCGTAATCCCGGGCGACTTTTCCAGCACTTCCATTGCAGAGGCGCCAATGTTCGAAGGAGCCGCGTCCACGTTTACGACCATGCGATCGATATGTTGTTCTATCAACGGTTTGCGGGCTACAATAGTCACCCCGGCCAATTCATTAGAAGACTGTGTTAATGTAATGGTTTTTAATTGGTAGTAATTTTTATCGGAAATAATATCAATAGTAGCAGACCAGTGCGGACGAAAGTTGACAGCGGTCACGGACAGGAGGTACTTGCCCGGCTTCACATCGGCAAAACTGAAACTTCCGCTGGTATCGGTTGTGCCGATCTTGATGAGCGACGAATCGGCTGCCTTCAACAGGCTAATTGTGGCCGCCACGGCTGGCTGGCCGCCGGGCATGCTGATAGCACCCTTTAGGAGGATGCCGCCGGGCTGCGCGTTTACAAACTGAAAGAAAAATACAGAAACGATGATAAGCAGGTGCCTGGACATATATACAGTTTAATATTGGTTAGTACTTTGTTTGTTTGATTACATTCCAAAAGTAAGTACTATGCAATACAAAGAACAGGGTAAAGTGTTGGATGGTGGATAACAGGTACGATCGGCAAGCAGCCTGGAAGGCCACGTAAGAAGGGGTTGGAGCACGACCGCCTGATTGCTCCCAATAGCACTGCCGTACAAGGGTGCGACGCAACAGCGTGGAGCGCTGTTCTACAGCCCGGCCCAAAAAATGATCCCGGAAGGATGTCAGGCAGGCGCTAGTCCGCGCGTGCTCCGGTGTCTGTCCCGGGTTGTTGAGGGGGCTGGCGTTTCGCCCTAAGGGGTAGGTAGACCATCAGCGCCAGGCCCGTGAGCACGAGCAGGGCGGAAATGATTTCTGCCTGGGTGGGCTGAAAGGGCAGGCTTTCATACTTCGTGTTTACCCTGATTTTTTCAATGAGAAAACGTTCGATACCGTTTACCAGCAGGTAAAACCCGAAGAGGGTACCCGGCACGGTAAATTTCTTGCGGACCGCCCAGATAAGGCAGAACAAAAGCAGGCAGGTGATGATTTCGTAAAGCGGCGTGGGAAATACCGGCAGTGGCAGGGCATTGCAATAATCGCCCCAGTTACAATTGGGCATGGGGATGCCGTCCTTATTCACGTTATGGGGGTAGGTATAAGCGAAAAACCAGTCGGGCAGCCAGGAAAAGCCCCGGAAGCTGAGGTGTTTTACCTTGTCCAGGCTGCCGAATTGCCGGATAAAGAACGGTGCGTTTTCCTGCAGCTGCTGCTGGAACTGGCCCGGTAAGGCGGGTATTACCTGCCCGGCCTTATTTGTCACATAGGCACTGTTGAGGATACCCCAGTCTCCATCACCACTGACCTGGCAGCCCATGCGGCCGATCCCATAGGCCAGCATCAGTGTGGGCGCAGCAGCGTCGTTGAGGTACCAGAAGCCGATACGGTGTTTTTTTGCATACCACCAGATAGCCAGGGCGGCGCAGATTAACCCGCCGTAAAAGGTCAATCCGCTGGGAGATATCAGGTTCCCAATCGGGTCCTGTATGAACCGGTCCCAGTTTTCGAGGTTATCGAAAATTTTTGCACCGATAAAACCGAACAGCGCGCCGAGAATAATAATATCTCCTACCCTGTCGTGCGGCCACACGCGGATGATGCGTTCTTCTGGACGTGCCAGCTTCTGTTTGTTGGCTTCGCGCCATTTCAAAAAAGCAAACAGCAGGCCCATGCCAATGCCGGTCAACCAGTTTCCCTGGAGCGAAAAAACATACTGCTGGATATCGCCATTGGGGTTGCTGAAAAAAGCGCCGAGAATTTTGTAGCCGAGGAGAAAACCCAGCAGGAAATTGAGCAGCAGCTCAGAGATCCCTGCAGGTCGCCCTACGGTTATCTTTTCTTCTTCGTAATGCAGCATCCCTTCTTTACTTTTCCGCCTTAATTCGCTGCCGATAACAATGGCCGCGGCGATGAACGCCAGGGCCACCATGAAGCCGAACATATTGATAAAACGAAGTCCCTTCCAGTCCAGGCCGAACCAATCGTTAACTACATAATACAGGTTGGGATACATAGGCCGGCCGGTTGAATTTTATTGAATGATAGCTGGATAATAACGGATGCAATGTTAGGGCAAATAATCAATAAATCGACGGCTCATGGTTCCGGGAGAATCGTGCATAAAAAAATCCGCCTGTTGCAGGCGGATTCAATTGATTATGCCGGCGGCTCAGCAATACTCTTCAAAAGCACTGATAAGATTCTGGGCAATCATTTGTGCGGGCCGGCCTTCGATCTGGTGCCGCTCGATAAAATGAACCAGGCTGCCATCTTTGAACAATGCGATAGCCGGGGAAGACGGTGGGTAAGGAAGCAGGTGCTCACGGAGCTTGTTAACCGCTTCTACATCAAAACCCGCGAACGACGTGGCCAGGTGGTCGGGTTTTTTATTGGCGTTGTGTACCGCCATCAGCACGCCCGGACGGGCGGAGCCTGCTGAACAGCCGCAGACAGAATTGATCATGACCAGGGTAGTTCCTTTCTGTGCAATCTGGGTGTCTACGGACTCCGGGGTCATCATTTCTTCAAAACCATTATCAGTTAATTCCTCTTTCATGGGAATTACAATTTGTGCTGGATACATAATATAACCTTTAATTTGAACCCGCAATTTACGGAAAATCTTTCAAGTCGGGTCATCGGCACATAAACACTGCAACGTTGGCAGTCGAATAAGCCAACTCCTGCTATAATGGCAGTACGCAGCCCTTCATGCTGCAGGGAAGGCAGGAAAACGGCCCCTTCCGGCGGTTGGTACGGCATTTGAAAAACACCTCCCGTAAAACAACCTCAAAAAACTAAAATAGCCATCATCATGACACTCGTAAAAAACCATTACCGTCCCGCAGGTTTCAACAGCCTCTTCAACGAACTTTTTAACGAATTCCCGGTCTATGCAGATAAAGCCGGACTGAATTTTCCGCCTGTTAACATTGCTGAGAATGCCGATGGGTACCACCTGGAGCTGAATGCCCCGGGGCGGAACAAAGAAGATTTTAAACTGAACCTTGACAATGGTTTATTGACCATCACGTACGAAAAAAAGGAGGAGGCTGTGCAGGAAGGCCTCAAGTCGCTGAGGAAGGAATTCAGCCTCCAGGGTTTCAAAAGAAGTTTCAGTCTTGAAGACAAAATTGAAGCCGTCGGCATCCAGGCCAAATACGAAAACGGTCTGCTGAAAATTTACCTGCCGAAAAAAGCAGCAGTAAAGGATGCGGCGAAACAAATTGCCGTTCAGTAAATGTATAACGGCGCGGAACGCCTTGCCGGCCACTGATTTCACAAGCACGAGCAGTTGGTTTTGATTTTAAGCCCCAGTGTATTTACATTGGGGCTATTTTTTGTAATATCCGGGCGGCTCCGGCTACTAATGAAGCGGTAAGCTGTCTTCCGGCAAGCCTACATTTACCGGTATTACGATTGTTTTTTAATAGATGATGTCGAAAGAAAAAGAATTCCTGGAAGCCGTGAATGAACACCGGCTGATTATCCATAAAATCTGCAACCTGTACCTGGATGATCCGCAGGACAGGAACGACTTGTTCCAGGAAATCCTGCTTGCCGCATGGAAGGGATATGCAAATTTTAGGAACGAGTCGAAATTCTCCACCTGGCTTTACCGCGTTGCGCTGAATACCGCGGTGACCTTCTACCGTAAAGGCACCCGTCATATCCGCACCATGGCGTACACAGCAGCTGCCGGGCAGGTAGCCGGCGAGGAAGAAAACAATTCCGATCGCAGTCACGCATTACAGGCGGCCATTAATATGCTGACCGGGGTGGAGAAAGCCATTGTGATGCTGTACATGGACTCCTTTTCTCATACGGAAATTGCCCGGATCACCGGGATAACGGAAAATCATGTGGCTGTAAAGCTCAGCCGGATCAAAACAAAACTTAAATCAATCACCAAAAGATTTTTATAGCGGATGGAACTCGAAGAACTCAGTGAAATGTTAACCGGGCAGACCACACCGGGGGAACGAATCGGGCGCCTGTCCAACCACCCCGCGCAGCAACCGGTAACCGTGCTGCTCAAGAAGCATATCATGTTTGAAATGATATGCCTGATCGTATTCATCGTGGCCGCGATCGCGGCACTGTCATTTCACACGAACCGGACTCTCCAACTGTTTTCCGGGGTGATCATCGCCGGCAGCGTAGTGTTTGGGCTGGTGCTGTTGCGGCTTCACCGGCAGATTACCTACTATGAAACGAATACGTTCGATACGGCGGCAGCACTTCGGGCACTGACCCGGCTGGTCAGCCGGTTCAGCCGGCTTTACCTTGAATTTTCCATTGGCAGCTTACCGGTTATTTATGTACTCGGTCTGGTCGCCGGCAGTCATGATGTCTACGCACTTGCCCAACCGGGGAACTTTAACTGGACAAGGGGTTTTATCACCTATACGGCATGTTACCTCTGCTGGTCTGTTGGTATAATTATCTTCAGCCGCTGGTATGTCAAAAAAATGTATGGCCGTTATACAGCAGCATTACAACAACTATTAACAGAAATTGAAAATGGTTAAAACACTTTAACAGCCCCGGCAGTTTAAGGCAAAATGGCCTAATATTGCACGCACATTCAACAATACAATAACATGAAAACTGCCAGCCAGCTACTTGTAATGTTATGTTTAACCATTTCCTTTACAGCATCTGGTCAGACGGATACCAGCGCTACCCCGTTGCCCCCCGATTCGCTCACGCAAATCCTTCCGCTGCGCATCACCAACCTGAATCCCTACTTCACCATTCATTCAGATTCCACACTTACCTATAACCTTGAAATTAATAAGGAAGAAAAAAAATACTACTGGTTTCTTCGCAATTCTCCGGTGGGACTGCGCATTAACAAAGACGACGGCATGCTCACTTTCAAAGCCGAGAAATCTTTCTTTCTATCAGGCAAACTCAGGTATGATGTGGAGTACAAAGTGAACATCGGGGTACAAAACCTGTCGAATCCGGCGGAACGGGTGGATACGTTTTTTACGATGGTTTTTTACAACACTGACATCATCGTGTCGAAGGTTAAACCTACGGTCAGTTCGGTACTCACGGTCGACGAAGGCGACACTGTCAGTTTTAAGGTACAGTGCGACAATGGCTCCTTCCCGATAGAAGCCATCACTTTTTTTGCAAACCGTCCGATAAAAAACTTTACCCTGGTAAAAAAATGCGATGACGATTTTACCTGGATGCCCCCGTTCGATTTCGTGAGAGAATCCGATTCCGCCAAAGTAAAAGTGCTGCTCCTCAGTTTCGTGGGCGTGAACCGTTTCCAGGTGCGCGATACGGCTATCGTAAAAATTATTGTGAGAGATGCGCTCAATTACCCGCTTGCCGTGGAGGACTACAACCTCACGGTACGAAACGTGAATACGTACGTGCTACAGTTGAAATATACTTTCCTGCAGCTTGACAAGAGCGTAAAAAGTACCAAGAATGCCCGCACCACCTTCGACATTACCGGCTCTACCACGGCGCTGACCGGCAGCATCCTGGCTTCTTCGGCCAATACCAGTACCCAGAAGACCGGGCAGCTGCTGCCGAGTGTGGGTATTTCTCTTGTGCCACTAAAAGAAGCAATTGCCCCGCAGAAAGTATTTGATCAGAACCAGGCCTCCCTCGTCAGGGGTTCTATTAAACGGCTAGAGTATATGGTGCGCGACAATGCGCTGGTCGGCGAACGGGATCCCGAAATTGTTAAGAAGACGGCTAAACTGAAGGACGAGCTGAAACAGACACAAATCCAACTGATTGACGTGCCGCTGGTGCTGGCCAACAATATGTCTGAAGAAGAACTGAACCAATATTTCAACAGCCCGAAAGTGACGCGTAAATACCGACTCAAAAGATAATGGCGCCGATTAAGCCGATTGGCTTTTCTTTCTGCCGTGCATCTCTTGTTTACCCTTTTTATTTCAGCAAACGGATTTCACCGGCATCGGTAAACTGCCCGTCCGCCACGCGTATGCCGGATCTTACGCCATTCTGGTAGGGCGGTGCTGCTTCAATCAGCAGGTCGTAATTCCCAGGCTTTACATTAAAAAACTGGAAGGTTCCGCTGACCACGCTCACCGAAACGGTATCCTTTCCCGAAAAAAGGAAAGCATTCAGTCCCGCTTCCCTCGGATCCACAGTTCCTTTCACGGATCCAACAGGCCGTGCCATGAATGCAGAGGCAATCAAACCGGCGACCACTAAAGCCATAGCAACCATAAAAAACTTCCTGGTAGTCATATTTTTTTTATTGAGCAGGGTAAAACAACTCCCCGGAATAGGATCACAAATCAGACCAATTCACCGGTGCTACAATCCCGACCGGAGGCTACCGCCGGCAGGTATGGGAACGCTTTCCATTTTTCTTTTCAACTCCAGCCTGATTACCGTTGCGATGGAATCGGGCGGCGTGAGCGGGAGCCGGAGGACCAGCCCGTTGCGGCCGCTCTCTGCCACGATCTTTCCGGAGCGGCCAACGATCGTAGCGCGGCTCACCTTTTCTTTAATGGCGGGAACCGCTAAACGGCCTTCCGCCGGCCAGTCGAACACCTCCAGGTACAGCACCGTTTTATTGCCTGTATCTTTTTTGGTGCATCTTCCCCAACTGAACGTTCCGAACGGGCTGGCCGTTGTACCGTAAATCGCTTCCCCGTTCACTTTCATCCAGCTGCCGATTTGTTGTAAGCGCGACAGGCTTTCAGCGGGAAAGCTGCCATCCGCCTTGGGCCCCACATTCAGCAGGTAGTTACCGCCTTTCGATGCAATGTCTACCAGGTTGCGGATGAGGGTGGTGGCCGACTTCCAATTATCCGCATAGCTCTTAAATCCCCATGTTTCATTCATCGTCATACAGGTTTCCCAGTCTTTCCCATCCAGCTCCTTCAGATCGGGGATGCGTTGCTCAGGAGTTTTATAATCGCCCGGGTAACCGGGCTTCTCCAGGCGGTCGTTGGTGATTATTCTCGGCTGCAAGGCAAGGAGGTCATGGAGTTTGCGGGCAAAAGCATCATTCATACCGGTAGGTGTATCCCACCAGAGCACGGCAACGTCACCGTAGTTGGTCAGTAATTCTTTTACCTGCGGAACCGCAACACTGTCGATATAACGGCTCATGGTTGCCGTGGTTTGTGCGGGGTCCCAGTGGCCGCTGTGCTCGCGGCTGTAGGCATCGATGACCGATGAATCAGGATTGGCCCAGCCTTCGGATGCCGGCTTGCGGGCGGCCGCCCCGCCGGGGTTGTTCCAGTCCTGGGCCTGTGAATAATAGAATCCGAGTTTTATACCGGCTTTCCGGCAGGCTGCTGCCAATGGCTGCAGCAAATCTTTTTTATAGGGCGTTGCGTCAACAACATCCCAGTTGCTGGCTTTGCTGTCGAACAGCGCGAAACCATCGTGGTGTTTAGCGGTGATGACAATATACTTCATCCCGGCATCCTTTGCCGCCTTTACCCAGGCCTCGGGGTCGTAGGCCACCGGGTTAAATTGATTGGCATACTCACGGTATTCAGCAACCGGAATTTTCCCCCTGTTCATGATCCATTCCCCGATGTGATCGATGCGGTGCCCGCGGAAGGTACCGGCTGGCACAGCATATACACCCCAGTGGATGAACATGCCGAATCTTGCGTCACGCCACCATTCCATCCGCTGATTCCTGGTGAGGGTATCCTGGCAGTACACAGAAAGACTGAGCCAGGCAAGGCAGGCAGTAAGGCAGGCATTTTTTTTCATACTGGTTATTTAAGCATTTACAAATGATTCAGGGTTGCACCGCGGCCATTCCCCCAGCGGCGCTATCCTTACCCGTAGCACCTGCCATCCAAATCAGCGGGTTGCGGATGGGAAGGTTGCGGATTACTTCCGGGTTATCCGGATAGTGATCAAGTTTTTCCCAGGTTGCCAGCCAGTCGGGCCGCCGGTAAGCCCGCGCCCCGAATACCAGCGCCGGCTGGGCCACGGGCCATTGATCCCAGAACATCACATCATGCGCGAAGGGCCACTTCGATTTATCGGCCAGGAACGGGTAAAGAAAACTGATGGCGTCGCGGAGCGTCTGGCCACCCGGTGTGGCATATTCCCATAGGTTGCCGTCAGGGGTTGACAACACCTGGCAAATGGCAGCCATGGCATCCAGGTTGAAGATTGAATATCCATAGGGTTTGGTCCGCCGGAGCTCCAGGGGAAAACTTCCGTCCAGAGCCAGCTGCCCGGGCAATAACACCGATTTGAATCTTTCCCTGCAAAACTGCTGCAGGGAATCATTACCGGTAAACACAGCATACACACCAACCTGCATCACCCAGCAGGTTCCGTGGTTATTGGCAGCAGTCATTTCGGCCAGGCCATACCGGTGGGTAGTCAGCCATTGCAAAAACCGGCTGACCCAGCCGCGGGTTGCCATAACCAGCGCCGGATCCATGGCTGGTGACCGGGCCATCACCTGTACTGCCCGCACGGCTTCCATGAGCTGTATGCCATCGATGATGCCAATGCCACGCCCGGTATATCGGCCC
>JBBROE010000137.1:0-10251 GCA_038229695.1 Chitinophagales bacterium | reverse complement strand
CATCGGCGTGTCCGATTTTCATATCAAGTCAAAATTTAATGCCACGCGCGAGGAAATCCTGTTGCGGGCTGTTAAAGCAGTAAAGTTCGCCAGGAAATTTGTAGACGATGTTGAATTTTATGCCGAAGATGCCGGCCGCACCGATAACGATTACCTGGCCCGCGTAGTGGAGGCCGTTATTGCTGCCGGCGCTACAACGGTCAATATCCCGGACACCACGGGTTATTGCTTGCCTAACCAGTACGGGGACAAAATTGCCTGGCTTGTTAACAACGTACCCAATATCGACAAGGCAGTCATCTCCTGCCACTGTCATAACGACCTGGGTCTCGCTACGGCCAACTCCATTGCCGGCGTCATAAATGGCGCCCGCCAGGTAGAATGTACCATCAACGGGCTTGGCGAAAGAGCCGGTAATACCTCGCTGGAAGAAGTAGTGATGGTACTGAAGCAACATGCTCACCTGGGTTTCACGACGGGCATCAATACCCGCATGCTGAACCCGATGAGCCGCCTGGTTGCCGACACCATGCGCACCGCAGTGCAGGTGAACAAGGCGATAGTAGGCGCGAATGCTTTTTCGCACTCTTCCGGCATTCACCAGGACGGATTCCTGAAAGACTCGCTGACGTACGAAATTATCAGCCCGGAAGAAGTGGGGGCGGAAGGAAGCCGCATCGTACTCACCGCGAGAAGCGGCAGGAGCGCGCTGGCCCACCGGTTTCATAAACTGGGTTATGCCTACACGCGCAACGATATCGATGTGTTATACGAACGGTTCCTGCAGGTAGCTGATGCTAAAAAGGAAATCGACGAGGAAGACCTGCACCAGCTGGCGGGGGAATACGCACCCCGGCCGGCCAACGCATTGTGATTTTCTCATGTTCATAGTTTTGACAGGTGTGGCGCTGCTGCGTCACGCGTATTCTAAAGCAAGTAAATGGCGACAACACTTTTCGAAAAAATCTGGGACAGGCACGTGGTAAAGACCATCGAGGGCGGCCCCGCCGTGCTTTATATCGACAAGCATTTTATTCACGAGGTAACCAGCCCGCAGGCCTTCGCCGGGCTGAACAAAAGAGGCATCAAAGTGCTGCGGCCGCAGCAGGTGGTGGCCACTGCGGATCACAACGTGCCGACGTTGAACCAGCACCTGCCCATAAAAGAAGAACTGTCGCGCATACAGGTAGATACGCTGAAGAAAAACTGTACAGCTCACGGGATTGAACTTTACGGACTGGGACACCCTTTCCAGGGGATTGTCCATATCATCGGTCCTGAACTGGGACTGACCCAGCCGGGGATGACCATTGTCTGCGGAGACAGCCATACTTCTACCCACGGGGCCTTTGGCAGCATGGCTTTCGGCATCGGTACCAGTGAAGTAGAAATGGTGATGGCTACCCAGTGTCTCATGCAGACCAAACCCAGGCTCATGAGAATTACCGTCGATGGACAACTGAATCCCGGGGTGGTGAGCAAGGACATCGTTTTATATATTCTTTCCCAGATATCGGCCAGTGGCGCTACCGGTTATGCCGTGGAATTTGCCGGCTCCGCGATCCGTGCGTTGTCCATGGAAGCCCGCATGACGATTTGCAACATGAGCATTGAAATGGGCGCCCGCTGTGGCATGATTGCCCCCGATGCAACTACTTTTAATTACATGAAGGGAAGGAAATTTGCACCCACCGGCGAGGAATGGGATACGCAACTCAGCTACTGGAAAACACTGTGCAGCGATGCCGACGCGGTATTCGACAAAGAAATCCTCATCCGCGCGGAGGATATCGAACCGATGATTACCTACGGCACTAACCCTGGGATGGGTATTGGCGTGAGTGGTCATGTACCGATGCTGGACGAAATTGAGGAGCGTGAAAAACCTTCTTTTGAAAAATCGCTGGCCTATATGGGACTGCTGCCTGGGACGGGCATCAAAGGAAAAAAAGTGGACTATGTTTTTATCGGCAGCTGCACCAATGCACGGATTGAAGACCTGAGGATGGTGGCATCTTTCGTGAAGGGCAAACATAAGGCAGACAACGTGGAAGTATGGGTGGTGCCGGGAAGTAAACAGGTGGAGAAGCAGGCTATAGAAGAAGGGATCGACAAAGTGTTCGAAGCGGCGGGTTTCTTGCTGCGGCAGCCCGGCTGCAGCGCCTGTCTCGGTATGAATGAAGATAAAATACCGGCCGGGAAATATTGTATTTCCACCAGCAACCGGAATTTCGAGGGAAGGCAGGGACCGAATGCGCGGACTTTCCTGGCCAGCCCGCTGACAGCTGCCCTCGCCGCAGTAACGGGGGAAGTGGGGGATGTACGGGAATATTACAACTGATTAAAGTCTTTTCTATACCATGAGCAAGCAGATCAATATTATTCATTCGACGGTGGTGCCCCTGAATATCGAGAACGTGGACACCGATCAGATCATTCCTGCGCGTTTCCTGAAAGGGACCAGCCGCGACGGTTTTGGGAAAAATCTGTTTCGTGACTGGCGGTACCGGAACGATGATCCAGGCCAGCCCGTTCCTGATTTTCCGCTGAATGATACCCGCTATGGCGGTAAAATATTACTGGCCGCCAAAAACTTTGGGTGCGGCTCAAGCCGCGAACATGCAGCCTGGGCGATAAAAGACGCCGGTTTCGATGTGGTGGTGAGCAGTTTTTTCGCAGATATTTTTAAAAATAATTCCCTCAATAATTTTCTGCTCCCCGTCACCGTGAGTGAATCTTTTATGCAACAGGCTTTTGCCGCGGTGGCGCAGGCCCCTGCCACGGTGCTGGAAGTAAACCTGCCGGAGCAGACGATCTCGATACAAGGCACCGATGTAATGGAACAATTCGAGATTAACTATTATAAAAAGACCTGCCTGCTGAACGGGTACGACGACATCGACTACCTGCTGAGTATGAAGGAGGAGATAGCAGCCTTTGAAAAGCACGCAGTTTGAGGCGGCGCGGCATAACATAGTTTGATAAGCTGATATGAAAAAAAATATTGCAGTCATCAATGGCGACGGCATTGGCCCGGAAGTGACAAGGCAGTCCATACACGTACTGGATGCCATTGCGGAAAAGTTTGGGCACGAATTTACCTATCATCACGGGCTGATGGGTGCGGTAGCCATTGATGCGACCGGCAACCCGCTGCCGGATGAGACCATCACCACCTGCCTGGAAAGTGATGCGATTTTGTTCGGGGCTATTGGTGATCCGAAGTATGACAATGATCCCACCGCCAAAGTAAGGCCTGAACAGGGCTTGCTGAAGCTGCGCAAATCATTGCAGTTGTTTGCGAATATCCGCCCGATCATTACGTATCCCTCACTGCAGCACCTTTCTCCGCTGAAGAGCAAGCAGCTGGAAGATGTCGACTTTGTAATTTTCCGGGAGCTGACCGGTGGAATTTATTTCGGTAAGAAGGAGCTGAGTGCTGATCAGCAGCAGGCGGTTGACGAGTGTACGTACACGCGTCATGAAATTGAGCGGGTGAGCCACCTGGCCTTTAAATATGCGCAACAGCGCAGGAATAAACTGACACTGGTGGATAAGGCCAATGTGCTGGAGACGTCGAGGCTATGGCGGAAAGTGGTGCAGGAAATTGCAGCAGCTTACCCTGGAGTAGCAGTCGATTTCCTGTTTGTCGACAATGCCGCCATGCAGATTATTTTAAATCCAAAACAATTTGATGTAATCCTGACGGAGAATATGTTTGGTGATATCATCAGCGATGAGGCGAGCGTGATTACGGGGTCGCTGGGCTTGTTGCCATCCGCTTCCGTGGGCAATTCGGTGGCCCTGTTTGAGCCTATCCACGGGTCTTACCCCCAGGCGGCCGGTAAGGACATTGCTAACCCGCTGGGATCAATTTTATCCGCGGCCATGATGCTGGATCATTTTGGGTTGCAGCAGGAAGCGGCACTGGTGCGGGAGGCCGCAGAATGGACGCTCATTCATGGCTTCGTGACCAAGGACATCGACCCGGTGAATTTTTATTTCACCTCCACCATCGGGGAACTGATCACCGATTATGTAGCAGACAGAATACCCGACAAAGTGAACCGGAACAATATCGAGCTCAGGAAGTCAACCATTATATGAGGGTGGTGAACGGCCGGGATGTCAGCAACTAAGCAGGCATGCCCGTCGTTAATAGAAAAGTTCTTTGTTTTTTTCAGCAGGCAGCTGTACATTTACGTAAAGCGCCTCCATGCTGAACAGGAAAATAATAAAGGCTATCTGTGAAATTATTCCGGTGAGTACCGGGATGGTAGTCATTATTATCCTGGCGTTTGCCGGGGGAGGATCATAGTATAAAAAACTATTTTATACAGCTGTCCCGCCCCTTATCGGCGGGTTTTTTTATGCGGTGACTTCGTTAACTGGCAACAATAAGTACAATTAGTAAAAGGAAGTTTTATATGGCAGTATATTATAACGACAACACCTTCTTGTATCTCGACGGGCAGTTTGTAAAAGCTGCAGCAGCGAAAGTTGATTTGTACGGGCAATCCATGCACTACGGGTACGCCGTTTTCGAGGGTATTCGTTCTTACCGGACCATCACCGGCGAAACAAAAATTTTCAAGGCGCCTGAGCATTTTGAGCGGCTGCGGTTGTCCGCTGAAGCGCTGTACCTCCCTTACCCGCATGCAGCAGCCGGCCTGATTGCTGCTACCTACGAACTGCTGGCTATGAACGGGCTGCAGAATGCTTATATCCGGCCACTGGTGTACGGACCTGCGAACATGAGCTTTAACCGGAATGAGGTGTCTTTTCTCACCATCCAGGCCTGGGAGATGACTCCTTTCCTCGGGGATAAACTGCTCCGGGTTATGACCTCCTCCTTTCAGCGGCCCAACCCGGCTGGTTTTATCATTACGGCGAAAGCATCCGGTCATTATGTAAATTCCATACTCGCCAGTCAGGAAGCAAAAGCTAAGGGATTCGACGAAGCCCTGCTGACCGATATGAATGGATTTCTTGCCGAGGGACCCGGTGCCAATATGTTCTATGAAAAGGACGGGGAGCTGTTTACCCCTGCCACCGGGAACATACTGCCCGGCATCACGCGCGCAACGGTTTTCGAGCTCTGCAAGGAACTGGGTATTAAAGCCAGGGAAAAGGAAATCCGGCCGGAAGAGCTGAAGACGGCCGATGCGGCGTTTTTCTGTGGCACCGCGGCGGAAGTGATTGGCTGGGATAGCATCGATGAGGTATCCTTCCGGCTGCCGTGGGCGGATACGCTGAGCAGGCAGGTTCAGCTGGCCTATGCAGCCAGGATAATTGAGCAGCCCCTTGACGAAATCAGGATAAAAGCCGGTAAATCCCGGGAAGCATCATTGGCTTAGGCTGGAACGCCTGCGGGTTGCCGTACACCAACGGAACGCGGCCGGCGGCACACCATGATGCCCGGAGAGATATCGTACAAGTGTGCGACGCAACGCTGCTGAACAGCGAACTAATGATTGAAACAAAACAATGAATACACTCAATAAATATTCCAGGACACTCACGCAGGACACCACCCAGCCCGCTGCGCAGGCAATGTTATATGGTATAGGGCTAACGGACGAAGATCTGAAGAAAGCACAGGTGGGCATCGCGAGTATGGGCTACGACGGCAATACCTGCAACATGCACCTCAATGATTTGGCAAAAGTGGTGAAGCAAGGGGTGTGGGACAACGACCTGGTGGGCTTGATTTTTAACACGATTGGCATCAGCGACGGCATCAGTAATGGTACTGACGGCATGCGCTATTCGCTGGTGAGCCGGGATTTGATTGCCGACAGCATCGAATCTGTCTGTGGTGGTTTTTATTACGACGGGCTGATTGCGCTCCCTGGCTGTGATAAGAATATGCCCGGCTGTATCATGGCAATGGGCAGGCTGAACCGGCCGTCAATCATGGTGTATGGCGGTACCATTGCACCGGGACATTACAAGGGGGCTGAACTGAATATCATCTCCGCGTTCGAAGCGCTGGGACAGAAGATAGCAGGCACCTTAAGCGACGAAGACTTCAAAGGTATCGTAATGCATTCCTGCCCGGGCGCTGGCGCCTGCGGCGGCATGTACACGGCTAATACCATGGCCAGTGCCATTGAAGCGCTGGGTATGAGTCTGCCGTATTCGTCCAGCAATCCTGCTACGAGCAGCGACAAGCACAAAGAATGTCTCGAAGCAGGTAAGGCGATAAAAGTATTACTTGAAAAAGACATCAGGCCCTCCGATATTATGACGCGGAAGGCATTTGAAAATGCCATTACGCTGATCATGGTGCTGGGCGGTAGCACCAACGCGGTACTGCACCTGATTGCCATGGCGAAAAGCGTGCAGGTAGCGCTGACACAGGATGACTTCCAGGCGATCAGCAACAAGACGCCAGTGCTGGCCGATTTTAAACCGAGCGGCAAATACCTGATGCAGGAGCTGCACGGGCATGGAGGCGTGCCGGCCGTGATGAAATATTTGCTTGAAAAAGGAATGCTGCACGGCGACTGTCTTACCGTTACCGGGAAAACGGTTGCAGAAAATTTAGCGGAGGTGGCAGCGATAAATTTTGATACGCAGGATATCATTTACCCGGTCGAAAAGCCCCTCAAGGCGACCGGTCACCTGCAGATTTTATACGGCAACCTCGCGGAGAAAGGCAGTGTGGCGAAGATATCCGGGAAGGAAGGCGAAAAATTCGTGGGCCCGGCCCGTGTCTTTGATGGCGAGAAACACCTGGTGGAAGGGATAGCCAGCGGGAAAGTGCGGCCGGGTGATGTGGTGGTGATCAGGAATGAAGGGCCGAAAGGTGCACCGGGTATGCCGGAGATGCTGAAACCAACCTCAGCAATCATCGGCGCCGGTCTGGGTAAATCCATTGCGCTGATTACTGACGGGCGGTTCAGCGGGGGTACGCATGGGTTCGTGGTGGGACATATTACCCCTGAAGCTTATGAAGGCGGCCTGATTGCCTTTGTGCACGATGACGACATCATTGAACTGGATGCCGTAAACAATACCATCAATTTGAAAGTTGAGGAAGCAGAAATTGCAAGGCGCAGGCAAAACTGGCAGCAGCCGGCTTTGCGGGTGACAAGGGGTGTTCTGTTTAAATATGCAAAATCGGTCAGGGATGCCAGTGAGGGCTGCGTCACCGATGAATGAGTGAAACATTAACCTTAATTGCCGCAAGGCATACCAACGTAAAAACTGAATATGGAAGCAGTTGCTTTACCAAAAGAGAAGATGCAGCCCACACCGGCAGCGACGGGGTCGGTAACCGGGTCAGTAGCCGTGCTGGAAGCATTTATTGCTGAAGGCGTTGATATCATTTTCGGCTACCCGGGGGGTGCGATCATGCCGATCTACGATGCGCTCTACGATTACGCAGAAAAGCTGACACACATCCTGGTGCGCCATGAACAGGGCGCCATCCATGCCGCGCAGGGCTTTGCCCGTGTTTCCGGGAAAACCGGGGTGGTGTTCGCGACGAGCGGTCCGGGGGCGACAAACCTGGTGACCGGCCTGGCCGATGCGATGATTGACAGCACGCCGGTGGTCTGCATCACCGGGCAGGTATTTGCGCATTTGTTGGGTACCGACGCATTCCAGGAAACTGATGTGATCAATATCACCACGCCCGTCACCAAATGGAATTACCAGGTGACCGATGCCACCGAGATACCCGAGGTGCTGGCAAAGGCATTTTATATCGCCGGCAGCGGGCGGCCCGGCCCGGTGCTGATCGACATTACGAAGAATGCCCAGCTGCAGAAGTTTGACTTTGCCGGGTATAAAAAATGCAGTTATATCCGCAGTTACCGGCCCAAGCCGATAGTGCGGCCGGAGTATATTGAACAGGCTGCGGCGCTGATCAATGCGGCCAAGCGCCCTTTTGTGATATGGGGCCAGGGAGTTTTGCTTGGCCGGGCCGAAAAAGAGTTTGCTGAATTCCTGGAGAAGTCGGGTATCCCTGCCGCATGGACGATTTTGGGTGCCAGTGCCATTCCCACTGATCACCCGCTGAATGTGGGCATGCTGGGGATGCATGGAAATTATGGTCCGAATGTACTGACGAACGAATGCGATGTGCTGATTGCGATCGGGATGCGATTCGATGACCGGGTAACGGGTCGGCTGGATAAGTATGCACGCCAGGCCAAGATTATCCACCTCGATATCGACCCGTCTGAAATTGATAAAAACGTAAAGTCGACCGTACCGGTCTGGGGCGATTGCCGCGAAACGCTGCCGATGCTGACTGAACTGGTAGACCGAAAAAGCTATCCGGAATGGCTGCAACTGTTTCATGATTACCAGAAGAAAGAAATCGATAAAGTGATTCATGAAGAGCTGAACCCGGAGGGAGAAATTCTGACGATGGGAGAAGTGATTAAAGTGCTCAACGAGTTAACGAAGGGAGATGCGATTATTGTTACCGATGTGGGCCAGCACCAGATGGTGACCTGCCGGTATGCAAAATTTAACCGCAGCAACAGCAATATTACGAGTGGCGGCCTGGGTACCATGGGCTTTGCGTTGCCTGCAGCAATTGGAACGGCGTTTGGCGATCCGTCACGGCCCACCGTTGCAATTATCGGCGATGGCGGGTTCCAGATGACACTGCAGGAACTGGGAACCATCATGCAATTTAAGCCGCATGTGAAAATTGTTATCCTGAATAACCAGTTCTTGGGTATGGTGCGGCAGTGGCAGCAGCTGTTCCATGAAAAGCGCTATTCCTTTGTAGACATCACCAGTCCTGATTTTGTGCAGGTGGCAAAGGGTTTTGGCATACCCGGCAAGCGAATTTCCAATAGGGAAGACGTCCGAAATTCCCTGCAGGAGATGCTGGATCATCCCGGAAGTTTTCTGCTGGAAGTGATGGTTGGTAAGGAAAACAATGTGTTCCCGATGGTGCCGCAGGGCCGGGGCGTGGCGGAAATTATTTTAAGTAAAGAGGAACTCTGACGGGAATACTAATAAAGTTGTTGTTATGATAAAACAGGAGTATACGATAACGGTTTATACAGAAAATCACATTGGACTGCTGAACCGGATAGCGATCATTTTTTCGCGGCGTAAAATAAATATTGAGAGCCTTAACACCTCGCCGTCGGAAGTGCCGGGTATCCACCGGTTCACAATTGTGATTAATGAAACCGAGGATGTGGTTAAGAAACTGGTCCGGCAGGTAGAAAAGCAGGTGGAGGTGCTGAAAGCCTATTATAATACCAATGAAGAGATCATCTGGCAGGAACTGGCCTTGTACAAAGTACCTACAGAAATCATTGCCGAGTCGGTAAAAGTAGAAAGGCTGCTGCGCCAGCATGGTGCAAAGGCTGTGGTGATCCGAAAAGATTATACCGTATTCGAAGTAGCCGGTCAGCGCGAGGAGACGGATAATATGACACGGGTGCTGGCGCCTTACGGGCTGATTGAATTTGTACGGAGTGCGCGGGTGGCGATCATCAAAGCATCATCAGGTTTTCATGAAAAGTTAAAGGAGTTTGAGGAGCTGAAGCCAGGATCGGCGAACGTGGAGAATGAATACCTCAACCAGCAATCGGAAGTATTTACCATGTGAAACCGGTTATCGGATACCGGTAGTGCATCATCCCATAAAATTTTATTAAACCCATGCCGGGGTATGGCAGCGCAGAGGCTGCTTCCAGCCGGCACAAAATCAACAAGATGGCAAAATTAACATTCGGCGGAGTTGAAGAAAATGTAGTCACCCGCGATGAATTCCCGCTGGCAAAAGCGCAACAGGTACTGAAAGACGAAGTAGTTGCGGTTATCGGTTACGGCGTGCAGGGCCCGGGCCAGGCGCTGAACCAGAAAGATAATGGCATCAACGTAATTGTTGGCCAGCGTAAAAATTCCAAAAGCTGGGATAAGGCGGTGCGTGATGGTTTTGTGCCCGGGAAGACGCTCTTTGATATTGAAGAAGCCTTGCAGAAAGGCACCATCATTTGTTACCTGCTCAGCGATGCAGCCCAGATTGCCCTTTGGCCAACGGTTAAGAAAAACCTGACCGCGGGAAAAGCGCTTTATTTCTCTCATGGATTTGGGATTACGTTTAATGAACAGACCGGTATTATTCCGCCCAAGGATGTAGACGTCTTCCTGGTTGCGCCGAAAGGTTCAGGTACTTCGCTGCGCCGCATGTTCCTGCAGGGTCGCGGGCTCAACAGCAGTTATGCGATATTCCAGGACGCCACCGGTAAAGCGAAGGACCGGGTGATT
>JBBROE010000136.1:0-10263 GCA_038229695.1 Chitinophagales bacterium | reverse complement strand
CAATAAAATACCTTTTAAATAACTATTTTTGTAAACGCTTCTACAGCATTCGCTGCGTCCGTTCGCCACCAGTTTAGGTGGTCAGTTTGCCACGGAATTGGGTGGTCAGTTTCTCCGAAATATACAACCTGCTGTTTAAAGGAAAAAACTACTATGGGGAGTTTTTACAGTCGGAGGAAAAAATTGCAACAAACACGTTAGCAGCGCGCCTGTGTGTACTGGAAGCATCCGGGATCATCACCAAATCCCCCGACCCCGGACACGGCTCAAAATTCATCTACCGGATTAGCGAAAAAGGAGTTGATCTGCTGCCGATGTTAGTCGAACTGATTCTATGGAGCGCCAAATATGACCCGAACACTGCTGCCGATCCGGAATTTGTAGAACTCGCCATGCAGGACCGGGACACCCTGATCGATGAACTCAGGGCGCGTTTGAACGCGGAACTACGGGAGGTCAAATAAAAAGGCACTTTTTTACAAATTACGTAATAATATTAAATGTATAAATATTATTAATCTATTATAATATTTAAGCAATGGTTTTCCTGCATGGATTCGAACCACGAACTTCGGAACCAAAATCTGACGTGCTGCCGTTTGCACCACAGGAAAGTAATAAAATGCGGAGAACCCGGGTAACGATCCCGGATCTTCGGATTTTCGGTCCGCCGCATACACCATGTTTGCTAATTCTCCAGCTTCATCATTGTATTAAAAAATAAAATAATCATAGTGGAAATAAAAGGGATTGAACCTTTAACCGTCACCGTATAAGGGTGTTGCTCTACCGTTGAGCTACATTTCCAAGTGTAGGGTAAGCGGGACTCGAACCCACAACCTCATGCTTCCAAAGCACGTAATGTGCCAATTGATATACTACCCTAAAACAAAAAATCCCCTTAGATTTTCTAAGAGGATTCAACTACTTTATATTTTTTTCAATACATAGCTATCTCCTCTGATAAATCAGTTGGGGTATAAAGCTTTGTGTTGATATTGTTTTCATGCTGCAATAATACGCAAATTATTTAATATTACAATAGGTAAAAATATTTTTTATTTAATTTATACTTCCCTGTAAATCGTTAACCGCAAATCACGGCAACGGTTTCACCATAATATTCCGGAAAAACGTCAGGCTGTTTGGATCATGCCCCTGTAGGGCAAAAGTGCCGCTGGAAAGGAAACGCTCATCGCCCGGCGAACGCTTCGGGTTTTCGGGCTCGGTATAATCCAGCACTGTCTTTTCATTTAATTTAACAATAATCCGTTTACCCATCACCGAGATGTACATGGTAAACCATTCGTTGTCCTTCACATACACTTCTTTAATATCGCTGATGGCGTACAGGCTGCCGGTACGGCGCCAGTCGGTGTGACTGTTATTTACCTGTATCTCGTAGCCTTTTGACGGCCACCCGCCCTGCTGGAAGGCAGTATGGATATAGATTCCAGAATTGGTGCCCTTGTGGGTCATCACATCAGCCGTAAATTCAAAATTTTTAAAATTGTGATTCATTACATCCCCTTCATAAAAGAGATGGGCTGTTTTTCCATGAACGATAATCATCCCGCTGTCCGCATTAAAAGTTTCTGCATTGTCGCCTACTTTCCAGCCGGCGAGCGATTTGCCATCAAACAAGGACATCCAGCGATCGGCGCGGTTGGTAAACCCGGTGGTTAACAACACGAAGACCAGGACAGGCACTGCGCAGGAAAAATATTTTTTCATCGTCGTATGTTTTAGCGTGAAAGATGAGGATTGAAACTAGTGAATTTTTATGATACAGTATTAATATGGCATTAAAGCGCCGGTCGGACGCGTCTTTCCAGAGCGGAAGGGATGTTCATCGCCTGCGGGGTATAACGTCACCGGTAGCCGGAAAGGCCGGTCAACCATAATACTGGCCCGATGCACGTAACCAAAAAATTAAAAGTACATTAAAAGGCGAATTACAGTCAACCTACGCCGTTATACCAATCAAACCCCTGTTACGCTTGTTGGGGCCTTTCCGGCCAACTCCCTGAATCCTTTATTACTGCGCCGGTGTATGCCGGGAGCCATTTTATGTGGGTGAGGAAATGAATTCCGATGGTAAGGATCACTGTCAAAAAAGATGTTTATGATTATCCAGTTGTGTGGCCTGTCGGGGTCGGGGAAGTCTACCCTGGCGGGTTTGGTTAAGGAAAAATTAACGTTGAAGCAGGTTGCCACTGAAATTATTGATGGTGACGCATACCGAAAAGCCCTGTGCAGCGATCTTGGGTTCTCGCGTGAAGACCGCTATGAAAATATACGCCGGCTGGGCTTTGTAGCCGATAACTTGTCGGTCCACGGTATCGTAGTCATAATTGCTGCGATTAATCCATACGAAGAAATACGCAGGGAAATGAAAGATCGGTACCGCAATGTATTCACTGTTTTTGTGGATTGCCCGCTGATGAGATTGATATCCGGCCGTATATAAAAGATAAAAGGCTACTCGCCAGGGCAGCTGAACTGGAAGCCATGCTGAAAGCGCGGTGCATTGTACCTGGAGCGGGGCGTTAACATTAAAATTTTTTGCCAGAATGCCCTTAGACCCCGCTATCATGGATATCCCCTGACTGCATATAAGCCTGACAACACCCGCGGTAGATAAATTTTTAGCCCATGCGGGACCGGGCAGCAATCATTTTTCAGGGAACGGGGTGCCCGATAGGCTGTTCCCTTCCGGGGTTTTCAATCACACGCAGCCCGTCGATTGCGGAAATAGCCGCAATAGGATCATAACCCGGAAATTCGCGCATCAAAAAGGAAGTGAACGCTGCAACGATGCGTGGCTCGCGCCAGCGGTAGGCGGGGAAAACCGGTATAGTCTCCTGTATATTCCTGGTAAAAAAATGAAGAAACGGCAGGTAAGGAGGAGCCGTGGCGCTTGCCGCAGTATGTAATTTTTCAAGGACCTTCTCGTGCAGTGCACCAGTGAGACCGGCCATCAGGTATCCCGCACTGTGAATAGCGGATGCATCGCGGATAAAGCTGGCGTAAGCGGGAAGCCGCTCAGTCATAAAGAAATTTACCAGGAAAGCCTTGAACGATTCATCGAGTGCGCCGAGCAGATCAAATGCGGCGTCATAATAGCGTGCCCGCAGTTCCTGCAACGAAGTACCACTGTTGCCGATCCCCAGCAAATGATACAGGAGGGCTTCTTCCAGTTGAATCACCTGGTCCACGGAGACAGGCTGGCTGGCACCTTCCGCCTGGTATTTTTCCTGTTTCAGGAGTTCAAAGAAAACGCTTTTGAGGTAGATGGATTTGCTGCCTGCCGTAAACCTTATCTGCACGGGGTAAGTTTCCTGGCCAAAGAAGCTGGTCTTTTTCTTTACCCGGTGAAACAGGAAAACTTTTGACGATATTTTTGGTGTCCTCAGCATTTCGGCATCCATCTATTTTCAATCCATTGTTTTTCCGAGTTTCCGGTAACCGGCGAAAAAGAAAAGCGGGAATACAAGCAGGGTCAGTATCGTAGCGGTAATCAGGCCGCCAATCACCACGATGGCCAGCGGCTTGGACGTTTCTGACCCGATACCGTTCGACAGGGCAGCCGGAAGCAGTCCGATGGCTGCCATCAGGGCAGTCATAACGACCGGCCGCACCCTGCTTTCCACTCCTTCCTTGATCGCTTTTTCCAGGGTATGGGTATTGAATTCGTGTTTTTTTACTTTTTGCAGGTTCTTTTTAAATACCGAGATCAGGATTACGCCATTCTGGATACAGATGCCAAACAGGGCGATAAAACCGATGCCGGCGGAGATACTGAAATTGGTACCGGTAATAAGCAACGCGGCAATACCGCCGATAATGGCAAAGGGCACATTCATCAAAACCATCCCGGCATCTTTGATGTCACCAAACATGATGAACAGAATAAAGAAGATGATCAGGATGCTGACAGGAACGACCTGGCTGAGCCGGTGTGTTGCGCGTTGCTGGTTTTCGAAGTCCCCTGCCCACTGCAACTCGTATCCCTTCTGCAGCTGAACCTGTTTATCGACTTTCTCCTGCGCCTCTGCAATGGCACTACCCATGTCGCGTCCGCGGATCGAAAATTTAACGGCGGCGTAGCGTTGGTTTTCATCCCGGAAAATAAGGCTTGGCCCGGTCAGGATCTGGATGGTCGCGATGTTTTTGATCGGCACTTTTGCGCCGCGGAGCGTAGGTACAAGCAGGTTGCTGATGGCGTCCCCGTTGTTCCGGTAATTTTCCTGGTACCGCAGTCTTAGCTGGAACCGTTTTTCTCCTTCGTAGATCTGCGACACTGCCTTGCCGCCGATGGCCATCTCGATAACGGCGTTTGCGTCAGCTGTGGTTACGCCATATAGGGCCATTTTATTCTGATCGAGGTCGATACGCATTTCCGGCTGCCCGATATTTTTGATGACGCCGAGGTCTTCAATACCGCGGATATTTTTCATAATGGAATAAATCTGCTCTGCCTTATTCTCCATGTAGGCGAGGCTGTCGCCATAAATCTTTACGGCCAGCGATCCTTTGACGCCGGACACGGCCTCTTCCACATTGTCAGAAATAGGCTGGGAGAAGTTTAGGTCGATGCCGGGGAATGCCGAGAGCTTATTTTTCATCTGGTCTATGAGCGCTTCCTTGGTGATGTGTGTAGTCCAGTCTTTTTTCGGATAGATGTCCACATGGAATTCAATATTATAAAAACCGGTTGCATCTGTACCGTCATTCGGGCGGCCGGTCTGCGACATTACCTGTTTAACCTCCGGAAAATCGCGGATGATGCGCCGCATCTTATTGGCGATGTTCCTGGAATCGTCCAGTGACACGCTAAGCGGGCAGGTTGCGCGGATGTAGATCGCGCCTTCATCCAGTTCGGGCAGAAATTCAGAGCCAAGAAATTTAAAGCAAAACAGACCAGTGACAACCAGCACAGCTGCCACAGCCAGCGTGGTTCGCTTATAGCGATATACCGCCGAAAACATGGTCATCACACCGGAGGTGATCCAGTTTACGAAGGGGTTGTGTTTTTCCCTTACATTTTTTTTCAGCAGCATGCTGCTCAGCAGCGGGATAAGTGTCAACGTGAGTATGAGCGCACCGAGCAGGGCAAAACCCAGCGTCCATGCGAGGGGCGAGAACATCTTTCCTTCCACCTTCTGAAAAGAGAAAATGGGGAGCAGGCCTGCGATAATGATCAGTTTGGAAAAGAATATTGCCTTCCCCAGTTCTCCGCTGGTATTTTTTATCATGCCGAGTTTGGACAGTTTATTAAACCGTTCCATGCCTACCTGGTGCGCCTTGCTGTCGAGCAGTACGAAGATCCCTTCCACCATTACTACGGCGCCGTCGATGATGATCCCAAAGTCGATTGCCCCCATGGACAGCAGGTTCGCCGACATTCCTTTCAGGGTAAGACATACAAATGCGAAGAGCAGCGAGAGCGGAATAACAATCGCTACGATAACAGTCGTCCGCCAGTCGGCCATAAAAAGGAACACGATTACCGTGACGAAAATGATACCCTCCAGCATATTGTGGAGCACCGTATGCGTCGCGAAATTGATCAGGTCATTCCTGTTATAAAAGGTATTGATTTTTACATCTGCCGGCAGCACTTTCGAATTCAGGTAATTTATTTTAGCCTGAACATTCTTAATGACGTTGCTTGGATTTTCACCTTTGCGCATGACAATAATCCCTTCCACCACGTCATTCTGCAGATCGCGACCGACCTGGCCAAGCCGCGGCAGGCTCGAAATGTTGACGGTGGCCACATCTTTTACCAGGATGGGTGTGCCATTGATATTGTCAACGATGATATTACCGATTTCTTCCAGGTTGTTCAGCAAGCCGATACCGCGAACCACGTAGGCCTGGGAATTGTCGACAATGACGTCGCCGCCGACATTGATATTGCTCTTCGAAACGGCGTTGTAGACATCCAGCGGCGTGATATCGTAAGAAGCGAGCTGGGCCGGGTTAACCTTGATTTCAAAAGTTCTTACCTCACCGCCAAAACTCACGACGTCACCTACGCCGGGAACACCGAGAAACTGCCTTTCTATTACCCAGTCCTGCAGGGTCTTCAGCTCCCTTGCTGTTCTGGTCGTGCTCTGCAGGGTATACCTGAATATTTCGCCGGTAGGGCCTGTGGGCGGCTGCACATCGGGTTCCGCTCCCTCAGGAAGCGTAACGCTCCTCAGCAGGTTATTGACCTGCTGCCTGGCGAAGGCATCGTCTACATCGTCTTCAAAAATCACTTTGACCACGGAAAGTCCGAAAACGGTGGTGGACCGCACGGACGTTCTTTTCTGTACCGGGTTCATGGCGATTTCTACCGGAATGGTTACATATTTCTCCACCTCCTCGGCACTGCGCCCTGCCCATTGGGTGATGATCGTGATCTGAGTATTGGTAACATCGGGGAAAGCTTCAATCGGAATATTTTTAAAAGCAATGCTTCCCCATATGATGAGCAGCAGGGTTGAAAAAAATATAAACAGCTTATTTTTTAGCGAGAAGGAGATGATCTTCTTGATGAACTTGTTCATGGGTTCAAGGGGTGTTATTTAGCGTTCAGGGCCTCATAAAGAAATACCTGTGAATTCACGACTACCTCTTCTCCTTCATTCAGGCCGGTAACGAATGACTTTTCGCGAATCCGTTTCACCACGGTAACGGGTTTGATGATCAGCTTATGGTCGCTTTGTTTTACTACCACGTATTGTTTGCTGTCGTCCAGTACCACTGCCCGTGAGGGTATGGACAGGGCCTGGCCCTCATCTTTTCCGCGCACATTGATGGTGGCGAACATCTCCGGCTTCAGTTCATTCCCTGGGTTGGTCATGCTAATCCTGACTTTCATTGTTCTGGAGGCGGGGTCGAGCACATCATAGATTTTGTCGATACGGCCCTCGTAATTTTTATCGGGGGTGGAAAGGGTATTGACAATTACCTTGTCACCCACGTGAATTTTGTCAATATCGGATTCGTACACGCTGGCAATTACCCATACGGTCGAGAGGTCAGCCACCGTAAACAGGCTGGCGCTGTTATCCTGCCGAACCTGGGAGTTGTTCGTGATTGTTTTTTCTATGACGGTGCCGCTGATGGGGGCTTTCAGCAGGTAGGTCGCATTATTTCCTCCCGTGATTCCCGAGACCTGGGTAGCCCTGTTCAGTTCGGAAGTGGCCTTGTTATATTCCAGCCTGGCAGCCGTCAGGTCCCTTTCTGTAGCCAGGTTGCTTTTATAGAGGTCCTCCGTTGATTCCAGGTTTTTTTTGGTCATGGCGACGTTGGACTGGGCAAGGCTCATGTCATTGGCCACACCGGCTACTTCGGTACTCTGCAATACGGCAAGTATTTTACCGGCAGTCACCTTGTCGCCGAGTTCAACGGACACTGATTTTATTTTTCCGCTGACCAGTGCATATACCTTTGCCTGCTTGTTTTCATTGGGAATTATTTTGCCATTCAGTTTGATGGATTCCACCATCTGGTCCATCACCACAGGCGCGGTAATGGTGTGATTGATAATGCTGTCGGGAACGGGGTTGTCGTTTTTTTCGGCAATCACTTCTTTTTGCTCACAGGCGCTGAAAAAGGCTGCTGCCAGCAGCATGGGAAGTAGTTTTGAGAAAAGGTTCATTACTGGGTTTTTATGCGATGGGTTATTCAATGATTGTTTTACCAACTGAGAAATTGAGTGCTTCCGCTGCCTGCATCATGTCGTTCCGCAGCTGGTTGAGCTGGAGGATATTATTTTTATACGATTCCACGAAGTCAGTGAAATCGATGAGGCTGATATTGCGTTTCAGGAAATTTTCCGTCACCCCTTCCATAAGGCGCTGGAACTGTCCCGGAAAGTTTGCGTCCACGGTCTGCAGCATCTGGTGGGTGATTAATAATTTTTTAAAGGCTTTTTGTACGTCATTTTCCACCACCTGTTTTTGCAGGTCGGCCTGCAACTGGCTTTGTTGAATCGATATTTTAGCGGCTTTGATATTTCCCTGGTTACGATTGAAAAAAGGCAGGTCGATGGCTGCGTTCAGAAAAGATGCGTTGTTGATATAACTGCCGCGTTTGTCAAAGTCCGCGCCGAGCGTGAGATCCGGCACGCGCAGGGATTTCTGCAGGGCATAGTTCTGGGCATTGTACCGGATGGTATTTTGTGCCAGTTGCAGATCGTAACGGTTGGCATACGCCGAATCAGTCAGTGCCTGGAGGCTCAGGGCTGTGAATGAATTGGAGAGCGAGGCACTGTCTGCCACCGGCAGGTAGAAGGTTTTATTGTCCTGAAGCAGTAACTGGAGTTCGGCTTCGGTATCGTTGAGCTGGCTTTGCAAATTGGTTTTTTCCGCTTTGAGGGAATAGAGGAGTGACTTAATCCGGACTGCATCTTTTAAAGTGACGACACCCTTTCCCTGGAGGTCATTGTAGGCTGCGCTGAGGTTTTCAAGGGTGGTCACCTGCCGGTCATAGGCGCTGAGTGAATTTTGAAGGAAATAAATATTGTAGAAGTCGCCACGCAGCGTATAGCGAAGCGTGCGCATCAAATCAAAAAAACTGTTTTCTGCCTGCCGGGTATTGATTTGGGCCAGTTTTATTTGCTTATTTCTTTTACCCGCCAATATAATCAGCTGCTGGATGCCGATACTGTATTGACCGGTAGCATTGCTCACATCGAGCAGCTTCGCCTGCTGCTGGTTATAGAGGGCCGAAGAAAAGGAAAGGTTGGGGTTATTATACAACCTGGCCTGTACCTC
Organism: Chitinophagales bacterium; assembly: GCA_038229695.1. Lineage (GTDB taxonomy): Bacteria > Bacteroidota > Bacteroidia > Chitinophagales > Chitinophagaceae > JACMLD01. Next base: position 1,489 of record JBBROE010000136.1, on the reverse strand, counting down.
ACCGGCCTGCGCGATGCTGATAGTGTATTTTTCGGCCAGCAACTGTAGGTTCTTCTGCAGGAAAATCGATTCAGTCTGCTGAACGGTGACCCGAATAGTATCCTGGCCCTGGACAGGGTTGTGGAAAAGTCCGCCCGCAACCAGGAGGACCATCAGTTTAAACACTTTCACGTTTTTCATATTTATTATTCACAGTGATCAACCTGGGACTACCGAAAGGGTAGACCGCTGCCTGCTATCACCCGTTGCCGGGATTTCTTTGGCCCATGGGTTTTATATCGGCCGGCCGGGGCGGATTTCGGTTCGTATGGCAGGCAATACATGTAACGGTTATCGGTGATTGCGCTGCCGCAGCAGCAGAGTGGTCCTCATTTCAGCCGGCAAATATATATGCAATCCCCATGGATGCTGGTTATCCTGCTGTTAAGCATTTGTATGCTAGGCAGCGGTTAACAACTGGTAATGGCCGAGGGTTAACGGGGCAGAGAATGCGTTATTACGGCGGGAGCCGACAATAACAACTCAACAACAAATAAGGCGGATATACCCTAATGAACGAAGCCGCAGCTTTCGCTGCGGCCCGCCTGGTATGATAAGCTGGTTATTCCACTTTTGTAATTTTGAGCACATTGGTCGGCAGGTGAAGATGGACAGGCGTACTTCCCGTGTTGATTACCGTGTCGCCCGATTTGATAAATCCTCTTTCCTTTAAAATTTCAATCTGATCGTCAATGATTTCATCCAGGCTGTCTTCTTCGGTATAATGAAATGCCCTCACACCCCAGCTGAGACTGAGCTGGTTAATAAGACTTTTTTCTTTGCTAAAGATATGAAGGGGAGCTTTAGGCCGGTAGCTGCTCAGGATAAAAGCCGTGTACCCGCTTTGCGTCATCCCGATAATTGCGTCTGCATTCACATCCCGGGCAATCTTACAGGCGTTATAACATATCGCATCGCTGAGAAAGGAGGGAGAGTGCTGCTGCGGTTTTAAATCGTCTTCCCTGTTATATCGGTACTCTGTATTTTCCACTTCAAGGATGATCCGGCGCATCGTTTCCACCACCAGGGCAGGGTGATTCCCGGCGGCAGTTTCCCCGCTCAGCATTACTGCATCGGCGCCTTCCAATACGGCATTGGCGACGTCGGTAATCTCACTCCGGTTGGGCTTTGTACGCTCGATCATGCTTTCCATCATCTGGGTAGCTACAATTACCGGCTTACCGCGATGAAGGCATTTTCGCACCAGTTGCCGCTGGATCAGTGGAATCTGTTCTACCGGCAATTCAACTCCCAGATCACCGCGGGCGACCATAATGGCATCGCTCTCCACAATGATATCACGAATGTTAACGAGGGCTTCCGGTTTTTCTATTTTGGCAATAATTTTGGTCTTGCTTTTACGTTCGTCCAGTTTGCTGCGCAGGATAACGATGTCCTTCACGCTCCGGACAAAGGAGAGGGCAACCCAGTCCAGTTTTTGCTCGATGAT
>JBBROE010000135.1:0-10814 GCA_038229695.1 Chitinophagales bacterium | reverse complement strand
TTTTTTCCCGCAGCTGATCGATGGTGGCTTCATTGAGTTCGAAGTTGTCTTTTTCCATCGCGGGAAGCGCATTGGTCGAGACCGCGGAGGTGGTGTGGCAGGAGGCTGTTGAAAGGGCGCCGACGGCCAACCCGGCTACCGCACCCCGCTTTAAAAAATGTTTCCTGTTCATTGCTGCAGTTTATGTGTTGGTTATTAATTGCTGGTTTGCTGCTCATGGCTATACGGCTGAACGGATTGCGACGCAACGCTGCCGCCATGAAAAAACATTGCCGGTATCAGCACCGTCCCGAACGGGTACCGCTACCGGTGATGGATACCCTAAATATCAACGCCCTACTTCGGGAACGACAGGGAGTCCTTCATTCCCGTCTTCGCTTACCGACTGTACCGCAAAAAAATAATTGTCTTTGGAATAAGGCAGGCTGATGCTGTCCTGGCTGGTAAATATTTTCTTTTGCCATACGGCACTGGTCGTTTCGCGCATCAGCACATAGAACCCTTTGGTTTTTCCTGCCCTGGGTGCCGCCCACGACAGTACCGTAAAATTGTCCAGCTTTTTTACATCAATTTTTACATTTTGCGGCTGGGTGGGTGATTTTGCGAGGTTCGCCAGGTTAGCGAGGTTGAGTGCCGTGTTCTTGCGGAGGTACTCAAAGTCCATGAACTCAGTAAGATCGCCGAATTGTACGCCTTTTTCCAGGCGTACGTCCTGGTGCTGGTGGTTATAGTTCTCGTTCATTTCCGTGATGCGAACGGCGGTTATCCCGTTTTGTACGTAGGGGGTATGATCGCCGCCACGGAGAAAACGGTCGTTGCGGTAGATCATCACAACTTCCAGGTTGTCTACATACCGTTCGCCGGTTTCCTTAATATAACGGGCAAGCTGTCGCGCTTTGCCGTCATTCTCGAGTCCGAACTGCCTGATACCGGCAGCCTTTTTATCGAGTTCGAAGGCAGGCAGCCCTTCACTGAATACCCGGATGCGGGTGTTATCGATGATATTCGTTTCACTGCTGTTGTTGCTGCCCATGATGTCGTTATTGAGCACGGCTTCGACGTTCTTATTTGCTTTTTTTAGCTTGTTGGCCATGTAGCCGGCTCCCAGCAGTCCCTGCTCTTCGCCACTGACGGCGATGAAAATGATGGTAGCGGGAAAAGATTGCTTAGACATAATGCGCGCACATTCCATGACGGCCGCGGTGCCACTGCCATCATCATTTGCGCCGGGTGCGTCGCCGGTTTTGTCCATGACGTCTGACCGGCGGCTATCCATATGCCCACTGATCAGAAAGATGCGGTCGTCGGCCGGGTCGGTGCCTTTCAGCGTGGCAACCACGTTGCCGAGAACAATGGTCTCTGCCACCCGTTTACCGTCTGCCGGCAGGGTGGAGGTGTCAATTTCAGCGGTCAGCCGGCCGCCGGATTGCTTTGCGAATTCATTGAATCTACCGAGTACCCATTTGCGGGCCGCGCCGATTCCTTTTTTCGGATCAGCCTGTGTACTGATGGTACTGCGGGTGCCGAATGAAACCAGCCCTTCTATATATTTCTTCAGAGAATCTGCGGAAACGTCTTTCAGCATTTTTTCGATTACCGGGTCCCTGTTGACAATAGTTTGTGCCTGCGAAAAAGTTACGGCGCACAGCAATAGGACCGAAGTGCTGATTTTTCTCATGTATTACTTGTTTGGTGGGTAAATTTAACGGATCGGCGGTAGCCCCGGCCATTAGGAATAAAATATTTCCTGTTTAACGAGCCAGGGCAAACGCGTCTGATGTCAGGGGGGAAGTTGTTCAACAGCCGTTAATACCCGTATTTCTCTTTCCAGCGCAGGCGTAAGAATTTCCGGAGCTCTTCTTCTCGCGCATTTTCTCCAGGCTGGTAAAAAACGGTGCCACTTAGTTTTTCCGGCAGGTATTCCTGATCCGCAAAGTTGTTTTCATAATTATGGGAATACTGGTACCCCTTGCCGTAATCCATATGCTTCATCAGGCTGGTAGGCGCGTTGCGGATAGGCAGCGGTACGGGCAAATCGCCATACTGTTTTACGGCTGACATGGCGGCGCTGATGGCGGCTACTGCGGCGTTGCTTTTTGGTGACGCGGCGAGGTAGGTGACACATTGAGAAAGAATGATCCTGGATTCGGGATAGCCTATTTTATTGACGGCATCGAAAGTGGCATTGGCCATGACCAGGGCGGTGGGATTTGCGTTACCGATATCTTCGCTTGCCAGGATAACGAGCCGCCGCGCGATAAATTTGACGTCCTCGCCGCCTTCGATCATGCGGGCAAGCCAGTAGACGGCCGCATTGGGATCGCTGCCGCGAATGGATTTTATAAAAGCAGAGATGATATCGTAATGCTGTTCTCCTTTTTTGTCATAAAGGGCCACGCGTTTTTGGGCAATGCCCATGACAAGCTGATCGGTGATGTCTGTATTTTTCCCGAGGTGGGTAACAACAAGTTCAAGCAGGTTAAGCAGTTTACGTGCGTCGCCCCCGGAAATGTTTACGAGCGCCTCCGTTTCTTTCAGGAGGATAGGCTGATCCCGAAGCAGCGCGTCGGTGGAAAGCGCATGGTTAAGCAGGCCGATCAATTGTTCTTTACCGAGCGGTTTCAAAACATATACCTGGCAACGGCTGAGCAATGCCGAATTAACTTCAAAAGATGGGTTTTCGGTGGTGGCGCCGATTAGGGTTACAATCCCTTTTTCCACGGCTCCCAGCAGAGCATCCTGCTGACCCTTATTGAAACGATGAATTTCATCGATAAAAAGAATACAGTTGTCCAGCTGGCGGGCCGCATCAATTACCTCCCGCAATTCTTTCACGCCGCTGCTGATAGCGCTGAGTGTATAAAACGGGGCTTTGAGCGTGTGGGCGATGATATTGGCGATGGTGGTCTTGCCCACCCCGGGCGGGCCCCACAAGATCATGGAAGGCAATTTTCCCTGTTCGATGGCTGTGCGCAATATGCTGCCCCGGCCGGTAAGGTGTTCCTGGCCGGCGAGTTCATCCAGGGTGGTCGGGCGAAGTCGTTCTGCGAGCGGGGGTGTCATGTTGGTCAAAGTAACAAAAAAAGAACCACGAGCAGGGGAGTGGTTTCGTCAGGGGGCATAGATTTTAAGAAAGGCGAATATCCTGGTGAAGGAATCGGTGAGATTTTCGCCTAACCAGCCATGGCCTTCCGAAGGGTAAAATACATATTGCACCGGTACCTGGCTGGCACTGAGTTTATCGCGAAGCGCAACGGCCTGCGACGGAGGCACTATCGGATCTGCACCGCCCTGCAGCAGCAGCGTGGGCGGAGATTGCGGGCTCACAAAATTGATGGGGCTGGATTGCCGGTACAGCGCGGGGTTCAGCAGGGGCGTGGTGCCGGTCACTGCTTCCAGGCCTGCCCCAACCAGCGGGTTGCCGGCGTATAGCGCGGCAAGATCGGTGGGCCCGAAAAAAGAAATGACCGCTTTGGGTACAACGGGCAGATTGTATTTATAGGATTGCAGCAGGGCAAGTTGCCCGCCTGCACTGGCACCGAGTAAAACCCATTTGGAAGAAACATGGTAGTCGGCTCTTTTACTAAACAGGAAGTCAGCCGCGGACTTCACATCGTTCTCCTGGGCAGGGAAAAGGTTGCTGTTGCCCGTGGCAAGCCGGTAGTTGAGGTTGACAATCGCATAGCCGGGGAGACCCGACTGCAAGGTGGACACGTAGCCGCTGAAATCGGTTTTGTCTCCTGCGTTCCAGCTGCCGCCATGCAGCAGGAAGATCACCTTGGTGCTGTCCGCCGATCGCCCCGCAGGGAGATAAATATCCATTTTTTGTTCCGCAGCGCTGCCATAACTGACGTTGGCCAGGTTCATGGCGGGAAGCGGGCCAGCCGGTGCTACAGTTCCGACGGACTTTTTACAGGCAGTAAAGAAAAACATGGCTGAGAGCAACAGCACCGCGTTGCGGCAACCGGGGACGGCGGCAAAAAATTCTTTTATCATAGTAATTTATACGGGTAAATTATCGGCTGACGTAGCTAAAAAAAATATGCCAGAACAATTCATACCGTCCCAATTTTTTGATAATTGTTTTCGCGGTCCGGGCGTCCACCGGCACGGGATAGACTATTTTCGCGCATAAAACCGGCTTTGCTGCCAATAAGTGGGAGTATGAAAGATGTTGTCATTGATACCAGACTGACCTTGCCTGATTTTGTTAAGGTGAATTTCATCGTACTGTTCAGGCGGATGAACAGCCGGCTCCTGATGCTGGTGATTGTACTAATGATTATTTTTCCCGCCGCATTTGCTATGGCCCGGCATATTCCGTTTCACTGGTTGCAAAGTGTAATCGGGTTGGGCATGGCTGTTTTTTACGTGGCGAGTACAGCGTATACTGCACGAAAGAACTTTTATGCCAACGCCGTGGTGCGGGAGCCGCTCCGGTATATTTTCCGGAAGGGTGGTATCGTTTGCGAAAGCAGTGCAGGCACAACCGTCACTGACTGGGCGGCAGTCTACCGCGTGACGGAGACGAGGGACTGCCTTATCATCTGGAAAAACAGGGAAGTCATTAATTTGATACCGCGCCGGGATGTGAGCGGCACACAACGCGAGGCGATAAAAGCCATACTCCAGCAATACCAGGTCAGGAATAACCTTGGATAACCTCACCAACGTTTAACAAAGCACCAGCTGCATATGCAGGCTGGTCAGTGTTTCTTCCACATTATCTGAAAGACCCGAATGCGTGCGCGAGGTCTGTACCACGGTGCTGCGGGCGGCGGTCAGCCACCGGAACCTGTCTGCGACCGGTAGTTTGCCGATGGGACCGCTGTCCCTTGACCCGGCGCATATTTTTTCAAACGCCTGGAGGTATTGTCCAACTTCGGGTACGTCCAGTTCGCACGCAAAGGCTTTGAGGCGTTCGCCGTCAAGATGGTACAGTACGCCTAGAAATTTCAGTTTTGGGCAATAGAGTACTACACCGACATTACAGAATTCTTCCCGCTCCACTTTGGGTACTACCCGCAGGACTGCATATTCAAATAAGGTTTTGTCTGGCATATTCAGCTTCTTTTATAAACACCGATGCGTTGGCGAGTCGCAGTTCAAGGAATTTTATATAGGCCTCCCGGTGTTCGGTAACCGTTGCAAATGGCGAGTCCGGCTTCAGCCAGGCTTCCGGTACGTTTTCCACGATACTTCGGATAAGGGGCACCGTTAGTTTTGAGCGAAGCCGTGCATCTGCAGCGTGTACATCACCCGCCTGCGGAAGCAGTACGTGGTCTTTTACCAGTGTGAACGGGCGGATGGCCTGTTGTTGCCAGTTCTCCCAGGCATGATGAAAATACAGGCAAGCTCCGTGGTCGATCAGCCAGAGATCCTTGTGCCACAGCAGCATATTGGTATTGCGAAATGTACGGTCGACATTCATCAGGAGGCAGTCCAGCCACACAATATCTGCGGCAAGGCCTGGCTCTACCCGGCTTACGGCGGGGTCAAACGTGATGGAACCCGAAAGATAATGCAGCCCGATATTGGTACCTACACTGGCTTTCAGTAAATCCTGTATCTCCTCGTCGGGCTCCGTCCGGCCGAAGGCGGTGTCCAGTTCTGCCCATACGATTTCAGGAACTCTGAGACCCAGTGAGCGGGCAATTTCGCCACCAATAAATTCAGCGATAAGTGATTTGGGTCCCTGTCCTGCACCGCGGAATTTAATGACATATAGAAATCCGTCATCCGCTTCGGCGATAGCGGGCAGGGAACCTCCTTCGCGCAGCGGGGTGACGTAACGAACTACCTGGACAGTTCTGATATCGGGGGAAACGACAGGCAATGGTAGAGAAATAGCTTTTTTAGGTTACCGGTTTAGAACACCGGCAAAAATAGCATTATCCGGCAAGCAATTAACAGGCAACCTATGGGCAGCCTGCAAGGCCTCCTATTCCCTAAAAGCGTTTAGGTATGGCTGTAGCCTTTTATATCAGGCATTTCTGTTACCTTCAGTGCCTCAAATTAACCCGATTATTTAAGCATGCTCATTGAACCCAGAACCCGGGGATTTATATGCCTGACCGCTCATCCCGGGGGATGTGCCAGCAACGTCAGCCGGCAGATTGCCTATATGAGTGCTGGTAGGCCTATTAGTGGTGCCCGCAAGGTGCTGGTGATAGGCGCGTCCACGGGGTTTGGACTTTCCTCGCGCATCGCGGCGGCCTTTACCCTGCGGGCCTCGACGATAGGCGTCTTTTTTGAAAAACCGCCGGTTCCGGGCAAGACCGCTTCTCCCGGGTGGTATAACACGGCCGCTTTCGAAAAGGAAGCTGCCCGGGAAGGGTTATATGCGGGCAACATAAACGGAGATGCCTTTTCGGACGAAATCAAGCAACAAACGATAGCCCTGATCAAAAAAGACTGGGGCGAGACTGACCTCGTCATTTACAGTCTTGCCTCCCCTGCCCGAAAACATCCTGTTACCGGGGAACTGTATAAGTCCGTCATCAAACCCATTGGTGAAACGTACAAGAATAAAACGGTGGATTTTCATACTGGTCAGGTATCCGAAATAGCAATACCACCCGCTACCGGTAAAGAGGTAGATGATACGGTGGAGGTAATGGGCGGAGACGACTGGCAGCGGTGGATTGATGCGTTATCCGCGGCCGGTGTACTGGCAAATGGTGCGGTAACCATTGCGTATTCTTATATCGGTCCTTCGCTTACGGTACCCATTTATCGCAACGGCTCTATCGGCGCCGCAAAAGATGACCTTGAAAAAGCGGCTTCACAGATCACTTCAAAACTGGCTGCATCCGGGGGCAAGGCATACGTATCTGTGAATAAAGCACTCGTGACCCAGGCGAGCGCGGCCATTCCCGTAATACCTTTGTACATCTCAATTTTGTTCAGGATTATGAAAGAGAAAGGTATTCATGAAGGATGCATGGAACAGATCTTACGCCTGTTCCGTGAACGTTTGTTTACCAGTGACGGGGAGGTTGAAGTAGATGCGCAGGGCCGGATAAGGATTGATGACTTGGAGATGCGTGCCGATGTACAAAAGGAGGTAGCTGCGCGATGGAAGCTGGCCTCCACCCAAACACTCCCGGAAATTGCCGATCTGAATGGCTACCGGGATGATTTTTTTTCACTCTTTGGCTTTGGTATCGCGGGAATCGACTATGCCCTGGATACCGAAGAAATGATCGCTATTCGCAGCCTCGTCTAGTAGGCTGAAAACTTCTGCTTATAAGCTGACACCGTTGTTACATTGGGGTGTAAAGATTTGAAGCGTTCGGATAAAAATAAATATCTTCCTTGTTACCGATTGCCTGCCCGCAGCTGTTGCCAGGCCAAGTGAAAGCCCGCATAATTTTTTTGTTCCCGCTTTGTATGTGTAAGATTTTCCACACGATTGCACGGCCGTTCAGAGTCCGGTAACAGGCTGGTCTATGCTACAACCCGCATCCAGGCTCCTGATTTTTAACTGGGGTGTAAACCGGGAAATTTTACGCCGCTAGTTCCAAACTGAATGTATAGCAAAGCAACTTCAGTCTAAGTGTTTTCTCCAATCGGGCAAAGATTAATCTGGCATTATTTTTTAAACAAGTGTCTGGCGCGGAAAGTGATTTCCCTGTACGGCAATAAACACGAAAAAAGCACTAATTACGTATGAAAATAGCATTTATAGGCACCTATCCTCCCCGGGAATGTGGAATCGGAACGTTTACGCAGAACAAGTTTTCGGCGATGATCCGAACTGTAGTGGGACGGGATGAGATGCATGAAGGAATGGTGGTGGCCATTAATGACCAGGAGATTAATTATGATTACGCGGAAGAAGTAGTGTACAATATACGGCAGAACCAGCAGACTGATTATATTGACGCCGCGGCTTTTATCAACCGGAGCGGTGCAGATATATGTATACTGGAACATGAATTCGGAATTTACGGAGGGCAGAGTGGAATTTACATTTTACCATTGCTGCACAGGCTGGAAATACCGTTTGTCGCCGTTTACCATACGGTGCTCAAGCATCCTTCTTATAACGAAAAAGCGATCCTCACAGAAATCAGTAAGATGGCTGCCCGTACTGTAGTGATGACCTACAAGGCGCTTGATTTTTTGACCGAAATTTATCGTGTTCCCGCAGAGAAAGTAAAAGTGATTGCGCATGGTGTTCCAGATCTTTCCTTCAGCCAGCAGGAATCGAAAAGGGAATTCAAACTGGAGCATAAAAAAATATTGCTGACGTTCGGTCTCATCGGCCGAAACAAGGGCATCGAAACCGTTATACAGGCGCTCCCCGCTGTGGTAGCGAAGCATCCTGACCTGGTATATATCATCCTGGGCAAGACCCATCCTGCCGTCATCCGCCATTCGGGAGAAGAATACCGAATTTTCCTGTTACAACTGGTGAAAAAGCTAAAGCTGGAGAAGCATGTACTGTTCATGAATGAGTTTGTAAGTGAAAAGAAACTCTTTAAATACCTTTCCGCAGCTGACATCTATATCACCCCTTATCTCAATGAAGCCCAGATTACCAGTGGCACCTTAGCCTATGCCGTAGGGGCAGGCTGTGCCGTGGTGTCGACGCCTTACTGGCACGCACAGGAACTGCTTGATGAAGGCAGGGGGCGGTTATTCGATTTTAATGACAGCGCAGGGCTTTCGGAAATTTTAATGGAGTTGCTCGGCGACGATGCATATATGCAGGGCCTGCGTGGTAAGGCCAAAGCCTATGGTCGACAGATTACCTGGCCTAAGATTGGTAAAAAATATCTTTCCCTGAGCCGTTACATATTACAGGAAAACAAATGGGATTACAGTAAAAAGGAAGTGGCCTTCGATCCGCTGATCCTGCCTCCATTCGCGCTGGAACATGTGAAGCGCCTTACTGATGACACCGGTATTATACAGCACGCGAAATTTGGCATTCCGAACCTCAAGGAAGGGTATTGCCTGGACGATAACGCAAGGGCATTGCTAATGGTGACCATGGCCTATAAACAAAAGAAACATCCCCTGACCCTGGAGCTGATGCCGGTATACCTGAGCTATATCCACTACATGCAGCATGAAAACGGAACGTTCCGGAATTTCCTCAGTTTTAACCGGAATTTTCTTGATGAAGTGGGATCCGAAGATTCATTCGGGCGGGCGATGTGGGCTTTAGGCTACCTGTTGGGTAATGCGCCAAATGACGCCTACTTCCAGTCAGCGCGTGAAATTTTTATGCGGGCCGTTCCTAATTTCACCCGGCTGCAGTCCATACGAGGGGTGGCGAATTCAATGATTGGATTAAGTTATTACCTGCGAACCAACCCAGGAGACCTTGGCATGTCTGAAGAATTAAGGAAGCTGGCTGGTACGCTGGTAAAACATTATGCATGTCACTATGAACCCGGCTGGAAATGGTTTGAGCCGTCGCTTACCTACGACAACGCCGTATTGCCATTGTCTTTACTGCATGCCGGAAGCGTGCTCAAGGATGAGGGCCTGCTGAAAGTGGCCCTGGAATCGATGCATTTTCTTTCTGCCCTTACCCTTCAAAACGGGTACCTGTCCGTAATCGGAAACGAAAACTGGTACACGCGAAATGGTAAGCAATCCACTTTTGCCCAACAGCCCATTGATGCCATGGGCATGGTGCTGTTGTTCCAGGAGGCATACGCGCTGACGAAGGATAAGGTGAGCCTGGACAACCTGTATACTTCTTTCATGTGGTTCCTGGGGGAAAATGATTTGCGTATCAGCCTGTATGATTACGAAACGAAAGGATGTTGTGACGGGCTGGAAAGTTATGGCGTAAACCGGAACCAGGGAGCCGAGAGTACCCTTGCCTACCTTATTTCTCACCTTACGCTGTTGCAGACCATAGAAGACAGTTACCTGCCGGCAAAGGAGGATTCGCTGGAGGAGTTGCAGAAGCCGTTGGTGACGAAAGGAAAAAAGTTGCCCGTTAGCATGTCTTAACCGGCGTAACAATTATGAGAATCGCACTGCTGTCACCGATCTCCTGGCGTACGCCACCCCGCCGGTACGGACCCTGGGAGCAGGTTGCCTCCAATCTCGCCGAAGGACTGGTCGCTAAAGGGATAGACGTAACGTTGTTCGCTACCGGTGATTCGCTTACATCAGGCCGGCTTGCCTGGTGTATTGCAAAGCCCTGCTCCGAAACGCCTGGCGTGGACACAAAGGTTTCCGAATGTCTTCATATTAGCCAGCTGATGGAACGGGCTGATGAATATGATTTAATACACAATCATTTCGACTTCCTGCCCCTGACCTATTCCCGGCTGATCGACACGACTGTGCTGACTACCATACATGGTTTTTCTTCCCCCCTGATTGTGCCGGTTTATAAAAAATATAATAAAGATGGCTACTACGTGTCGATCAGCCAGGCAGACCGGCATCCGGATCTTTCCTACTGCGGAACGGTTTACAATGGGATCGATGCCAGCGCATTCACGTTCAGGGAGGAGCCCGGGTCTTACCTGCTTTTTCTTGGCCGCATTCATCCAGATAAGGGGACGGCTGATGCCATCCACATTGCACGGAAGGCCGGCAAGAAACTGGTTATTGCAGGACTGGTACAGGATGAGCGATATTTTGAAGACGAAGTAAAACCGTTTGTGGATGGCCGTGAGGTGCTGTATGCTGGAAACTGCGGACCGCAAGAGCGCGATGCGCTGTTGGGCAATGCCCTGGCTTTGTTATACCCTATCCATTTCGAGGAACCCTTTGGACTGAGCGTGGCGGAATCATTTTTTTGCGGAACACCGGTTGTCGCGTACAAGCGGGGATCC
>JBBROE010000134.1:0-10850 GCA_038229695.1 Chitinophagales bacterium | reverse complement strand
CTGCCGCTACCTCACCCGCCGCGATCGATTTATACCGGGCCAGCCTACCGATAAGCAGGTGCGACACAACGGACATCACAGGCATGGCCAGCTTTTCTGCCAGCCGGAACTCTTCACGGTTACCGGTTAGCATACCCGGCTGCATGAAATATACGACCGGTGGGTGCTGTTGTTTGATAGCGGCCTCTGTTTGTCCTTTCAGCCTCAGGTAAAAATTTCTGCTGCCAGGATTAGCCCCTACCGCAGACACCATGATAAACGCGTTGAACTTCTTATCGCGGCACAACTTAGCGGCTTGTACCGGAATGTCAAAATCGATTTTACGGTATTGTGCCTGGTTCCCCTTCACTTTCCTGGTGGTAGTACCAATACAGCAAAAACAGACGTCCGCCTGCGGGAAAGCTGCACGCAGGGCGGGTTCGTTCGTTAGATCCAATAATTTTTCAACGAGCTTACCGGCCTGCAGCCCGCAGAAATTGCGCCCCAGCACCGTCACTTCCAGGAAACGCGGATCGAGGAGAAGCATTTTCAGCAGGTTGCTGCCGGTCATTCCGGTAGCGCCTATTACCATCGCTCTCATATTTTCTGTATTTTGCCGGTTTATCAATAGGATGCAAATTCAGCATAATATATCACTTAAAAAATACAATACATTTTCCATAGCGGCAAGTGCGGCTGCTTTTGCCGCATTTTCTACTCCCGGTGAACTCGCTGCCCTGCTTGATCAGTTCAAAGCGCAACAAATTCTACTCCTCGGCGGCGGCAGTAATGTGCTGCTCACCGGTGATGTGCCCGGGGCGGTGTTAAAGAATGAAATAAGGGGTATTGAAAAAACGGGAGAAGACGCTGAATTTGTCTATATAAAATGCGGGGGAGGGGAGAACTGGCATAAGCTGGTGATGTACTGCGTTGCGCACCAATGGGCAGGCGTGGAAAATCTGGCCCTTATACCGGGCAGTACCGGGGCCGGGCCGATCCAGAATATCGGCGCTTACGGGGTGGAGCTTAAAGATGTGTTTTACGAACTGGAAGCATGGCACCGCGGGGAACGCAGGATAGTTACATTTTCAGGGTCGGATTGTGATTTCGGTTACCGGGACAGTGTCTTCAAACGGAAGTACCGGGGCCAGTTTGTGATCCTCAATGTCAGCTTCCGGCTCCGGCGGATCCCGGTTTACCACACCGGCTATGGAGCCATCCGCGAAGAACTGGAAAAATCGGGGGTGCAGGATTTATCCATCGCTGCGATCGCCGACGCCGTCTGCCGTATCCGTAGTTCAAAATTGCCCGACCCGGCCGAGATCGGCAATGCAGGAAGTTTTTTTAAAAATCCCGCTATACCACGGGCACAATACCAGGAACTACAGGCCAAATTTCCCGGGATGGCGGCTTACCCGCAGGAAGACGACACCGTGAAAATTGCTGCAGGCTGGATGATTGAACAATGCGGGTGGAAAGGTTACCGCGAAGGTGATGCAGGATGTCATCCAAAGCAGGCGCTTGTGCTGGTCAACTATGGCCATGCCACCGGAGCACAGGTATTACAACTCGCCCGTAAAATAAGTGATAGCGTAATGGACAAGTTTGGCATACGCATCGAACCGGAAGTGAATATTGTCTGATGCAGCCTGTATTAGGCGTGCGGTAGGCGCCGTGGCCATTTGAGGCCGGCAACACGGCGCCAGTTTTTTTATTTCGCCGCTTTAACGCTACCCCAGTTTTCCCCCCTTTTTATCCGGAGGATCTGGGTATCTGTAATCTTAAATTTTTTTACCAGCGCCTTAATTTTTTTTCCTTCATTTAGCATTTTTTTCAGGTCGCTCACCTTTTCCACGCTCAGTTTGGCGCCACGGGGATGATCTTTATAGAGGGTGACCCGGTCTTTCTTTTCCGAAATCACAAACGGGCTCAGCTGCTGGTGCCGGTAATTTTCTTCAGGCGTCATCCACCGAAGATTATCCGCACGGTTATTCAACTTTTGGTAATCGAGGTGACCAACAACTGTATGCCGAAGAGATTTAGACCTGCAGAAATATTCAGCCACCAGGCGGTGAACCAGCGAATGATAATGAATAGTCCGGTCTTTGATGTCATCCTGCCGCATCCTTTTCAATTCAGCTTTCATGCTTACCAGGGAAACATCCCCATCGGCCAACTGCTTTTTAATGCGTGAAAAAGCCGGGTCATTTTTCCGGCGTGCAACCAGGTCCTGTTTCCAGCCGGTCACTTTCGCCTGCAAAGTGGTGATGCGTTCGTGCTGGGCATCCAGCTGCTCGCGCATCTTTTTGTTTTTCGGTTTGTAGAGCTTCAACCGTATGATCCGGTACCCGTTTATCGTAGAACCTTTCAGAATTTCTCCTGCGGAAAATTTATTAAAGGTCCGCAGCCTGCCGCTGTCAGAAATCTCAAGCCGGTAATCGTTTGTGAACCTGAAATCGAATTTTACTTCCTTCCATTTTTCTCCCTGCAATTTTGTAGCCATGTGTATTATTGAAATTGGATGATTATTGGACAAACTTATATTCGCTTTACTATTTACATTCTTATATGGTGATGTACGAAAAGGAAATAAAGACAGATCTGGCAGGTGCCGCTGGCAATGGTTGCTTTGCCGGGTGTTTTTTAGTTTGATTATTCCATCTCCATAAAGTTAATCAGAAATCGAATAACGAACGGTGGACTACAGTCAATATTAACACTGTCTTAAAGCCCGTACTGATAAATTTCTTTAACAACAGGAGATGTTTTTTGTTGGAAAATTGTAGAAAAAACAGCGGCCTCCGCCTGCTCCGGGGAAGAGATTTCTGTTTTCATGGAAAGCCTTTGCCGGTATGGCGTACAGCCCGCGGCCGGGCGAAACAGATTAGTGCGCAAAGCCGGCGCCCGGGCGAAGTCTGCATCAGGTATAACAGGCAACAGTCCGCCGTCGCGAATGCCGGCTGTAATTTTTAATCTCAAATTAATGGGCTGTTTTTCCGCTGATTTGCCTGAACGCGGCGCCCAGGTGCTGGTGAATATCCGCCGCAATCAGCGCTTCCTGCGATTGGTCGGCAGCGGCAAAATCCCCGGCAAGTCCGTGCAGGTAAACGCCCAATAGCGCGGCCTGTTCGGGCGGATAATGCTGGGCCAGCAGTGCCGTAAGGATCCCGGTGAGTACGTCACCGCTTCCGCCCGTGGCCATACCTGCATTTCCTGTGGGGTTAAAAAAGCAGTTTCCCCCCGGCATTGCGATCAGGGTACGGTGTCCTTTAAGTATAATGATCACATTCAGTACCCGAGCCTTTTCGCGGGCCAGCCGCATGCGGGCAAAATCATCGGAAGATTTACCGAACAGCCGGTCAAACTCGCCCGGGTGTGGCGTCAACAGGGAAAAAGGCGGAATAATTTCCAGCAGGGCAATATGTTTGGCCATTACATTCAGGGCATCGGCATCTACCACCATCGGCTTTGCGAAACCTGTAAATAATTGTTCGAGTAACGGAGCATGGCTGTCTGTAACACCCAGTCCGGGGCCGGTTCCGATGGCATCATAGGCAGCGGGATCAGGGACTGAGGCAATGAAGTCAGTACCGGATGTTTTACACAGCGCCTCCGGCGCAGCCAGTTGCATAACGGTATAGCCGCAGGCCGGAATATGGCAGGTAAGCTTGCCAACGCCCGCACGGAGACAGGCATTGGCCGATAGTGTTGAAGCACCCATACTTCCAAAACTGCCGGCTACCAGTGCCGCATGACCGTAAGTTCCTTTATGGCTAAAGGCCTGCCGGGGCCGGTACATGCCTTTCAGCAGCGTTTCTTCCAGCAGCAATGCTTCAGGGGTTGTTCCGGTTAAAAAATTTGCGGGCAGCCCGATATCCATGATCACAACCTTCCCCGTGTGGGGTTCATTTTCCGCCATGAGGAAAGCCATTTTCAGGCATTGAAAGCTGAGCGTGTACGCAGCCTTTATAACAGCGGTATCGCCGGAAGACTCATCGGCCCGCATACCACTTGGCATATCGATACTCACCGTTAAAAGGCCGAAACTATTGATGGCCGTCACCAGGCCCGCTGCCAGCCCGGATAAGGGCCGGTTTAAACCCGTGCCAAAGAGAGCATCGATAACTATCCCGCTTTTGCCCGGCGCACCGGGAATAGCGGTGGTATCTTTTACATCATTGACAAGGATACCGACAGCTTCCAGCCGGCTTAGGTTTTGATTGAAATCTGGGGTGCCCTGCTGGCCGTTGTCCAGGATGTATACATGCACGGCGACGTTTTTAGCAGCCAGCATCCTTGCCATCGCGAGCCCGTCACCTCCGTTGTTGCCTTTCCCGCAAAATATATAACAGGGTTGCAGCAGGAGGTTGTGTTGCTGCATCCAGCGCACGCAGGCCGCAGCGGCTTTTTCCATAAGGTCAATGGAGCTGATGGGTTCATGTTCAATCGTATACCTGTCCCATGCGTGTAGCTGTGCGGCAGAAAGAATTACCATATTGTGAAGGTAAACAGGAATAGGCAAACCCGCGAAGGTCGACGCTGCGGGAATCATCAGCAGGGCGAGGAGTAGGATCAGCGATGCCTGCGGTGCCGGCTTCTTTTCCTGGCCGCATGTGGTTCGCCGCCACCGGAAGACGGGTTCTCCACATCTTCCGAAACATTTCCATGCTGCATGTAATTGCCGAAAAGATCAGCCAGGTACTTACTGGAATAAATACGCCGGTTGAACTTGTTCCCGAGTACAATGATGACTGCATTTTCATCGATGAGCCTGATGAAAGCCGTATTGTTGCCATGCCACCAGCCGTTGTGGTAAAGCAGTTTTTTACCGTTGGGAAGAAAGGTCATCCGCCATCCGAGCCCGTAATTCCGCTGGCCGTGTTTTTCAAAACTGTACCCGGCGAAGGCCGAATCAAGCGTGGCAGCCGTAAACATTTTTCCCGGGTAGAGTGCCTGGTCCCATTTCAGCATATCCCGCACGGTACTGTAAACATTCTTGTCGCCATACACGGCGTCGAGAAATTCAAATCGGAACGGGTGATTGTTATATTCGAATGATCCCATGGCCCGTGCCGAGTCTTTCATGGTAAACACATAGCTGTCGCGCATCTGCAGCGGGCCGAATATCGTTTTCTGCAGGAAGTCGGAGTAGCGAATGCCCGAAACTTTTTCGATGATAAGCGCAAGCAACGCATAGTTGGTATTGCAGTAGCTGAAGTGTTTCCCGGAGACAAACTCCAGCGGCGGATGCATACTGTACAGGGACGCCAGTACATCCTGGTTGGTAACTATCCTGTGCTTATCCCATCCATACCGTTCCAGGTAATGTACATAATTGGGCAGACCGCTACGGTGACTGAGCAGCATTTTAACGGTAATTCCACCGTAGGGGAAACCTGGAAAATATTTGCCAAGGGTATCCTCAAGCCCAAGCCGCCCGTCCTGCCAGAGCTTCAACACCGACATCGCTGTAAAGGTCTTCGACACCGAGGCCAGGTGAAAGGCAGCAGCAGGACCCAGCGAATCTTTTTTGATGAAGGGATTGATAAAACCCGCATATTTCTCATAAACAACCTCGTCATTTTGTGCAACCAGTATACTGCCGTTGAAGGCGCCATGGCGCAGCAGCAGGGAGTCGAAAAAACGGGCGGAAGCATTGTGATCGTAATCGTATTTTTCGTGGGAGAGGCCTACCGGCGCGGCGGGATGAGCCGGCACTGAGTCATTATTTTTGGCGGGCGCCACGGTTTTTGATTGTTGCTGGCAATCAGTTAACAAAAAAATGAAGGCAAATACGGGAAGGATAGTTTTGAAAAGGAACATCAGCAAAAAATTTCAACGTATAGCGTGCGCAAATATAAGATTATACCCTTTATAATGCTAACAGCTGTTTTTTATTGTATGATGTGAATAAAGGATATTTGCGGTCCACCAGTAAATGACTTCATGGCAACCCCCAAACAAAAAACCAGTTATCCTAAAGAAAAGATAAATATTCTCTTCCTTGAAAATATCAGCGATGCAGCGGTTAAGCAATTCCGGGATGCCGGCTATACCGCGGTTAGAAAATTGAATGGTGCACTGTCTGAAGACCAGTTAATGCGGGAGGTGAAGGATGTTCACCTGCTGGGCATCCGCTCCAAAACACAAATCACCCGGAATATCCTCAATGCAGCCAGAAAGTTACAGGCAATCGGCTGTTTCTGCATTGGGGTAAACCAGGTAGATCTGAAATGTGCGCGTCAAAACGGGGTGGTGGTATTCAATGCTCCGTACAGCAATACCCGATCCGTTGCAGAACTGGTGATTGGTCTGGCCATCATGCTGATCCGGAGAATCCCCGATAAGAATGCGGCAGCCCATGAAGGCATCTGGAAAAAGGAATCCAGCGGCAGTTACGAGCTGCGCGGAAAGACACTGGGCATCATCGGCTATGGCAATATCGGTTCACAAGTGAGTGTGCTGGCCGAAAGCCTGGGTATGAAAGTGATTTTTTATGATACCGTCACCAGGCTTCCGCTCGGAAACGCCGTAGCGCAAAAAAGCCTGAAGGAGCTGCTTTCGCAAAGTGATATCGTTACCTTGCACGTACCGGAAACGGCCCAGACCAAAAATCTCATCAACAAAACCAACATCAGGCAATTTAAAAAAGGATCCATCCTCCTCAATTATGCCCGCGGCGAGGTAGTGGATCTCGATTCACTTTCCAAAGCGCTTCGGGATGAACACCTGTCCGGGGCTGCCATCGATGTATTTCCCTGGGAGCCGGAGAAAAACGGGGACCGGTTTGAATCGCCTTTACAACATCTCCCGAACGTGATTTTGACACCGCATATAGGTGGTTCCACCGAGGAGGCGCAAATGAATATCGGTGCCGATGTAAGTAATAAATTATTTCAGTACCTTGAAATGGGCAGTACCACGGGGTCGCATACGATTCCATCGCTCAGCCTGCCGCCCATGGAAAACACGCATCGAATCCTGCATATTCATAAAAATGTGCCGGGTGTACTGTCTGCTATCAACACCACTTTATCTCAGCACCGCATCAACATATTATCCCAGTACCTGAAGACCAATGACGAAGTGGGATACGTGGTGCTCGATATCGATAAGAAACTTTCTGAACAGGCGCTTCACCTGCTGAAGGAATTAAAGGAGACGATAAAAGTACGGCTGCTGTATTGATCGGAAGGCTGAACCTAAAGTAGTGTCGCCTGGGTGTACTGCCGGGCAGTAATGGCAAATCACAAAAAGAAAGGCAATGAACGAGACGATTAAGAACCTGGAAGAAGCGCTTGCGGTCTCTCCTGACAATATTCCTCTCCGGCTGCACCTTGCGGAACTTATGCTGGCAGCAGAACGCTACCCGGACGCTGCCGGTCATTTTGAGCTGGTCCTCCAGAAAAGTTATGGCAACGTGAAAGCCCGTGCGGGGCTCGCTACCTGTTATTACCACACGGGTAAATTCTCCGCCGCCATCATCATTTACGAGCAGCTGCAGAACCAGTTATCGGAAGCTGATAACCTGCGTTTTGTGAAATGCCTGATCCGCGAAGGATCCATGCAGGAAGCGGGAGCAGTTTACCAGAAAATCATACAGGCTAATCCAAACTTTTCTGATCCGGATATCGACAGTTATCTCCGGGTGGCCAGCCAGCAGGGCAGCCCCGCGGACGAGCAGGAAGAAGTGGCCGGGGGAGACGAGCATCCTTATTTTATGGAGAAACCTGCCATCAACTTTTCTGCTGTCGGCGGTATGCAGCGCATAAAAAATGAAATCAGCCTGAAAATCATCCAGCCGCTGAAAAATCCGGAACTCTATAAAGCGTTTGGAAAAAAAGCAGGCGGCGGTATATTGCTGTATGGTCCGCCGGGCTGCGGCAAAACATTTATTGCACGTGCTGCTGCGGGAGAGATAGCAGCGAAGTTTATCAATATCGGGCTCCATGATATCCTTGACATGTGGATTGGCAACAGCGAAAAGAACCTGCATGAAATCTTTGAACTGGCGAGGCAAAATACACCCTGCGTGCTCTTCTTCGATGAAGTAGACGCTATGGGCGCCAGTCGCAGCGATTTAAAACAATCTGCCATGCGGCATGTTATCAACCAGTTCCTGGCAGAGATGGACGGAGCAGCAGCCTCCAATGAAGGTGTCCTGGTCCTGGCGGCGACCAATGCCCCCTGGAGCGTCGATGCCGCCTTCCGGAGGCCTGGTCGTTTTGACCGGGTAATCTTCGTTGAACCACCGGATGAGAAAAGCAGGGAACAGATTTTGCGGACCGCGCTGACAGGGAAACCCACCGGCGAAATCGACCTGAAAAAACTGGTAACCGCCACACCGGAATATTCAGGAGCAGATTTAATGGCCATCATCGATATTGCCACAGAAGACAAGCTGACAGCCTCTATGGAAATTGGGGTGATACAGCCCATCAGTACCAAAGATTTGCTGAAGGCAGTTAAAGCACACCGGCCGACTACGGGCGAATGGTTCGCTACGGCCCGCAACTACGCGCTCTATGCAAACGAGACCGGGCTATACGACGATATACTTAAATACATGAAGATTAAAAAATAACACCCGACTTCTCATAAACCTATTCAGTGAATGTTATACTAGACCAGGCAAGGCTGTTGCTGGAACAGGGGCGTCCCAAAGATGCGGAGTCCAAAATCAAAGCCTACCTTCAGGGCGACCCGGATAATCATTATGCACTCTCCCTGCTTGCCCGCTGCCTGTACGACAGGAAAGCGCTGGACGACGGCATCAGCATCATCCGGCAGGCAATAAGAATTGAACCGGATGAGAGCTTCTATTATTATCTCCATGCTTTCGGTCATTACCAGAAAGGCGACTATCCACCGGCGACCAATAACCTGTCCACGGCCATCAGGCTGAATCCCTACCACCCGGAATATTACGGCCTCCTGGCTTTTGTATACCTGGCAGATAAGTCGTTCAAAAGCGCGCTGGCAAAAGCGACCGAAGGACTGGCCATCGAAGCGGATAACATCACCTGTCTCAACGCCCGCGCGATGGCGCTGAACAAACTGAAACAGCCGGGAGAAGCGATGGCGACCATGCAAAATGCGCTGGCAAGGGATCCGGACAACGATTTTACACACAATACCCTGGGCTGGACATTCCTTGAACGGGGCAAACACCGCGAGGCAGCAGCGCATTTCCGGGAAGCCCTCCGTATCAACCCGGTCATGGGCAGTGCACAACAGGGATTGAAAGAAGCTTTGAAATCCCGCATACCCCCGTACCGCTGGTTGCTGCAATATGCATTTTGGGTGAATAACCAGGGAAAGCGCCTTAAGTCGGCGATGCCATTAATCATTTATATTTCTTTCCGTTTTATCATTCTCGTTTTCAAAAAAAACAGGGTAACCGAAGATCTTGCCTGGGTCGCCGCCGGCATTTATGTCCTTTTTGTGATCGGCAGCTGGACCATGAATTCGATAGCCAACTTCTTCCTGCTTTTTCACCCGGATGGTAAATACGCACTGACCAGTACGGAACGCTGGTCGGCAATCGCCGTCGTTTCCACTATGGCTGCCGGGTTTACCCTTATTTCCCTGGTGCTGCTGAAGGATATCGGTAAAGGCACTGCTTATGAAGACGCGTTCTTTGCTATTGGCATGGCCTTGCTTTCACTGGCACTCCCATTGGGAGAAATGGACTACCCGGTACGTATCCGGAAGACCAACCGGAGGAATCTTTTTTCAGTGGCGCTCACTGTCGCCGGGCTTGCCAGCATAGTGCTTTCCCTGCTTATTCCGGCACACGCATTGTTTATACTAGTTAGTTATGGTATTGCCTTTCTGCTCTACAACTGGTCAGGCGCACTTCGTTACAAATAGGAAAAAATTTTACCATGAATGTTATTATCATCGGGGGAGGATTTGGCGGACTCAGGCTGGCCGGTAAACTCAACAACAAGCCGGGTATATCCGTAACGCTGATTGATAAATTCAATTTTCACCAGTTTCAGCCGCTCTTTTACCAGGTTGCCACTGCCGGCCTTGATGCGAGCAACATCTCATTTCCGCTCCGGAAGGCTTTCCAGAAGAGCAGTAATGTTAGATTGCGTATGGGTGTATTGGAAGATGTGCTGCCCGGAAAAAATAAAATCATAACTAGTACCGGCGAACTGCCTTATGATGTGCTTGTGCTGGCCACCGGTGCCAGTACAAATTTTTTCGGCAATGCCCGGTTAGCCGAGTGCGCATTCCCCATGAAATCGACCGTGGAAGCCGTCCAGCTCCGCAACCACCTCATCCAGAACTTTGAGACCGCGGCGATATCCAAAGACCCGGAAGAAAAGGAGAGCCGGCTTACTATCGTTGTGGTGGGGGGCGGTCCGACCGGTGTCGAAGTCTCCGGCGCGATAGCAGATATGCGGCGATACGTGCTCCCTAAAGATTATCCCGAGCTAGATTTCAGCCGTATGAAAATATACCTGCTGGAAGGGTCCGACAGCACTTTGAGTACGATGAGTAAGGCCTCTTCGCGCCAGTCGCGGGAGTACCTCGAAAAACTGGGCGTGACAGTAAAAACGGGCAGTATGGTGAAGGATTACGATGGTAAGAAAGTAACCCTGACTGATGGCAGTACCATCTTCACTTCAACGGTAATCTGGGCAGCCGGTATCAAGGGCAATGTGCCCGATGGTATCAGGCCGGATTTGATCGTTAAAGGCAACCGCATCAAAACCGATCGCCACAGCCGCGTGGAGGGTATGGAGAACATATATGCCATCGGCGATGTGGCTTACATGGAGACACCGCTTTTTCCGAAGGGGCATCCCCAGGTGGCACAGGTGGCCATCCAACAGGCCGATACCCTGGCTGAAAAGCTG
>JBBROE010000133.1:0-11562 GCA_038229695.1 Chitinophagales bacterium | reverse complement strand
TTTGGTTTCGAAGCCAGCCTGTCAGCAGTAAGCATGGATGGAAAATCACAGGTGGCATGAGTTCATAAAATGAGGGAAAAGACAACCCTTTTTTCGCTGTTGTAGACATTTGTCATCACGGGGACGCAGTACCTCGACCGAACCTATTTCCGGTATGATTGTAGTAAAAGAGCACAGTGTAAGAGAACGGAAATGCGCTTCGCTTACCGCCCCTTACTGATGTACATTTCAAAAGAAAAATTTACCTTGCAGCACATGCCGACCGCAAAAAACTTTTCCATCTACAGCCGCAGGATTAAAGCCGCTTTTTTGCTGCTTGTATTTTCTGCCAATACGGCGGTAGGATTTGCGTGCGCCACAGCCATGTCATTTTCCGGTACGAGCGAACCTATGGTCTCGTCCGCAGGAGCTGCCACCCTATCAGCCGGCCAAAAATCGGCAGGCTCGGTCCGCCATTCGCGAAAGAGCGCTTGTACCTGCAGTCACCAGCGCAAAAAAACATGCTGCACGGGAGAGGTAACCGCCTTCGAGCAAATGGCCAAACACCTGCCCCAGGACTTCAGCGCCGGCGTTCCCCAGATTACTATACCGTCTTTGTTGTACGGAGAGGCTCTCTTCCGGGTTACAGCCCTGCAAGCCGCTTCCATTAACCATCTTTACCTCCGTAATTATCACCCGCCTATCCCGGATATTCGCATTTCCATCCAGTCGTTCCAGCTATAAGCCGTTTAATGTTAATGTACCATCCAGGCATGCTTATGCCCGGTCATTCTTATTTTTTAACATTAAACAGGCTTTTTTATGAAAAAACTATTGTTGGGTATTGCCGTACTGGCTGCCCTGGCTAACCCCGTAAGTGCACAGGATGCATCCTCTGCCACCCAGGTTCCGCAATTACTGTCGCTGTATTATTCCGTTAAAGACGCATTGGTCGCCGGCAATGCGGCAGCCGCTGCCGAAAAGGCCGCTGGATTTGCCGATGCGGTTAAAGCAGTCGATGCGAAAACCATTGGTCAGGAGGAAGCTGACGCCCTGATAAAAAGCGCTAACGGCATCCACGCGACATCAAACCTCGGGCGGCAACGCGATAATTTTGCCAATCTCTCTGTACAAATGATTAGCCTGGTAAAGCGCAGCGCTCCGGGTACCACCCCAGTGTACCAGGCCTATTGCCCGATGAAGAAATCCTCCTGGCTAACCCCTTCGAAACAAATCAAAAATCCCTATTTCGGAAGTGCCATGCTTACCTGCGGCGAAGTGGTCGACACTTTGCATTAAGCCCACTGGATCCCATAATAGTTCTACAGATCCAATTTTTAACATCATCAAAAAATAAATACTTATGAACCGAATATTCAGCACGGCACTCCTGACAACTGCAATATCATGGTCGGCCTGCACGGACAACAGTGCCGCATCCACCAAAAATACCCAGGCCAGCGCCGATACCGTTCAAATGAGCACTTCCAACCCAAATACGGATACAGCCGTCCAGCACAATCCCCTCGCCGGGGTGACCGCCGCCTACCTCGACATGAAAAATGGCCTTGCCGGCGATAATGGCAATGAGGCGGCCGCCGCGGGAACGAAATTCAACACGGCACTGGACCAGGTGAATAAATCAGTGATGTCTGCCGATCAACGGAAATCATTCGAAGACATCGCGGACGATGCCAGGGAGATGGCTGAACACATCAGCACCAATGCCGGAAAAATAGCCCATCAGAGAGAACACTTTGATATGCTCAGCAAGGATATGTATGATTTGTTGAAGGTATTTGGCACCGGGCAACATTTATATGAAGATTACTGCCCCATGTACAACAACAATAAAGGGGCAATATGGCTGAGTGAAACGAAAGCCATCAAAAATCCTTACATGGGTAAGCAACAGCCCGATTGCGGAACGGTAAAAGAAGAGATGAAATAACCAAGATGCGCGTGTTAAAAATAACAGGCCTGGCTGTTGCAGTCTTGCTTGTGATCATCCAGTTTTTCCCCGCTGCTCCTGTCCTGCCAGGCGATATCAGCCCTGCTGCCGACATCAGCCATACCGTCGCGGTGCCTGGTCCGGTGCGGGACATTTTTAAGCGGTCCTGTTACGACTGCCATAGCAACCAGACCCGTTATCCCTGGTATACGCGAATACAGCCGGTGGGGTGGTTAATGGCCAGCCACATCAGGAAGGGAAGAGACAACCTGGATCTCAGCGGCTTTGGAACTTATTCAAAACGGAAACAGTGGAACAAGTTGCGGGCAATTGCCGAAAGCATCCGGGACAGTTCCATGCCCTTAACCTCCTATCTCTGGATACACCCGGATGCAAGGCTTAGCAGCAGGAACGCGATGCTGGTCATCAACTGGGCAGAAGCGACCAGGAACGCAATGGCTGCAGCGGGAAGGCCTTAGTGCTAAGAACAATGCAGCTTCAACATAAACCTGCCGGAAAACATTCCGGTACATAAAAAAATAGTATGAGATACAGCATAGCAATGGTGATTTTATTGCTCTCGGTTAACCTGCATGCGCAGGACATGAAAGGCATGAAAATGACAAAGCCGGGGAAGACGGCCATGAATGGCATTGATTCCGTAATCTATACCTGCGTCATGCACCCTGAAATTCACCTCCACAACCCGGGCAACTGCCCGAAATGCGGAATGAAACTGGTGAAGAAAAAGGTACCGGCGGCGCATAATGCAGCCCCGCACCAGGACAGTACCAAAATGGACGGCATGAAAATGGACGACATGAAAATGGATGGAATGAAAATGAATGGAATGACCATGCCGGCGGATAGCATGAACCATGACAATAAGATGAAAATGGATGGCATGGACATGAATATGTCCGCCGCACCAACCTACACTAAGTTCAATAAACAATACCTGCCTGACAGCGATCCGCCAAGAACCGTCCGTTACGATCTCTACATAGCGGATACAGTGGTCAATTTTTCGGGGAAGTCAAAACGGGCCATCGCCGTAAACGGACAGATACCAATGCCTACGCTCACATTTACCGAGGGTGATACCGCGGAAATTTATGTGCACAATAACCTCGATGAAGCTTCTGCGCTTCACTGGCACGGTCTTTTTTTACCCAACCAGTATGATGGAGTGCCCAACCTAACCCAAATGCCGATTAAGCCCCACAGCACCTATTATTATAAATTCCCGATCATTCAAAATGGAACGCATTTTTACCACAGCCATTCCATGTTCCAGGAACAGATAGGGATGTACGGTATGTTCATTATGAAAAAACGGAGGGAATGGGACATCCCAACGATTCCGGTGGTGTTAAGCGAGTGGGCAGATATGAAACCGGAAGAAATAAACCGCAGCCTGCACAATGCCACGGACTGGTTTGCCATCCGGAAAAAGACGACGCAGAGTTATGCAGAGGCCATTGCGAAAGGGCATTTTAAATCCAAGGTGACCAATGAATGGAAACGGATGAATGCCATGGATGTAAGTGACGTTTATTATGACGCCTTCCTGGTAAATGGTAAGAAAGAAGACCATTATCCACAATTTAAAGCCGGTGACAAAGTGAGGCTGCGCGTGGCCAACGGCGGTGCCTCTGATTATTACTGGTTGACTTATTCCGGCGGGAAAATCACGGTTGTCGCCAGCGACGGTCTCGATGTTGAACCCGTGGAAGTGGATCGGCTGATCATTGCGGTATCGGAAACCTATGATGTGGTGGTGACCATCCCGGACAATAAACAATATGAATTTTTAGTGACTCCCGAAGACCGCACGAAATCTGCATCCCTGTGGCTGGGTACCGGGGACAAAGTACCGGCCAGCCCCCTTCCCCGCTTAAAATATTTCGCCGGAATGAAGATGATGAACAATATGATGGACATGCACGGGAATATGGTGGAAATGCAGGGAATGAAGATGCGCAACCAGGAAATGGACATGAATACCGTAATGTACCCCGAGATTACCGGGGCTGAAAATCCTCCGAAAGCAGCAGCGCCGGCAAAAATGGATGATAAGAAAACCGGTGCACCCGTGGACAGCACAGGCAGGGACATGCAAATGAACAACGGAAACCAGACCATGGGTATGGACGAATCGAGCGCAGACTTGGTGACGCTGAACTATGGCATGTTGCGGGCACCCTATAAAACGACGCTTCCGCCCGGCCCGCTTAAAGAAATAAAGTTCGATCTAACCGGGAATATGAACCGGTATGTCTGGACGATGAACAACAAGACCGTCTCTGAAAGCGACCGCATCCTGATCAAGAAGGGCGAAAACGTCCGCATCATCATGTTCAACAATAGTATGATGCGGCACCCGATGCATCTTCATGGGCACGACTTCCGGATACTGAATGGACAGGGCGACTATGCACCATTGAAAAACGTCATTGACATCATGCCGATGGAACGGGATACCATAGAATTTGCTGCCGATAAAAGTGGCGATTGGTTTTTTCACTGCCATATCCTGTACCATATGATGAGCGGGATGGGCCGTGTCTTCCGGTACGAAGATTCGCCTCCGAACCCGGCCATCCCTAATCCTAAACTGGCCCAGCGTCGCTTATTTGCAGACGACAGGATGCTGCATTTCATGGCTAATGTGGGGATCCAAAGCAATGGCAGCGACGGGTTGGCCATGCTGGGTGGTACCCGGTATAAGATATCGGAAATGTGGCACCTGGGCTACCACGACAGCCATGGGTACGAAAGCGAAACCATGGTGGGCAGGTACCTTGGCAGAATGCAGTGGTGGTACCCTTATGTGGGGTTTGATTACCATTACAAGACAGCAGGTGGTCCTAAGAACCTCTTTGGAAATGAAGATAAAAACTGGTTCGGGCAGAAAAGCAACAAGAATAACCGGCGCACGGTGGTGGCAGGTATTGCCTACACGCTTCCGCTCTTATTTGTAGCCGATGCGCGCGTTGACGGCGACGGCAAATTCCGCTTTCAGCTGGGCCGGGAAGATATTCCTGTGACAAGGCGCCTGAGGTTTGGCATCTCGATTAACACCGACAAAGAATATACGGCCGGGTTTAGATACATCACGACAAAGTATATTTCTTTGTCCGCTCACTATGACAGTGACATGGGACCCGGGGCAGGAATCACCATCACTTATTGATCAACAACCGTAATCGCTTGTTTTATGTACCGCTCCCCGAGACAAAACGCGAAAAATATTGATCACGGAATTCAATTAAAACTTTTATAAAAACAAAAAAAACTAAGTATGGAAAAGCACCCGATGCCTGCGAAAGCCCCGATGAGTTACAAAATGTTTGCCCTTATGATGGGTATCTCCTTCGTGCTCATGTACAGCATTATGTTTTTAAATGTGGATGAGTTTAACCATATCTACCTCAGTACTACCCGCACCTATATGTCTTTGCTGATGGTATCCTCCATGGCAGTAGTCATGATGGGGATGATGGGCATGATTTACCCGGATAAAAAGACGAACACGGGAATTATCTCCGGCGCGGTCCTGCTGTTCGGCCTGGTGCTGGCCGGCTTGCGTACCCAAACGCCAATTGGCGACGTTCAATACATGAAAGCCATGATCCCGCACCACTCCTCAGCCATCATGGTGAGTAAGCACGCAAATATCCAGGACCCGGAAGTAAAAAAACTGTCAGAAGGCATCATCGCCTCCCAGGAAAAGGAAATCGCGGAAATGAAAGCGATACTGGCCCGAATGGGCAAATAACTGTACCTTTTCGCCGTTAATAAGCATCATTTTTTTACATACCCGCAGGCCTGTGAGCTCAGCGCCGTGGGGACAACGATTGTTATGGCAAACCGCAAGCACTCCCCCGCATTGTTTTCCCTGGTGATCATTTTTCTTGTAGCCTGCCATTCACCCGCGCCCGGTCCGGGGGTTACGGAGATTGGCCAGGGGCATATTCCGGATATTGCTTCTGCCCCTGACGGTCGGCAGGTCATTGTCTATGGCAGCAAAGACAGTATATTTAGCTCGGTAGGCAATGGCTCCGCCTTTTCCACCCCGCGGCTGGTGGCGGTTCTGCCCGGGCTGGCTGCGGCAGCCATGCGCGGCCCGCAGGTTGCGCTCACGCGGTCTGGAATGGTTATTCTTGCCGCAACAAATGCCGGGAATATTTATGCTTTCACGAAAACCGGGGACCATCCCTGGTCTGCACCAGTGAAGGTCACGGATAGAGACAGTGTGAACCTGGAGGAACTGACCGACCTGGCCGCCGACGGCGACAGTACTTACGCGGTCTGGCTGGACCTGAGGACCGATCACCGCAATAAAATCTTTGGCGCAGGCTCCGCTGACGGTGGAAAGACCTGGACGCCCAATCAGCTTATCTATAAATCTCCTGATTCAACGGTTTGCCAGTGCTGCAAACCCTCTGTTGACATGAAGGACGGAAAAGTATATGTGATGTTCCGCAACTGGCTGGACGGCAAACGGGATTTCTACCTGGCGACTTCCAATAATAACGGAGCTGCTTTCAACAGCCCCGTAAAATTAGGTGAAGGGAGTTGGGCACTGAATGGTTGTCCCATGGACGGCGGTTCACTGACCCTCGATAAAAAAGGACAACCCCAAACCATCTGGCGCCGGGAGAAATTATTGTATACCGCTTCGGCCGGCGCACCGGAAATGGCTGTGGGGGAAGGAAAAAATCCCAGTATCGCTTCGGTAGATGGAAATAATATCCTGGCCTGGACGAAAAACGACAGTATCGTGATCCAGAAGTCTAATGGCCAAGCCGTCGTATTAGGCAAAGGGGCCAACCCCCGCCTAACTGCTGTTGGTGATACCAAGGTGAGCTGCACCTGGGAAAATAATGGCCAAATCATGTCCGCCCGGCTCAATGTGAACTAAAAAGGCATGCAGAGTGCTTATTCCCTGGGATAGTTGTCATTTTTTTCTGCCCTTCTTTTCATTTCAGGAACAGGGAAGGTGAGGATGCGGCCCATTTGCTTATCCCCTTTGTAAGTAACTGCGCGCAGCTGAACGGCGTCTTTCGGCGGGGTGAGCGGCGCAGTATATTTGGGGTAAAAATTATCCGGAAACGAATTGTCCCAGGTATAATAAATGTCAAGATCCTTACCTTCCGTTTTCATTTCAGCGGTGAAGCTGCTGTCTCCACTTTTTTTGAACGTGAAGATGGGATCGAAAACGCTGGGGGCATATTTAATTTTAGCGATGTCGCTGCGTTCAAAGTGCTGTTCGGTGCGTGCGTAGAAATCATTCCAGTCTTTTTTGGCTTTTGGCGACCATACGCTTTCTGCAATCGCCCATCCCCTTGGCCAGGTCATGTATTCCACATGCCGCATGTTATAGAGTTGTTCAGACCAGAGGTTGGCCTGTCCGCCCTTTATGTATTTGGCGTCGACGCCTTCGGGCACCGGTTCAAACTGGTAAGCCTTACTCAGCAGGAGGCTGGCATAGATGCGCGGCTCGATAATGGGATCGCCGTTCATATAATCGATATAGGCAAACGTCGTCGGGCTCATCACCACGTCATGTCCCTGTTTGGCCGCTTCAATGCCGCCTTTGATACCCCGCCAGCTCATTACCGCGGCGTTCGGTGCCAGTCCGCCTTCCAGGATTTCATCCCAGCCCATGAATTTTTTCCCTTTGGACTCCACGATCTTTTCTAACCGCTTTTCGAAATAGCTCTGTACCTCCTGCATGTCTTTCAGGT
Organism: Chitinophagales bacterium; assembly: GCA_038229695.1. GTDB lineage: Bacteria > Bacteroidota > Bacteroidia > Chitinophagales > Chitinophagaceae > JACMLD01. Next base: position 3,879 of record JBBROE010000133.1, on the reverse strand, counting down.
GTTCCTTTTGCATCAGGGCTTTTACGGCATCGCTTTTTTCCCAGAAATTCTTCGGGCACTCATCGCCACCCATGTGTATGTACTCGAAGGGAAACAGTGCTGCCACTTCGGTCAGTACCTTATCTAAAAAATTATATACTTTTTCGTTAGCCGGGCAAAGCGTGTTGTCGAGAAGGGCTATCGGGGGAGCGCCGTGCGACCAGTCCATGATTTCCTCACCAGACCGCACATGGTAGTTATCTGCTCCCGGCGTACAAGACAACTCAGGGTACGATGCCACCGCAGCAAGGCTGTGACCAGGCACATCTATTTCGGGGAGAATATCTACGAAGCGGGATTTGGCGTAGGCAACGATATCCCGGATATCCTGCTGGGTAAAAAATCCGCCGTAATTACGCGGCTCGTCGGGGGTCGGTGCCGAGAAAGTACCGAAATAGCCGACCTTCTTTACATTGTATGCGCCGACAGTAGTCAGCTTAGGGAATGACTTTATTTCGATACGCCATCCTTCGTCGTCTGTCAGGTGCAGGTGCAGCAAATTGAATTTGTATTGGACCATCTGGTCAATGAACATCTCCACATCCTGCTTGCCGAAAAAATGACGGGCCACGTCAAACATCAACCCCCTCCATTTAAACCTCGGGTAATCCATGATGTCCACACAGGGCGCTGTCCACCGCGCGGAAACTTTAGACAGGCTGCCAATCTCCTTTGGAAAAAGCTGCAGCAGGGTCTGCACGCCATAAAACACGCCAGCGGGGGTATTGGCTGTGATGATTACGGATTGCGGTTTTACGGAAAGCCGGTAGCCTTCAGTACCCAAGGTCTCTTCCGCTTGCTTGTTCAGTTTTAACTGGATGGCAGCCGGACCAGCACCATTCGAAACGGTATACCCCGTGGGCACGGTCAATTTTTCTCTTAACAGGGTGACAGCGGTTGAAAGTGCTGTGCTGTTGCCGGCATCAAGATATACATGGGTGGGCAACTGGTACACCCCGGCAGTCGTTTGAACCGATACCGGCGCTGGTATAATGGCGATGGAGGATGGCTGAGCCTGGGCCGTTGCAACGAGACTCAGGGTAAGGACGGCAGCAAACAATGACAGTCTTTTCATTCCGCAATATATTTAATGCCCGACAGCTTTCAAAATATTGGCCACCATGCGGTGCAATCAGCAGGTTGCTGCGCGGTTAAGCGGGCACGCAGCGCGGGATTCAATCTGCCGGGGCACCCGGATTTGTAACCGGTAAACTAAAAGAAAAAGTTGAACCCTGCCCGGCTTCGCTTTCGACCGTGATAGTTCCGTGGTGCAGTTTAATAATCTGCTGGCAATAATACAGGCCGATCCCGAAGCCTGCTATCGTTTTACTCTTTGAATTGTTTACCCGGTAAAACCGCTCAAATATTTTGTCGGTGTGTTCCCTGCTGATTCCGATGCCCTGGTCGCGTACACTGGCAACCACACCGGAAACTGACTTTTTAACGTTCACCGTGATCGGTGTGCCGGGCGGGGAATATTTGATGGCATTGGTCAGGAAGTTGCTGACCACCGCGCCTATTTTTTCACGGTCGGCATTAACGGTGACCGGGTCTGCACCTTCAATGGAAATGGGATGGTCGGGCGTCATCAGCACCATATCATGCACAATCTCGGTAACCAGCTCGCCGAGTACAAAATGCTGGACATTTAGCTGGAACCCGCCGGATTCCAGCCTTGAAACATCCAGAAAACTTTTTATCATCGCATTCATCCGGTTCACCTGCAGGTCGGCTTTTTCAAGCGCTGCCACGATCGGTTTGCATTTTTCCTGCTTCGCGAGCATGGCCGATAGCTGGATATATCCTTTCAAAGAAGTGAGCGGCGTCTTCAACTCATGGCTGGCAATGCTGATGAAATCATCTTTTTTTGTAAAATGAGGTTGCGCTGATCCGTGATATCGGTATTGGTGCCAAACCACTTTACTATCTTACCATCCTGGTTCCTCATGGGCGTGGCGCTGGACAGAAACCAACTGTATTCGCCGTCTGCACTTTTCAGGGGGAAAACATCCTCCCAGGTTCGGCAGAAATATTTACTGGCCGCGGGAAACTGTTGACGGGCCAGACCGAAAATACCATCGCTGCTTCCGCTCCTGCCACCCCTTTGTCCATTTACCTGCCTAAGCATACGGAAGATCGTGGGCGCGCAAATTAAGCGCTTCCGACGGCTTCAGTCACCCGCTGCTAAACGTAGCAGCGCACAGGAGTGCGACGCAACGGCTGCCTGGCCCTGCAACCCTGCCCGGAAAAAAATAAACCATTCGGCACAATATATGTTTATCTGTTACTGCATGCCAAACAGCGTTGCTGTTTAGGATTTTAAAGGAATGACTGGGTCAAATTGTTACAAACCATCCGCGATACGGGGACCTGGTGGCAAAATGAAAGTCAAGCAGGCAGTTTGTTCCGGTTCATGGTTGTATTTTTGCCCGATGTAAATTTTTAATTTTTTTATTACCGTGAAAACTTCATTGGTTATTTTTTTACTGGCGTTGCAACTGGTCACCAATACCGACCTGGCTGAGCTGTTCAAAATACCCGTGCTCATCAGCCACTACCACGAACACAAGGGCAACAACGAAAAGTTTACGTTTTTCACGTTCCTGAAAATGCATTATTTCAACGGCAGGCCGCATGACAATACGGATATGGAACTGCCCTTCAAAACCAATTCCACGGCCGCACTCGTCAGCCTGAATTTTTCCACGCCGCTCCCCTGCCCGCCTGCGCTCCCGGTAGTTCCGGTGGTGTTGTCTGAAGACCCGGAGTACAAAATATACACCGTAAGTTTTCCACCCGGCCAAAACACCAGCATCTTCCAGCCTCCCCGCACAGCCTGATTATATCCCGTCCTTAATCGCACAGCATTGCCCGACCCGGGCACTGCTGCCTGTTCGTCATTTATTGTCAACCTTACCGGATTATGCTAAACAGAATAATAGCATTTTCTATCCGCAATAACCTTATTGTGGGTATGATGATGTTTGCCCTTATTGGCTGGGGCATCTATAATACGACCACGCTTCCGATCGATGCCGTACCAGACATTACCAACAACCAAGTACTAGTCATTACCCCCTCGCCTACGCTCGGTGCGGCCGATATCGAGCGGCTCATTACGTTCCCTATCGAGATCGCCACCCGCAACATTCCCGGGATTATTGAGCAGCGCTCATTTTCGAGATTCGGATTATCGATTATCACCATTGTATTCAGCGATAAAACCGATGTGTACTGGGCCAGGCAACAGGTTACGGAAAGGCTCAACGGGGTCAAGGACCAGATTCCGCCGGGAATGGGTACGCCCTCGCTGGGCCCGGTGACGACCGGTCTGGGAGAGATATTTCAATATGTCGTAAGGCCGCTGCCGGGATATGAGGGGAAATATTCGCCGATGGAACTCCGCACCATACAGGACTGGATCGTACGCCGCCAGTTGCTGGGTACGCCGGGCATTGCCGATGTCAGCAGCTTTGGCGGCAAACTGAAACAATATGAAATAGCGGTTAATCCGGACCGGCTGAAAAGTTATGGCCTGACCATCACCGATATATTCGATGCCCTGGGAAAAAACAACCAGAATACCGGGGGTGGTTATATCGAGAAAGGGCCGGCCGTGCTTTTCATTAAAAGTGAAGGGCTGGTGACCTCCGACGCCGACATCGAAAATATCGCCGTGAAATACCTGGGTGATGGCACCCCGGTTTTCATCCGTGACGTAGCCACCGTACAAACCGGTTTCGCCACCCGCTATGGCGCCATGTGTTACAACGACAAAGGGGAGGTGGCCGGTGCCGTGGTGATGATGCTGAAGGGCGGCAACTCATCGAAAGTGATAAA
>JBBROE010000132.1:0-11811 GCA_038229695.1 Chitinophagales bacterium | reverse complement strand
TTTCGCCCGCTTCAACGGCCGGGCGGGTAAGAATGATTTTTTTGACCAGTTTGTTTTTCAACGCCCGTACCGCCAGCGCAACAGCCGTATAGGTTTTTCCCGTACCTGCGGGCCCTATGGCAAAAAGCACATCATTTTTTTCTATCGAAGCCACCATGTTTTTCTGGTTGGCCGTCCGGGCACGGACTGTCTTGCCATGCGGGCCAAAGACCAGGATTTCATTGGGATTCCTGTCCACAAAATTGTCGACCACCTCGGCATCGTCTCCTCCCAGAATCTGCTCAAAATAATTTTCGCTCATGTGCCCGTTGCGTTCGAGGTATTGCACGATGAGATCGATCTTTTCACGCGCTGAGCCCACCTGCTCCGGTGACCCGCTAAGCTTCACCTGGGTGCCGCGACTCAGCACTTTCACCAGGGGAAACTTCTTTTTAAGAATATCAAGCTTGCCGTTGTTTACACCAAAGAATTCTATCGGGTTTACTGACTCAAGGTTAATGATGGCTTCTGTCAATGCTTATTTGTTTTAGCTGACGTAAAAAATGTTGTACGGGATAATTGCCATAGCAGTAGAACCGCCTTTCTCAAATATAAATCATCACCAGAGAAAAATTATAGGTTTAATTACGCACAACCTGTGGATAATTGAAACCGGTTAACCATTTTACTACAATCCCCGCCTCGTTAAGTTTGACCATTTTACGCTTTTAACTCTTTTTTTATAAGTCAGTTTTCCAATGCATCTGCCAGGGGTCGTGTACCTTTGCTGAAATTAATTTTTTTCAATGATGCCCGACCTGAATACCCTGCCTGCACTCCTGCACAAGGCCCCGCGCGAATTACAGGATATTGCCGCCAAAATCTATGCCGGGGAACGTTTATTGCGTGCCGAAGGCATGCTTCTTTTCGAGCGGGCCAGCCTTCCGTTTGCCGGCGCGCTGGCCAATTACGTGCGCGAAAAAAAACATGGCAACAAAACCTACTTTAACCGCAACTTTCATATTGAGCCGACGAATGTGTGTGTATTTTCCTGCGCCTTTTGCTCCTACTCCAGGTTGTATGCCCACCGCGATGAGGGATGGGAAATGTCAGCGGCGCAAATGATGGATATCGTAAAAAAATACGATGCACAGCCCGTGACGGAAGTGCATATTGTTGGTGGTGTTCACCCTAAACTGAACCTTGCCTTTTTTATCGATCTGCTGAAACAAATTAAAGCCCACCGGCCCGCACTTCATATCAAAGGCTACACGGCAGTGGAGCTTGACTATATGTTCCGCAAAGCAAAGGTATCTGTTGAAGAAGGACTCCGGCAGCTGCATGAAGCCGGGCTCGATTCACTGCCTGGCGGTGGCGCAGAAATTTTCGCGCCAGAGGTACGCTTAAAGATAGCGCCTGACAAAGTGGATGCTGACGGATGGCTGGCTATCCACCGCGCCGCGCACGAAATGGGTATGCACAGTAATGCGACGATGTTGTATGGTCACATTGAAACAGCAGCCGACCGCATCGATCACATGGATCGTTTGCGACAGCTGCAGGATGAAACCCATGGCTTCAACACATTCATCCCGCTTAAATTCCGGAACCACAATAACGACATGAGCCATATCAGTGAAAGCACGGTAACCGAAGACATGCGGTTGTACGCCATTGCCCGCCTTTACCTGGACAACTTTCCGCACCTCAAGGCGTACTGGCCGATGCTCGGGCGGCAAAATGCACAGCTCTCCCTTTCCTTCGGTGTGAATGACCTCGATGGAACCATCGACGATACCACTAAAATTTACAGTATGGCGGGAAGTGAGGAACAGAAGCCGGCCATGTCAACCGGGGAACTGGTTACCCTCATCAAACAGGTAAAGAGACAACCTGTTGAAAGAGACACGCTGTACAATGTCATTAAAGATTACAGCGCTGCCACATTTCCCGGTGCGGAGACTGATCCTTCAATGAATTAGTAAATCTTCAGCACTCTGGCAGGCTAAGCGGGATATTGACGGCGAGTCCGCCGTCACTGGTTTCCTTGTACTTGCTGTTCATATCCAGCGCGGTATCCCACATCGTTTTAATGACGGCATCCAGCGACACTTTCGCAAAGTCCGGGCTACTCTGCAGGGCCAGTTGTGAAGCGGTGATGGCTTTTATCGCGCCCATGGTATTTCGTTCGATGCAGGGCACCTGCACCAGGCCGCCGATGGGGTCGCAGGTTAGTCCAAGGTGATGCTCCATCGCTATTTCGGCTGCCATTAAACATTGGCGCTGGGTTCCACCGAGGCATTCCGTCAGCCCGGCCGCCGCCATTGCCGAAGACACGCCAATCTCGGCCTGGCACCCTCCCATGGCAGCAGACAGCGTTGCTCCTTTTTTGAAGATGCTGCCCGTTTCAGCGGCGACGAGCAGGAACTGGATAATCTTTTCTTCCTGGTATCCTCCACAAAAGGTCAGGTAGTATTGCAAAACGGCAGGCACCACCCCGGCAGCCCCGTTGGTAGGCGCGGTCACTACCCTGCCAAAAGAAGCATTTTCTTCATTTACCGCCAGCGCAAAACAACTTACCCAGTCAAGTGTATAGGGAAAGCTACTCCCGCCATGACGTATCGCATCCGTCCACGAACGGTAATCGGAGTAATTCCTCTGCGGTAATAACTTTTTATTCAGCGCATAAGCCCGCCGGTTTACTTTCAGTCCGCCCGGCAACACCCCTTCACGGTGGCATCCCCGGAACATGGATGCGGCCATTATCTCCCAGATATGCAGCAAACCCTGCCTTGTGGCCGTTTCACTTCGCCAGGCGGTTTCGTTTTCCATCACCACCTCGCTTATCGATAATCCTTTCATGCACCACGCCAGCAAATCGTGCGCGGTATTTACAGGAAACGACAATTGCACCGCATCTGCTCCGGCAGTTTCCTCGCCTTCTTTTTTTACAAAGCCGCCACCCGTCGAATAATAGGTTTCGGCCACCCGGTAGTCGCCGGCCTCTGCCAGGAAGGTCACTGCGTTGGGATGGTATGGCAGCGTTTCTGTAATCAAAAATTCAATGTCTTCTGCCGGGTTAAAAGGTATCTCGTGCCGTCCTTTAAGTACCAGCCGGTTCATCGCGGCAATGTCATTGATTTTAGCCGTGATGTTGTTTACGTCAAACGTTACGGGGTCATCACCGCCCAAGCCCAGCTGGATCGCGATATCCGTTCCATGGCCTTTACCTGTCTTTGCCAGGGAGCCATACAGCATGACCCTTACGCGGGTGACCACCGCAAGTAAGTGCTGCTGCTCCAGCGAAGCCAGGAATTGCTGGGCAGCACGCCAGGGCCCAAGCGTGTGCGAGCTGGAGGGACCCACACCGATTTTAAAAATATCAAACGCTGAAATGGCTTCGTGCGGCAATGCAGTAATTTTCTATAAAGTTAACCGGTTGGTGGTCCCTAAACAATAGCGCGCAAATCCGTCAGGTGTTCCCACGAAGAAGCAGGAAACTGCTATTGTACATCAACCAGCTCAATATCAAATATCAGGATGGAGTTGGGAGGTATATTACCGTTCTGAGCGGCCCCATAACCCAGTGTGGGCGGCAGGTACAGGGTTATCTTTCCGCCCTTTTTTATGAGGAGAATGCCTTTTTTCCAGCCGTCGATCAGGGATACCAGGTTAAAATTTGCCGGCGTTGTACCCGTCTTATCGAAAACGGTTCCGTCCGTGAGTGTGCCCTTATAATTTACCGATACGAAAGAACAAACGGTCGGTGATTTATCCGCCCCGGCACTGGTAATGGAATAGTACAGGCCGCTGCAGTGCTTAATGGCAGTGGTGATACCGGCGCCGGACAGGTAGTTTTCCACGCGGGTCACTTCAGCAGCCGGTGCTTTCAGCGCACAGGGATCGTAATCGCAGGACGTGGTGTTGACATCTTTTTTATAACAGGAAAGGACACAGGCCGAATACAGGCACAACAGCACAAGATATTTCATCATATGATTCAGTTGATAAGCAAAGCACCCGCCTGTTGGTTAGACCGCAATCAGTCCACCTTAGCTGCATCACCCGGTATCCCGCCATCCCTGGCGCGGCGGGCTTCCAGTTCGCGGTAGTTCTGCTCATTCTGATCCCATCGGTGCCGTTTCGAAAATATGGCAATAAACACGATGATTATCAATCCCGCAACCAGCAAAACCCCGCCGGTGCTGTCTTCTTCGTGACCCCGTGCCCACATGTTGGCCCTTTTATACCAGCCGGAGAAAAAGTTCAGCAGTATCGGGATAACAAAAACCAATCCCAGGGGCAAACCAAAAAGCAACTGCCGGGTAAGCTTCTTCTCTCTCTGCCTGTTTTCTTTCCAGTATGCAAGAAATTTCTCTTCCCGCTCGGTAAGCTGTGCCATTATCCTGCAAAAATACAATTTGAAGGCCCATTACACGTTTTGCTTTTTTATTTGTTGAAGAACAGTCATTTATTGTAATTTGTAAATAAAACCTAACTGCGTGAAAGTCGACAACCTCCTGGGCCCTTACCTCTACCAGCACAAAACCCTGTTCCTTCCCGGGATCGGCCTTTTTTTATTGGACGACAACGCCATCCTTCCTGACGAATCAGCCAAGCTGAAATCAACGATAGCGGGTATTAGTTTCCGCGAAAAATCCGGTACAGCGCTCGATGATGCGCTAATCCAGTACATCAAGGAGCAAACGGGAAAAATGAAAGCCCTGGCAGAAGCGGACCTGTACAGTTACATTGCGTCTGCCTTCCAGTTCCTGAATATTGGTAAGCCGTTTTATTTCGAAGGGATTGGCAGCCTTCAGAAAAACAAGGATGGCTTTTATACTTTTCTTCCAGGTACCGTCATATCGCAAAAGTCGGACGAGCCGCATTCCCGCCAAAGTGACAACAGCCTTAAAAATACGTACAACAACAGCGGTTCGTCGGCGTCTTCCGGTAACCATTCAGGCCGGCTCCTCGTAGCTGCCGGTATCGTAATCACGCTGGCCCTGGTGGTTGCCGGTGGATATTACCTCTATCACAAGAATACCGTGGTGGAACCCGAACCCGTACCCGCTGCCGCGGCACTGACCGATTCGATGGCCTCCCCCATTGCTGTGCCACGCGATTCCGCGTCAGCCGCAAAACCGGATTCCTCCGCAAAGGCAGCCCCCGTGTTGTTAAGGGATAGCAGCACGGTTACCGGCTATCGGTTCATTTTGGAAAGCACCCCGAAAAAATCACGTGCACTCAGCCGCTATGATAAAGTGAAGGACGTACCGGTGCTGAAGCCTTATAACAACACAATTAAACTCGATAGCTCCGACACTGCCGCTTACCAGCTTTTTACCGTGGTCGCCTGCACTGCTGAGGATACTGCCAGGGTGAAGGCACAGCTTAACGCCTGGTATTATGGAACTAAAGAAATGAAGGTAAAACTTGATCACTGACGCGCTGACCGCGGAATACTGGATTGGCCGTCTGGGCCTTTCGCTGCACCCGGAAGGCGGTGCCTATGCTTTAACCCATAGTTCCCCTTTACTTTTTTCCCGCGACCAGCTTCCCCTCTTATTCCAGGGCCCGAGGCCCGCAGCCACGTCAATTTATTTTTTGTTGCAGGCAGGCGCACACTCGGCCCTGCACCGCATCGCCTCCGATGAAATCTGGTACTATCATTACGGGGATGGCCTGTCAATCCATGAAATCACGCCCGAAGGAAATTACACCGAACACTGCCTGGGGCCGGGAGAGGGTCAGCAACTGCAATGCGTGATCAAAGCCGGCAGCTGGTTTGGTGCACGGGTTCTGCCCGGAGGGCGCTACACACTCGCGGGTTGTATGGTGGCACCGGGGTTTGACTTTGCAGAATTTGAGCTGGCCGAACGAATCACTCTCCAGCAACTCTTCCCGCAACACCACGCACTTATTGCTTCACTTACGCCGTAACCAGTCGGGAAATCCGGGTAATCAGTGCAGCGCAGCTTTTATTAAGGGCGCCAGGGCCGAAGACCATATCGCATATTCCTTCCCTGAAAAGTGAAGACTGTCGGATGCAATCAGCGTACGGTCGGTGCCCGCCTTTCTTGATTCCCCGGTTACATAAAGGTAATTCACTTTATAACCGTCCGAAACAGCCTTATTCACGCGGTTAAAGGCGTCGATCTGGGCGGCAATCTTTGCGGTGTCGCTTCCCCGGGCAAACGGGGTAACAGAATAATCCGGCACCGACAACACAAATACATGGTCAGCCCTTCCACCGGCATATTGAATCGCGCGCTGGAGCAATTGGTTAAACTCCTGGTTGTATTCATCCAGAGACCGTCCCTGGTATTGGTTATTCACCCCGATCAACAGGCTGACTGCATCATAGTTATTAGCAAATTTACTTTGGCTGATTGCATTCAGGAGGTTGGCGGTGGTCCATCCATTGGTGGCAATAATATCAGGCGGATTAACATTTATTCCGCCTGCCCTAAGCAGTCCTGCAGTCTGAACAGGATACCGTTCTCCCTCAGTAACAGACGTGCCAATGGTATAAGAATCGCCGAGGGCGAGGTATTGGACTGTACCGGTTAATGTCATGGTATCACGGTTATCAGGCAGGGGAACTGCCGGCAAGGTTGAATCACTGTGTTTTGAACAGGCGGCCATGCCAAACAACAGCAGGGGCAGAATGGAAATGTTAAGCCGGGTGCGCAGGCGACGGGTTATCCTTTTTGTCATTATTCCAGTTACGCAAAAAGCATGCTCCCGGTTCACCCCGATACGCCCGACAAAGAAATACCCGTCTTTGCCGCTGTAAGGCGCTTGCGGTTAAAAAACAAATATAAGGGTATGCCCATTGCGGTGATGGCCAGTCCCAGCAGCGAGTTTATCACGGGCGTGGTTCCATGCCTGTAATTGTTCACGTCATTCCAGATAGTGCTTACCAGGTAAAATCCGGCAAAGCCGATAAAAATGATCGCCACCAGCGGGTAGCCCCAGGCGCGGTAAGGCCTTGCTGCGAAGGGCATTTTTTTCCGGAGGATGAATATCCCGACTGCGCCCATCCCGTAAGCAACCCAGGAAATGAAGGTGAACATATCCGCCAGCATATCAAACGACCCGCTGAGGATCAATACGCAGGTCCAGATACCATGCAATATCAATGCATTGCCTGGTGTCCCAAACCGTGGGTGTTCCCTGCCCGTCCAGTTGAAAAAAAATTTGTCTATACTCATGGCATAGGTCACCCTGGCGACGGTCATGATGTTGCCATTTATCGCGCCGAATGTACAGATGACAACCAGCGCGGCCACGATGGCACCGCTGGTTGTACCGAGGGCCCCGGCAATGGCATCCGCAGCAACGAGTGGGGAAGTGGCCACTTTTTCCACCGGCAGGATATAGAGATAAGCCTGGTTTACCAGCAGGTAAATAATCATACAGGCAAACACGCCGGCGAAAAGGCTCCGGGGTATCGTCCGCTGGGGGGACTTGATTTCCCCCCCGATAAAAGTGATGTTGATCCAGCCGTCATAGGCCATGAATGCACCGGTTAGCGCGCCCACTATCCCGCCAAATAACGTCATTCCATACACCGGGTGAGCCGCTTCTACAAAATGGCGGGCGCTGCCATGCCCGGAAAAGAATATGCCGAAAACCAGGGCGGCGATCACCAGCATCTTTACCAGGGTGGAAAAGACCTGCAGCCAGCTACCCGCCCGGGAACTGAGATAGTTGAGCCAGGTAAGACCGCTTACAAGCGCGATAGCCAGGCTCTTCACCCCGAAATTGGCGAGGGGATAAAGATTCCCCAGGAATGGCAGATGCAGTACCACCCCCTGCTCAATAGACGCGCTGAAGCGCGGAAGCTGTAAAAAATAATCGGAATACTGTGCACAGACGAAAGCAATGGCAGCGACTGCCGCGGTATTGATGACAGCAAATGCAGCCCAGCCATAAAGAAACGCGGTAAACTTACCGTACATGTGCCGGAAGTAAATGTACTGCCCCCCTGTCTCGGGCAGCATCGCCCCCACCTCAGCATAGAGCAACGCCCCGGCAAGGGAGAAGAGTCCCGCCACAACCCAAACTACGGTTAGCCATATGGGTGAGTGCAACTGGGCGGCCATGGTAGCAGGCTTCATAAATACGCCGGACCCGATGATGCTGCCGACGATGATGCAGAATGCCGCCCAGAAACCTATCGATTTCTTAAGTTTTGCCTGTTCCATGGTAATAACTCCTGCCCAACATAGGAAATGGTTCCTGCTCCCGGGAATCTGTTTAAGGCAGTAAACTTTTGTTTTATTTTAAATATATGAAAAGCATGTGGAACAAAGTCATTGTTCATACCGTCTATCGGAATAACCCGAAAAAAGCGGGACTAAGTCCGTATGAACTGGGCAAGAGAGCGCGACAGCTGCTGCTCATGCTGTGGCGACAGCTGAGGGATATGCTGCTGATCGGGGCCGGTATTGGCAGCGCGTCGTTCGGCCTGAAGCGTTTTTTATTGCCGAGTAGTTTTATCGATGGTGGAGCCACCGGTATTGCCCTGCTTATGGCTGAGCTGTTCGCGTTCCCGCTGGGGTTCCTGCTGGTACTCATCAACCTTCCCAGTATAACCCAGGGCCGACTATCCGCGATATTCTCCTGGGCTTTAATATCGTGATCTTTTTTGTAGCGCCTTACTTCACGCCGTAAAGGATTCCAAAGGTGGCATGATTAGAAAGAGGCGGCTTCATTCCTGAACGCAGCTCCACAACCACTTTTTCAGCCCGTTGGTTATCCGGTAACATGAATATTGAACATGTCGTCGAGCGCGGTTTTGGCGGCATGGAAACCGCACATTCCGTGGACCCCCCCGCCCGGTGGCGTGGAGGAAGAACAGAGGTATAGCCCTTTCGCCGAGGTGCGGTAAGGCGAGTAGCGAAGCGCCGGCCGGGTGAATAGCTGTGACAGTTCCAGCGACCCGCCATTGATGTCACCGCCCAAGTAATTGGGATTATAATGTTCCATCTGTTGGGTGTTCATCGTGTGCCTGGCGAGAACCAGGTCCCGGAACCCCGGGGCAAAACGATTCACCTGCTGTTCAATGGCTGTTGTCATGTCTTTGAGCGACCCATTTGGTACATGGCAATAGGCCCATGCGGTATATTTTCCCGCCGGCGCCCTTGTGCTGTCAAAATTAGAAGGCTGTGCCAGCAGCACAAACGGTTTTTCCGGGTGTTGCCCGTCCCAGCACTGCTGCTCCCCCGCTGCAATCTCTTCCAGTGTATTGCCCAGGTGAACGGTGCCCGCCTCACGGCAACGGGCATCCGTAAAAGGAATGGGGCCGCTGAGCGCCCAATCGATTTTGAAAACACCCATACCATAGCGGTAGCGGCCCAGCTGCCAGCGGTACACCGGGGAAAAACGATGCCCGGCAATTTGCAGCAACGAGGCGGGATTGGTATCGAACAGCACGGCGCGGGCAGAAGGTATGTCTTTGAGCGAGCGCACGGTAACCGAGGTGGCTATCTCGCCGCCACCGGCTACAAAACAGGCAGCCAGCGCATCGGCGATCGACTGCGATCCCCCCTTCGCCAGCGGCCATCCCTTATGATGACCGGCGAGGAGCAGAACCAGCCCCACGGCTGATGTTGCACCAAAGCTGAGGGGCAGCATGGCATGCGTGGCCATACCCGCCCAAAGACCCCTGGCATGGTCGCCACGGAACCGGCGCGCCTGCCATTCCGCAGAGGGCAAGCCTTTCCAGCCAAAAGCCGCGAACGCTGCCAGGTCAGCCGGAAAATGGAGCGGCGCCAGCACCTCATTTTTAAGGGAAGGCCAGTCGGCAGATAATCTGTTTACGAAGGATAGATAGGATTCCCGGTCGGCGCCCAGCCCCGATGCTGTTTCTTCCGGCGACCCCTGCAGGATGGCCGCAGTGCCGTCATCAAACGGATGGGCGGCTGCAAAGCCCGGTTGAATAAATTGCAGGCCGAACTTACTCAGGTCCAGTGATTCGAAAAACGGGGAAGCGACCGCCAGCGGATGAATGGCTGAACAAATATCGTGGGTAAAGCCGGGGAGCGTGAGCGGCCCGCTGCGCATTCCCCCGCCTATGGTCGGAGCCGCCTCCAGCAGTAGCACCGAGAGGCCTTGGCGCTGTAAGGTGATGGCAGCTGCAAGCCCGTTGGGACCCGCGCCAACCACGACCGCATCATATTCTTTTTTTTCCATGAAATTTACCGATTCAGCAGGACCAGCTTAACTACCGGTAACAGGCAAGCGCTATTTAGCGGAAGGAATCACCAGTTTTTTGGATGCGGAAGTCCACCCCCGTACTCCACCCTCCAGGTTGTATACGGAACTAAAGCCATGTTCGGAGAGCCAGTCCATAGCCTGCCCGCTGCGGCCGCCACTCAGGCAATACACATACACGGCTTTGGTCTTGTCCAGCTTAACCACTTTCCCCGTAAACGCGGGCAGATCCTGCCAGTTGGCGTTCACTGCACCCTGGATATAGCCGGTTGTATATTCCCCGGGGGATCGAACATCAAGCAGCTGTACACCCGGTTGCGCAATTGCTTTTTCAAATACATCGGCTGCCAATACCTGTTTCTGCTGGGCACCCGCCACTGCGGAGAGCGTCAACAGCAACATGCAGGCAAATGTTACCCTGGTCATGAAATTTATTTTTATACGTGAAGAAACATGGTTTCCCGCCCACTTAAAATTACAGCTAAAGCCGAAGTTTCAGGCAGGTAATTTTATTTACTTTACAGCGGGAAACGCCGACCCCGGTTAACAGCGGCCAGCGCCATCTCCTCCTACAACATGGAAAAAATCTACCTGAGCGATGCCGGCCCGAAAGTGTCACCGGCGATTTACGGCTTCTACCGCTGGGCGGAAGAAAACGATCCCGCAACAACAATGAGGGAGGTGGTCAGCCGCTGCCTGGAATCCGGTATCAACACCTTCGATCATGCGGATGTCTACGGCCATTACCGCTGCGAGACCCTTTTTGGCAATCTCATGCAGTCCGGCCTGTTCCGCCGGCAAGATGTTATCCTGTTCGCACGCTGCGGCATCGTATTACCGGATCCAGCCCGGCCAGACATCCGCGTAAAACACTACAATACGTCAAAGCCGCATATTTTAGCCAGTGTCGACAACTCGCTCCGCCGGCTGCGAACGGACTATATCGATGTCTTCCTCCTCGATCACCTCGACCCGCTTTCGGATCCCGAAGAAACTGCGCTCACGCTGACCCGGCTGAAAGAGTCCGGGAAAATTAAATTTATTGGCGTCGCCAACTACACCGTTTTCCAGCACCAGCTGCTCGCCGCGTTTCTCAGGCTGCCTGTGGTTACCAGCCAGGTCGACTTCAATCTGCTCCAGACTGAAGCACTGGACAATGGCCAGATCGATTATATAAAGCAACGGTTCATGCGGCCCCTGGCTTCTTCCCCGCTCGCCGCAGGAAGAATCGCCACAGGCACAGACGCCGTGGCCATCAGGGTTCGCAAAAAGCTGCTCGAAATTGCTCCCCGCTATGAAGCCGATATCGAATCCGTGGCGGTCGCCTGGTTAATCAAATGCGGCGCCCTGCCCCTTATCGGCACTACCAGCTTGCAGCGGATAAAAAATATTGCCGGATCATTCAATATCGACCTGGACAGGCAGGACTGGTACGATCTTTACGCGGCGGCAAAAGGCGGCGTATAATCGTTGACGTTAGTATGCTGACGCAGCGCCGCATACGGATTTTTGCGTAACGTTAACAGCTTCGCGTTGTACCTTACCGGCGCTATGTTCAATTCAATGCTGCCCACCGTCTATGCTGCCTCACTGCTGTTGCCCGCCACC
>JBBROE010000131.1:0-11886 GCA_038229695.1 Chitinophagales bacterium | reverse complement strand
CATAGAATTCCAAGGCCATGTCAACCGGCGCCAAGCAGCTAACGAGCCAAGCCCGGGAGATCAACCAACTGCGAGAATCCGCCTAGGACCTGCACAATACATTGCAAAATTTCAAGGCATCCGTCAGTAGAGCCATTGTCCAGCGCCACAATTTCGTCAGCCAGTTTTTCGTAGCATGCAAGCCATTCATGTATGAAAGTAAGGCTGTCCTTTAGCCTTATCATAACTACTAACTTTGCCATTGTGCCATGGATTTAGAGCGCGTTAAGCGGCTGCCCGTTTATAGAAAAATGGGATAATAGTATTGTTCACCAGTTGCTTGGCCAGCATACGCAATCCATTGTCCACGGCAAGAATAAGCAGGACAAAGAAAATTGTAAATACTCCTGCTCCTGTTAACAGTCTTGCGAAATAAGAGGCGGGTGGTAAAGCGAGGTTTATTGCCCAGCTCAGTACCCATTCAAAAATAAAACCGGCAGGAATGATGATCGCCCAGCGGGAAAGCAGGAAGCGCCAGAGATGCGGGTCAAAATAACCAAGTTTATACAGTCGCCAGGCATAAAATGAAAGGTCAGCGCAAAGATTGAGGCCTATTGCCACAACCACCGTTCCGATGATGCCGAAATATTTTGCTGCAAAGAATACCGAGATACCAAAGACGATGTTACGAACAATATTGAACAGGCTATTCATTTTGATGTCGCCCAGCGCGTAGCCCACAATCGCCATAAAGTAACTGATAAGGCTGATAAAAAAATTAATGACGAGCAGGTTGATGATCGTATGCCCCGCAAACTGGGCAGGGCCGGTCCACGCGCTTACCAGATTTTCATAGTTGAAAATAAAAATAAAGGAGGCAAGTAACGCGGCATAACAATAAAACCTGAATTGCTGGTTGATGAGATCGAGGATAGCCTTTTTGTCACCACTTCCTTTTGCATGTGAAATTACGGGCATGAGTGCAACAGAGTGACGACCGATTAGTGAATAAGAAATATTAACCGGCCGGCGGTTGATCTCAAACATCGTGATGGTAGCGGGTGACAAGTACCGGGCAAGGACCACCATATCCAGACTACCCGATAAACCGGTAATAATTTTGGAAGCTGAAGTAAACGAAAATATTTTGCTGAAACGTTTAAAATGCGGCCAGTCATAATCTATATTAAAATTTTCCCGTTGAAGCAGGCGGGACATAGAAATCATATTATAGATGTTGATGTAAGCAGCTCTTGCCAGGTTAGCGGCTGCGATCGACAGGACGCCCCAGCCGGTATACAGGAAAAAAAGATTTACGAAAAGAAAAAGAAAATTGGCAGTTAAAGAAGATATCGCCACATGGGCGGAGTTATGCAATCCCTGGTTAATGCCCGACACCGTAAACGAAACAAGGGTGAGCCCGGTAGCCGCTACGGTAAGGAAAAGGGCCAGTGGCAGGTGCGGATACTGGTGAATGTCCTTATTAATGATTTTTCCGATAAACAGGTAACAAAGAATACCAAGTACAACAGACAAGATAAATATAAAGGCAGAGGCGATATATCCCGATCCAATCAATTTACCGGTTTCGCTATTTTGTCCTTTGCCTCTAATCTCGGCTATTCGCTGTTGGAGTACCTCCCCCACACCCGGATCAACCAGTGTCATCCAGGCAATTACGTTGCCCGTCGCCAACCATACGCCAAGGGTGCTGGCATCAATCTTTTTCAGGTACAACGGCAGCAGCAATATAGAGTTAAAAATATTGGTCAGTACCCAGCCGTACTGGAAAATAAAGTTCCACTTTAAGATTTTCCTGTTCAAAGAATTTGCTTTATGTAACCTTCATTATTTCCTGACCCCTGGTTCGTCATACTGCGCTTCGCCGGCCTCACCAGTTCAATGCTGCCCCTGCTGATTTCCGCTGATAAGGCGCATCCCAGGGAGGGAAGCTGGACCTTAACGGTGTTGGTTTTCACTTCCAGGATATGACCTTCGAGTAACATGAGTGGTCCGTCGATGATTCGCACCCGGTCAGACACGTTTACGGCCAGCTTTTCTACGGAGATACGCTGGTGTTCGAGGGTAAAAGTCCGGATAGCCATAATCTCTTCGTCCCGCACGACTGCCGGCTTGCCGAGCCAGAAAACAAAATTCAGGACGCCCTCCGTTTGCCGCGTAACGAGCGTTTCCGCTGCATCAATGTGTACAAACACATAGGACGTAAACAGGGGCACTTCCAGCAATTTCTTACGGTCGGCCCATTGCCTGGCAACCTTGTTCAGGGGGCAATAACTTTCTAATTTCTTTCTGCGCAACTGCTGATCCACTTTCTTCTCCCACTTGGGTCGCGTATAAAGTACGTGCCATTTTTTTTCTGCCAGCATAAATTATATTTTATTCATTCCGGGGCAGGCTCTGCCCATAACCCTTACAGGCGATTTTTAATGTTGGAACTTTTTTGCGGGTAAACCTCAGTTCGGATATATCCCTTCCAAGCCGCATTGCCGCCAGTGACAGGCAGCAACAGCAGGAAGAAATTATCGAATGGCAAACCGCAGCAGGCAAGAAATCAGAGGAAAGTTTTAAAAGGATTTGAATTGCAACAGTCCGCACAGGACGTTAATATATCTACGATGTTTTACCGGAAGCGGACGAAGGATGCTTATATTTAACAATTCACACCGACCTGCATCACGCCCTGTTGTTGCATGGGTCAGTTTGCCTTGTTAAGCCGATGATATTTCCGGTCGTTGTACAGGTAACCGCTTCCGTATCCATAACCATATTTATCTCCAAATCCCCTGGTGTGCACGTCATTAAATACGATGCCTATATTCTCCAGGTGATTGATTTTGTTTTCTTCATCCATTTGTTGCACCACCGACTTAGGGGTGTAGTTGTGCCGTACAACAAATAGCGTTGCATCGCAATAGGGAGATAGGGCGTAGGCGTCAGAAACAAGTCCTACGGGAGCCGTGTCGACGACTATATAATCAAACTTTGTATCCAGTTCATTTAACAGATCTTCCATTTGGTCGAGCATCAGGAGCTCCGACGGATTTTCCGGCAGCCTTCCCGCGGCAATGAAGAAAAGATTTGGATGTAAATCCGACTTTGTCACGATTTGGTGCTCATCAGCTTCTCCCAATAAAAATTCGGCCAGCCCCGCCTGCTGTTCCAGGTTTAATTTGGTATGCAACGAGGGGTTGTGCAGATCCGCATCAACCAATACCACCTTCTTACCGGTCAGGGCCAGGCTGATAGCAAGATTTAACGACACAAAACTTTTGCCCTCCCCGGAAACGGAGGAAGTGACCATCAGTCTTTTCCTTCTTCCTGTTATGCCAATGAATTGCAGGGAGGAGCGCAGTTTGCGGAATTGCTCAGCAATAAATGTTCTCTGCTGGGTTCCGATTACAACAGGTGTACGGCTTCCGTGTGCGCTGATCTCTCCAATTATCGGGCATGTGGAAAGCCGCTGAATTTCCTGCCTGAACATAATCTTCCGGCTGAAAGATTCACGCAGCGTAACCAATCCTGCACCCGTTATCAAGGCCAGCAAAAAAGCGGACAGGTAGATCACTTTTGGTTTAGGAGTTACCGGTGACGCTGAAGATTGGGCGAGGTCAATAATCCGGCTGTCGGAGACCGTTGAGGCATGGGAAAGTGCGGCTTCTTCCCTTTTCTGCAAGAGGAAAGCATAGATGCTGTTTTTTATACTCAGCTCTCGGTTAATTTCTACCAAATCCCTTTCCTTTTCAGGCATTGACTCCAGCTGGCTTGAATAGGAACGGTTGGCCAGTTCAATATTTTTGCTGCTGGCCTGCAGGCTGCGCCGCTGGTTATTGATGCTTTCAATTATACTGGGTTTCAGCTTTTCAATTCTGTCCGTGATTGAGGTCATGGCAAAATTATTTTCGCCGGCCGTTTTTTTAAGCGTTTCCTTCTCCAGTTCGTAATTATTCAGCTTCTCGATCAGTTTTGGCAACTCCGGGTCATTTATCCCAGCCGTAGACGGCACAAAGCCGCCTGCCTGGTTATTATCTTTAATCGATTTTTCTGCCTCGTCCAGGATGGCAAGCTGCAGGCTGACATCTCCCATTTTACGATCGTTTTCACTCACGCTCTGCAGGAAGATTTTGCCCTGCTCACCAATATCAACTACGCCTTTCCGTGACTTATAGAGCTGCGCCTTGTGCTCGATGGAATCCAAATCATGTTCTACACTCCGCAGCCTTGTTTCCACTGAGGAAAGGGTATTGGATGCCAGCATGTTTTTATCACTGAGCATCGCTTTGTTGTATACACTCAACAGGCCGTTAAGGATGTCTTCCCCACGGGCTGGCACTTCGTCGCGAAGACTTAAAATAAGCACACTCGACTGTTTGCTGCTGGTACTTACTTTCAGTCGTTCCTGGACTGCTGCAACAACAGCTACGGGATCCAATACCTGGAAAAACAGCTTAGTCCCGGCCTGGGTTCCCGTAAACCGCGGATTTCGGATGAACCGGAACCGGCCAAAAGGCGTCGCTACCCACTGATCCAAGGGGTAAGCACCCTGCTGAATGTTTACCGTGGAATTAGCCGTGTTATAAGTAAAATAGATTTTAGGCGGGATGCCGGATGGACGGTTACCAGCCGCCTGTATCCTGACCGGGGAACTGCTATAGGCCGGGTGTTTTCTGAAACGTTCTTCAGCAGTAACGGGTATGCTAAGGCCAAGGTTGAGGGCCACCTCATCCAGCAGCGTCCTGGACTGGATGACATCCATCTCGTTTTCAATTATCTTTTTTGTCGAAATCTGGTTTAATTCTTCAAGCCCTTTACTGTCTTCCGTACCTTTTTTCTCGTCCTTGATGAGAATTCGGGCCGTGGATTCATATAAAGGATTGGTCACATAAAGATACCCCCAGGCTGCGTCAAGGGTTAATACCATCAACAGCAGAAACAGCGGCCAGTACGGCAAATACCGCGTGACCGACTGTGCAATAAAATTTTCTTCTCCCTGTTTTTTGAGCGTAGTCTGCATATACATATTTTAACGGGTAGCCCTGTCCACGATTATGGCAATAAAAGACAATCCGCTAAGCAATGCAGGCAGAATAATCATCCCCCTGCCCGAGTTCGCTACCCTTGCTTTATTCGGTTCCACGTAAATGACGTCATTGGCCTGCAAATAATAATAAGGCGACAGGAACAACATGGTTGTATTCAGATCTATATGTTTCAGCACGCGCTGGTTGTTTTCATGCCTTATCAGCAAAACCTGATCCCTTTTGCCATAAATTGTTATATCCCCTGCCAGGCCGAGCGCCTCCAGCAGGGTAATCTTTTCATTGGGTACATTAATGACAAGGGGGTGCGCTACTTCACCCAGTACCGTCACTTTGAAATTAAGATGACGGACAGTGACAACCGGATCCACCAGCAGTTTCTTATCCACGAGCGTTTTGGCGATTCGGTCCTGCAGCTGCAACTCGTTAATCCCCTCCGCTCTTATCCGGCCAACAACCGGAAATTGTATATCCCCTTCCGGATTAACCAGGTAGCCTGACACCGTGATGGGCGAGCCATTGAGGTTGGTCGTATTGGCAAAGGAGACGTTGGGGCCGTTAAAGACAGCAGCTACTTCCGGATTAACACTACTTATATTTATACTTAAAATATCACTTTTCTGTATGATCGTTGCAGGTGCCAGCAGCGTGTCGGGGAAGGCTGTATCCGAGGATTGATTGAAATAAGTTGTTTTCCTGGTATTGACACAGGCCGTAAAACAGAGTACGCATAATATTCCCGCGACAAAAAACCGATAGTTCATTATCATTTTTATTCTATTACCTGGATGGACTGGCTAATTAAGCAACCGGCATGAAAGGGAAGATCAAAGGATATTGCGTGGAATAAGAAGGGTAAGCTATCCGTACTTAGAAAATCAAACTTGCCATTGGCGTGGCAATCTCTAACGAATTACGAAGCTAACACATTTACGTAATAATATACGAGAGGGTTTTACACATTCGACATATATCTTATTTGAAGGTAATCGAACCCCCGCCACGAAAAAATACCCTAAAGCGGGTATCCTTCCGAAAAACGCGGGCTTCCTACCCGTTATCCTAATGAGGTAAAAACTCAAAGAGCGGGCCAACAATTATCAAGCACGCAGCCGACCGATCCGGGAGGGGGGGTTAAGCATCTTTAGTCATTCCATCCGAAATATTTTTTCACACTGACGTAGTTGGGCAGATCGGGCAGAGAGCCGCCCTATCTCCCGCTGTCGCGATAGCAGCGGTAGCAATAATCACCACCTTGGTTATTGTAAAAGTCAGTGGTGATGGACAGCCCCCCCACAAGGTAAGTGCCCGGATAGCCACCGTGTAACCATTGGGAGAGGTGCCGGTCTGGTAATAAAAAGATCTAGTACGCTAACTTCCGCTCGAACCCACTCCCGGGCAGCAATACCAGGCCGTACCTGCCTATGTGCTGCGATTGTAATACACCAGCACAATGCCGGAGTCGATCCTTGCCTGTGACATATTTGTGAGCAACAGGTTGAGAAAACCCGTGAAGGGCTGTGAACGGTATGTGTACGCAATCACATTTGCGTTGCCGGCAACGCCCTGGAGGCCGACAGGACCGGCTGGACCGGCTGGACCTGCTGCACCATCTTTCTGTCAGAAAATAAGGCGCCACTGATGATTAACACGGTCAATAATTTAAAAAGGAAAGGTTTCAGGATGTATTTTTTTAATTGAAAAGAAAACAAATTCCAGCTGCCTTGCCCGGACGCACAAAAACGAAATAGTGGTACACGGTTCTGCCACGGTCCTGATCACCCGTTGGGGAAAGAAATGGATAAACGATTTTTTAAAGTCTGTTATTTATCCGGTGAGGCGTTAGGACAGGACAGGCTTACACCTGAATCTAGGTAAAGACTGGCTGGCACAGGCTTTGATTTTTTGACTATTATAAAAATCGAAAAAGAGAAAATTATGGATACAAACGAAAAAATCAACCGCCGCAGTGCGTCTGGCGGAGTCGGTGCTACGCTTGTCTCGGTGTCAGCAAATCCAGTTATTGGGGCATCGAACAGTGATCAGCAAACGCATGATCCCAGGCCGTTGCAAAACCCGGTCGATAAATTTCCCCGGCCACCATTTGAAGGCCAGTCGCAACCCTGGCCCGGCCTGGCTTCCAAAATGAACCCGCGCCCTGACCACGGTGAAAAAAGCTACAAAGGATCAGGAAAACTTGCTGGCAGAAAGGCGCTGATCACAGGGGGCGATTCAGGCATGGGCCGTGCGGCAGCCATCGCTTACGCAAGGGAAGGTGCTGATGTAGCCATCAATTATTATCCCACGGAGGAAGAGGATGCAGTGGAGGTAATCGCGCTGATAGAAGCGGAGGGCAGGAAGGGAATAGCGCTGCCGGGTGATTTGCGGGAGGAGGCCTTTTGCAAGCAACTGGTGGCCGATGCGGTGAGTGGGTTGGGCGGCCTTGATATCGTCGTAAATAATGCAGGGAGGCAGCAGTCCAATGAATCCATAGCCGATATTTCAACGGAAGATTTCGATGCCACCATGAAGACAAACATTTACGCTCCGTTCTGGATTATCAAAGCAGCGCTGCCGCACCTCAAGCCGGGTTCGGTGATCATTGGCACAACATCCGAGCAGGCCTATGATCCTTCACCTGACCTTTATGATTACGCCCAGACCAAAGCGGCAACCATGAATTACGTGAAGTCACTGGCCAAACAGCTCGGCCCAAAAGGCATACGGGTAAATGGCGTGGCGCCTGGCCCGATTTGGACGCCGCTCCAGGTGAGTGGTGGTGCCACCCAGGAAAAATTGAAAAAATTTGGCGGGCAGACCCCACTCGGTCGTCCCGGTCAACCGGCTGAACTCGCGGGTATCTATGTGTTGCTGGCCTCAGACTCGGGAAGTTTCGCCAATGGGCAGGTGTATGGTTCCGCCGGCGGATCGGGGCAACCCTGACCGATTCGGCAGGGATATCTTATTGGCGTTAACAACTCAGTGGCCCCCGGGGAAGTCGGCCCGAACAGAATTTCCGTAACTTACAGTTCAACCCGATTTATTCATCTAATAATTGTAAGTATGAAAAAGTATGTTCTTTTACTGGCGGTTCTTTTTTCGGCAGTGGTTTACGCAGCTGACAAGGGTTCATGGACCGGTTACATCAGCGATGCGCACTGCGGTGCCAAAGGAAATAGCGATGACCATGCGGCCTGTGCAAAAAAATGTGTGAAGGAAGGTTATGCGCCCGTTTTTGTTGTCGGTGATAAAGTGTACACGATCTCCGACCCTAAGAAAGTGGCGAAATTTGTAGGACAGAAAGTTAAAATTACGGGCACATTGACCGGCGATGCCATCGAAGTCGATAAAATAAGCAAGTAAGCGGTTGTAACATACCAGCCAGTGTCCGTTGTTCCCTCCGAATGACGGACATTTTATTTCACACCATCGCCCGTCGACCAGCTATATGCTGCACGTATGGGTAGCGGTGCCGCTTACGCCGGGGCTGGCGAGAAAGACATCCCCGCTTTGCGGGTAAAGCCGCAACTGTTCCGGACTCAGGCCCTGTTGCGCAGTGGTGATCACCAGGTAATTGAGATGTTCCCCGGCAAAGCAGCAGGAAGAAACATTGGGCACCGGTAAATTTATGGCAGAGATTATCAGCCCGGTTTCGGGGTTCCAGCGGCGCACACAAAATCCGCCCCAGTGAGCAATCCAGAGCATCCCTTCTTGGTCAATGCACATGCCATCCGGGCTGCCCATGTTTTCATCCACCCGAATGATGATTTCAGCATCACGGATATCGCCGGTAGCCGCATGGAATTTAAAGCGCTTAACCGTATACGTTGGACTGTCAATAAAATAATAATATTTTTCATCGGCCGACCAGGCCATGCCGTTTGAGATAGACAGCCCCGGCAGGCGGGCATGTATAAGCAGGTCGGCATGCACACTGTAGAGCGTTCCCCGGCCATTGATAAAATCACGGTGCAGGGTGCCCAACCAGAGCCGCCCCATGCAATCTACTTTTCCGTCATTACTGCGGTGGTTCGTTTTGTCTGTTTCAATATCCAGCAGCCGGTCATATTGATTGCTCCGCAAATCGTACCGAAGTAGTCCTCCTTCCACCCCAAGTATCACCTTAGCATCCGGCGCTTTAACAACTACGGATACGGCCATCGGCAGGGTGCGCTGCTCTGCGGCTTTCGATTCCCAGTGGTATTCGTAGAATATACCGGCTTCAATGTCTACCCAGAAAATACTTTTTCTTTCCGCGTGCCAGAGGGGGCCTTCGCCCAAATAACATTGGGCCGGGTAAAGGACAGAAGCTGCTATCATACGCTGTGAATTGATTGGCTGTCAGGCCAGTGATCTTTAATTTTTTGGCTAAGGAAAGTAACGCTCCGCTGAAGCTGTGGCATGCCCTCCATCCCGTCTTCAATGCTGATCCACCCGTCGAATCCCGCTTCCTTTAACTGTTCGAAAATAGCATCGTAATCGTTCAGTCCTTTCCCGATCTCTCCATGAGCGAGCCGTTTCGCATAGCCTTCCGAACCACTTTCTTCCAGCCGGAGATCGTCCGTTGTTCCGGAAAGAAGGTATCGATCGCTGGCATGCATAGTAACCACGCGGTCGGCAATCCGGTGCAGGAGGTACAGGGGATCGTCGCCGCCGAGAAAAGCATTGCTGGGATCATAATTCACCCCGAAAAAAGGGTGACGAATGCGGTCAACCAAGGTGCAGAACACATCAGCCCGCTGGGCAAATTCAGGATACAACCAGAAATCATCTTTATAATGATTTTCCAATACCAGGGTGATGCCCTTATCGGCTGCGTATGGAAGACAGTTTTCAATACAGGCTGCGGCATAATCGAGTCCCTGGCCGGTCGTCAGGCCCGGTCGGCGCTGGCCCGATAATACCCGGCAATACTGACCACCGAGTGCAGCGGTCATGTCAATCCAGTGTTTTTGCTTTGCCATCTCGGCGTTACGGAATGCCAGTTCCGGGTGCGTGAAATCGGGAGAACAGCAAAGCATCGGAATACACATGCCTTCGTCACTGACCTGCCGGCGAAAGAGCGGCCAGTTGCCGCTGTCCTCCATGCCAATGAACCCGGCATACCATTCCAGTCCTGCTACGTCCAGCTTTGCTGCCAGACCAATCCATTCCGTCACGGTCATGGTACCGTCCCTGCAGAGCGCATGCATGAATGCTTTGGGAAAAACTGCCAGTTGGGGCATACCTGTGATTTATTTATTTACGGGAATGGTACTGGCGTCCTTTGGCGGGTTGCGGCCGATGAAAGGATGTTGTTCCAGGTCCACTACCTGCCCGCTTACGGGGCCGCTCTCGTCGCCAAGCCAATAGACCGCAGCGGCTGCAATTTCTTTAGGCCACAGTATCCTCCCGGATGGCGCGTAAGTGCCGGGCAGCTGCGCGTACCAGTCTTCCGGCAGGCCATGCTGCTTCTTCCGGGCAATCTCGGTTTCAGTCAGTACCCAGCCAGGATTGATCTGGTTCACGCGTATGCCGAAATCCCGGTGGAGACTATCCCCCAGGTTTCGCGTCATGGTCATCAGGGCGCCCTTGGTTATGCTGTAAGCGAGGAGGT
Organism: Chitinophagales bacterium; assembly: GCA_038229695.1. Lineage (GTDB taxonomy): Bacteria > Bacteroidota > Bacteroidia > Chitinophagales > Chitinophagaceae > JACMLD01. The sequence goes on along the minus strand of JBBROE010000131.1, from coordinate 1,254 downwards.
TGGGTTCGCCGCTGTAGGCATTTACCGACCCGATATTGAGTACACAACCCCTGGTAGCCGACAGGTAAGGCAGGGCCGCCTTGATAAGCAGGAAGGGAGCGATGGTATTCACTTCCAACAGCCGCGTCAGGAAGGCTTTATCGGTGGTTGTGATATCTGATGATGCCACTATCGCTGCATTGTTGACGATGGCATCCAGTTTACCGAATGAACGAACGACAAGCTGCACCAGCCTGTCTGCCGTGCCGGCAATCCCCAAATCTTCAATATGAAGCACGGCACTGCCGGGTCCGATCTCCTCCAGCACCCCTTGGCCCAACTCCTCCTCCAGACCATGTAAGATTATTTTGGCTCCTTCCTGCGCACAGCGGAGGGCAATGGCTTTTCCAATTCCGGTCGTGCTGCCGGTCACAAGAATTACTTTATTATCCAGGCGCATGGCTATACTGGTTTAAGGATACTTTTTACAATTTCCCCCGCATGCATTTTTTCAAAGGCGGTCTGCCATTCCGTAACCGGCCATACACCGCCTATGAGCGGACGAACATCGAGGCTGCCTGCCGAGAGCAGGCTGATCACCCGTTCCCAGACGGCCCAGTGATGACTAAAACTTCCGCGCAGGGTGATGTTTTTCTGTACGAGCGGGTCCAGTGAAAAATTCATGGGCTGGGGCCCCCACCCTACCTTGGTGATCTGGCCATTTGGCCGCACCAGCCGCAGCGCCAGCTGCAGGGTACTGCTTGTTCCCGCCGCATCCACCACACAATCGGCCCCAAGTCCATCGCGCTCGGTCGCCCAGGGCAGGGCGTCACCCGTAATAGTAGCACAGCCATACAGTGCAGCAATACGCAACCGTTCTGTATCCTGGGGCAGGCCTGCTACCGCCACCTCCGCGCCGCAGAGCCGCGCTACTGCTGCACACAATATACCGATGGTGCCGGGGCCGAGGACTACCACCCGGTCTCCCGGATTCACACGGGTATTGCCCACCACGGCATTGTACGCAACGCAGCATGGTTCGGTGAGGCAGGCCTGTTCGAACGGTAAATTATCCGGGATATGATGAAGGCATCTTGCCGGTACACGCACAAACTTTGTCATCGCGCCGTGTACCCCGTATCCAAATCCCTTGCGGTCGGGGTCGAGGTTATAAAAGCCGGTGCGCGACATCGGGCTGTTTGAATTGATAACCGCCGCCGTCTCACTTACCACCCGATCACCGGGCTTCCACCCCTGCACCGCTTTGCCCGCAAT
>JBBROE010000130.1:0-12144 GCA_038229695.1 Chitinophagales bacterium | reverse complement strand
TGTTATTGGTACCGGAGCGCTTTCCGCTCTGCCCCCTCAAATTTACCTATGATCCAGGAACAAACTGTTGCACATACAGCGCCCGAAAACGGGTTCCCCTACAAGAAGCCTTCCTGGCTTCGCGTAAAATTGCCAACTGGCGAGGGATACCGCCATGTCCGTAACCTGGTTGACACCCATAAGCTGCACACGATCTGCGAAAGCGGTAACTGTCCGAATATGGGAGAATGCTGGGGTGCCGGAACCGCCACGTTCATGATACTGGGCAACACCTGTACCCGCAGCTGCGGATTTTGTGCCGTAGCCACCGGCCGTCCGGATGCTTTGGACTGGGACGAACCGCAACGGGTGGCAGAAGCTATCCACCTCATGAAAGTAAAACATGCCGTAATCACTTCGGTAGACAGGGATGAAATTAAAGACGGCGGATCAATTATCTGGTTCAATACCATCCGTAGTGTAAAGCAACTGAACCCGGATACCACCCTCGAAACGCTGATCCCCGATTTCAAAGGGGATAAGGAAAATATTCAACGCATCATCGATGCCGCCCCGGAAGTGGTTTCCCATAACATTGAAACCGTTGAACGCCTCACCAGGAAGGTTCGCATCCAGGCCAAATACTGGCGCAGCATGGAAGTACTCCGGGAATTAAAGAAGGGAGGGATGCGCACCAAAAGTGGTATTATGCTGGGGCTGGGGGAGGAGAAACAGGAAGTGATTCAAACCCTGACTGATCTCGCCCAGAACGGTTGTGACGTGGTGACCATCGGGCAATACCTGCAGCCCAGTAAGAAGCATTTGCCGGTCCACCGCTTTGTCCATCCCGATGAATTTAAAGAATACCGGGAAATAGGGTACAACCTGGGCCTGGATTTCGTGGAAAGCGGCCCGCTGGTACGCTCTTCTTACCACAGTGAGAAACATGTAATCCCCGGTTACGGAAAAACAAAATGGCTGGAAGAAAAAGAGACCGCTAGCGCCTGACGGATGTATAACCGACCAAGTATACTGGCTGCCCCAATGGGCAGCCTTTTTTTATAGCGCTAGCTTGCGTACCCCACCAGGGCAAAGGGATATTCCCCGCTTCTTATGAATAATCATCAACACCCGAATCCTGTACCAACTTCTTCCGCTCCTTGCAGGCGAGATTTTATTATTTTTTAGTACTAAACCTTCAATGTGATGAATTATAGGCTGTTAAGTGCTAATAATGTTTTGTTAACCAAGCGCCACAAGGACACCAAAATAAATTTTAATCCGTTTTTAAACCTGCCGGTACGCTGGCCGTCTTAAAACCCTTAATCATAAAAAACAATCCCCGTATGTACGCTAAGAAAATTTCAGGCCTCATCGCCGCCACCTTATTTTGTTCGGCCCTTGTATTTACTTCCTGCAAAAAGGAAAGCACTTCGAAGGACTCCGATATTGAATCCGCCCAGGATAATGCCCTGGCAGAATCCAGCTTCAATGATGTAACTACTATCACCGACCAGGCAGCGCTCAGCGGCAGTGTCAACATCCGGATGACCGGTGACGCAGCCGCGGCACGGGAGGAAGGCTCGCTTGGTTCGGGTTGTGCAACCGTGACCCAGGACACTGTAAACACTCCTCATTCCCTTACTGTCGACTTCGGCACTACCAATTGTCTTTGTAATGACGGCCGTTACCGCCGGGGCAAAATTATTGGCACCTATTCCGGCCGTTACCGGGAAGCCGGAACAGTGATCGCTGTTTCGTTCAATAATTATTTCGTAAACGATAACCAGCTCACCGGCACCAAAACCATCACCAATAAAGGACTTAACGGTTCGGGAAACCTCGTCTATAAAATTGAAGTAAACGGTTCGGTTGTCAAAGCCAATAATGGCGGAACCGCCACCTGGGTTTCCAGTCGTGAGCGCGAGTGGATTGCGGGCGCCAACACCGCCATCCTCAGCGACGATGTGTATGCTATCACCGGTACGGCCAGTGGTAAAACTGCTGCCGGAAAATCCTATACCATCACCATCACCAAAGCGCTTGTGCGCAAAATGAATTGCCGCTGGTTCGAAAGTGGTACCCTCGATGTTACCCCGGACGGCAAACCCACAAGAACGCTTGACTACGGTAATATCGGTTGTGATGCGAACGCAACAGTCACTATCCTTGGATTCACGTTCCCGATTGTTCTTAAATAATTTATCCCACTATACCCTATCCTGGCGCCATTACACCCGTAGTGGCGCTTTTTTTTTGCAGATACTGTTCCAATTGTTTTGGTTTCTATACGCAATTATGTATAAACCTGTACTTTTAGGGCGAGTGTAAACTTCTGCTGCCTTGGAAAAATTATTTGTACCGATCGTATTGTGCCTGTTGTACTTCTCAGCCGGCGCCCAGAAAAAAAATGAGGCCTTCCAGTTATCTATCCGCCACGCCTCTTCACCGATTCACATCGATGGCCGGTACGATGAAAAAGCCTGGCAGGATGCCGACGCAGCCGACAACTTCTATATGGTGCTGCCAATGGATACCAGCGCTGCACAGGTAAAGACGACGGTGAAGATGAGCTACGACGAAAACAATCTTTACCTGCTCGCCATCTGCTACAATGAACGCCCGGGACCTTACATGGTGGAATCCCTTCGCCGTGATTTCAATTTCGGAAAAAACGACAACTTCCTGCTTTTTATGGATCCGTTTGATGACCAGACCAACGGGTTTTCTTTCGGCGCCAACGCGGCCGGGGCCCAATGGGATGGTACGATGTATGAAGGCGGTAAAGTGGATCTAAGCTGGGATAACAAGTGGACATCCTCCGTAGCAAACGACACGGATAAATGGGTGTTCGAGGCGGCTATTCCCTTTAAAAGTATCCGCTATAAGAAAGGCATCACCCGCTGGGGTATCAACTTCAGCAGGAACGATCTTAAATCAAGCGAAAAATCAAGCTGGGCACCGGTGCCCAGGCAGTTTCCTACGGCCTCACTGGCCTATACCGGTACACTGGTATGGGATAAACCACCACCGGAAACAAGTACCAACATATCGCTCATTCCTTACCTGCTCGGCGGCCTCTCGAAAGATTACGCCAACGGTAAGCCCCGGGTCTTTCAAAAACAGGCAGGCCTTGACGCAAAGATTTCAGTAACTTCTTCGCTCAACCTGGACCTTACGTTCAACCCCGATTTCTCACAGGTGGAGGTTGACAAACAGGTTACCAACCTGGACCGGTATGAACTTTTTTTCCCGGAGAAGCGCCAGTTCTTCCTGGAAAACGGCGACCAGTTTTCCAATTTTGGCTACGTATCTATCCGGCCGTTCTTCAGCCGGCGTATCGGCCTGAACACGCCCATCGATTTCGGCGCCAGGCTGAGCGGGAAACTCGACCAGAACTGGCGTATCGGCGTAATGGATGTGGAAACCCGATCCGACGCAGCCACGGCTTTACCGGCTCAGAATTTTTCAGCAGTTGCCCTGCAACGAAAAATATTTGCCCGGTCAAACATAGGATTTATCTACATCGATAAGGAATCGATCGGTTATCACCGGGATACCAGCAACGGCAAACCGTTGTACTCCCGCTATAACCGGAATTTCGGCGTTGAATATAACCTTGCCTCGTCCAACAACCTCTGGACCGGCAAGCTGATGGCCGTTAAATCTTTTAGTGACAACAAAGCCGGCAGTGACATCGTGCAGGCAGGACACCTGCAGTACGCCAGCCGGAAATGGCTGCTGCTGGGTCAGTACGAATATGTGGGCGCTAACTATGCTGCGGAAGTAGGCTACGTACCCCGGCATGGCTATATTAAACTCAATCCGCAGGTTGCCTACAATTTTTTTCCGCGCTCGGGCAAGCTACTCAGTCATGGTCCCCAGTTCGGCGGAAATTATTATTATTCTACTTCCTTTGCACCGACCGATAATGAAACGGCGCTTTCCTACCTGGTCACCTTCCGTGATCGAAGTACTGTTACCGGCTGGCTGATCAATGATTATGTGCAGCTGCTGCAGCGCTTCGACCCTACCAATACCGGCAGGGATTCCCTGGCCGCCGGCACCCGCCACAACTGGAACACGGCCGGGCTTGATATTGCCTCCCGTCCACAGCAGTTACTGACTTATTCTGTGCTCAGCCGGTACGGAGGGTATTATGCCGGGGGAAAAAAATTAAGCCTGGCAGCTGACATCGGTTACCGGTTTCAACCCTATCTCAGCATTGTGCTCAGCGTAAGTTATAACGAATTGCGCCTGCCAAAACCCTGGGGCAACACACAGTTCTGGCTGCTCGGGCCCCGGATCGATGCAACACTCACCAACACTTTCTTTATCACGGCTTTTGTGCAGTACAACCAGCAGCAGCAGAATATGAACATCAATACCCGGCTGCAGTGGCGCTATAAACCGGCTTCAGACTTTTTCTTTGTCTATACCGATAACTACCTGCCTGCGCCGTTTTCGGTGCGTAACCGGGGCTTTGTACTCAAGTGGACCTACTGGTGGAACCTGTAAACTCCAAGGTCCGGTTACTGACTCATTCTACCGTACGGCCAGGGACTCCGCACGTCCTTAAATTGCGCCTTAAACCGTACCTTTGCGCCCGATTATGAAGTATAGTAATGAGATCAGTAAACGGAGGACCTTTGCCATCATTTCCCACCCCGATGCTGGGAAAACCACGCTTACCGAAAAGCTGCTTTTATTTGGTGGCGCCATTCAAACGGCAGGTGCCGTTAAAAGCAATAAAATAAAGAAGCACGCAACAAGCGATTTTATGGAGATTGAACGCCAGCGCGGTATCTCCGTCGCCACCAGTGTGATGACGTTTGAATACAACGGCACCCTCATTAACCTGCTCGATACACCCGGGCACAAAGACTTTGCAGAAGACACTTACCGCACACTTACCGCGGTGGACAGCGTCATCCTGGTCATCGACAGCGTAAACGGTGTGGAAGCGCAAACAAGGCGGCTGATGGAAGTATGCCGCATGCGCGCCACCCCGGTTATCGTCTTCATCAATAAAATGGATCGCGATGGGAAAAACCGGTTCGATTTACTCGAGGAAATCGAAAAGGAACTTAACCTTCCCCTGCACCCCATGGCATGGCCCATCAACAGTGGTAAAGATTTCAAAGGGGTGTACAGCCTGGATAAAAAAAGCCTGGTGCTGTTTGCCGCAAATACCAAAGCCAATGATGAGGATGTAATCGAGATAACCGATCTCAATTCCCCCCTGCTAGACCAGCGACTTGGCGAAAAAGATGCAGCCGTTTTGCGCGAGGATGTAGAGCTGGTTGACGGCGTAAACGGAGCGTTGAATACGGCGGATTACCTGGCAGCGAAAGTGGCTCCGGTCTTTTTCGGCAGCGCCATCAACAACTTTGGTGTCCGGGAAATGCTCGATACCTTCATCAATATCGCTCCGGAGCCCCAGTGCCGTCCTACCACCCTGCGGGAAGTATGCCCGGCTGAAAATAAACTCAGCGGTTTTATTTTTAAGATACACGCCAATCTCGATCCCAAACACCGCGATCGGATCGCCTTCATGCGAATCTGTGCCGGTCGATTTGAAAGAAACAAATACTATCACCATGTCCGCCTTGACCGTGATATCCGGTTCAGCAACCCCTATAGTTTTCTGGCCCGCAGTAAGGACGTAATTGAGGAAGCATTCCCTGGCGACGTGGTGGGCCTCTTCGATACCGGCAATTTTAAAATCGGCGACACGCTTACCGAGGGGGAAGATTTTTATTTCACCGGTATCCCGTCCTTTTCCCCCGAAATTTTTAAAGAAGTCGTGAATAAGGACCCGATGAAGACAAAGCAACTGGAAAAGGGATTGCTTCAATTGACGGACGAAGGGGTGGCCCAGCTCTTCACGCAGTTCGGCGGCAACAAGAAGATTATCGGCTGCGTGGGTGAGCTGCAGTTTGAGGTAATCCAGTACAGGCTCCTTCACGAGTACACAGCGTCCGTTGAATTCAGGCCGTTGCAATTTTATAAAGCCTGCTGGCTCACCAGTGATGACCCGGCAAAACTGGCAGAATTCGCCCGTTTCAAACAGGCCAACATCGCCGAAGACAAGGATGGTCATATGGTCTACCTGGCGCAGAGCGAGTGGTTTCTCAACACCGAGCGCAACAATAATCCGGATATCACTTTTCACTTTACCTCAGAAATACACAAAGAAACGGTGTGATCATTTTGCAGACAGCCCGGTTGATCGTACGCTATTTTACCATGGACGATCTGCCCGGATTCCACCGGCTTTCCTCCGACGAAAATGTCATGAAATTTATCGGGCCGGTGATTACCCTTGCCGGCTGTACAGTGATCCTTGACGATATCATTTCCGCCTACAACCGAAATGCATTTTCGGGCCGGTTTGCGGTAACAGAACGTGGAACGGACCGTTATGCCGGTAATTTTCTCCTCCGGAACGCCTGGGACGGATCCGGAACTGAAGTTGGATTTGCCTTGTTTCCGGCCGCGCAGGGAAAAGGATATGCCACCGAACTCACTAAGCACGGCTGTACCATGGCTTTTGCCCAATTACAGGCCACCCGGATATTCGGAACAGTGGACAGCAGGAACCTGGCTTCCATTCATGTGCTGGAGAAATGCGGTTTTAACCGGGGTGCGGTATACACGGAAAACGGCAGGGAACTGGTATGCTCTGAACTGCTTAAAAAATGAAGACATCTTCTCAAACGCCGGTATAATTGTGTGGTGTAATTCGTTTTAGTTCTTTTTTTATAGTGGCAGCTACCGGCAGTGCTTCAATAAAACGGTGCAGGCTCTCCTTGTTGATGGTGCCGTTTCCACGGGTGAGTTCTTTTAAGGCCTCGTAGGGTTTCGGGAAGTTTTCCCTCCGTAAAATGGTCTGGAACGCTTCCGCAACCACCGCCCAGTTGTTATCAAGATCTTCATTGATTTTCTTTTCATTCAACACCAGCTTGCCCAGGCCTTTTTCAATCGACTTCAGCGCCAGGATTACATGCGCAAACGGCACACCGATATTCCTGAGGACGGTTGAATCGGTGAGATCCCGCTGCAGCCTGGACACCGGCAGTTTCGCAGACAGATGTTCCAGCAGGGCATTGGCGAATCCAAGATTTCCTTCCGCGTTTTCAAAGTCGATGGGGTTTACTTTATGCGGCATAGCCGAGGATCCCACTTCCCCTTTCTTTACTTTTTGTTTAAAATAGTCCATCGATACATAGCTCCACATATCCCGGCAAAAATCGATCAGGATGGTATTGATCCGCTTTATCGCATCAAAATGCGCCGCCAGGTTATCGTAATGCTCAATTTGTGTGGTGTATTGCTGGCGGTTCAATCCGAGTGTTTTTTCTACGAACTGGTTGCTGAGGGTGACCCAGTCTTTTTTTGGAAAAGCAACGTGGTGGGCATTCAAATTGCCGGTTGCACCGCCAAATTTAGCCGTGAAAGGAATATTGATGAACTGGTCTACCTGGTTCTGGATCCTTTCCACAAAAACAAGGATCTCCTTCCCAAGACGGGTAGGACTGGCAGCCTGTCCATGGGTACGTGCCAGCATCGGAATGGCTGCCCATTGTTCGGCTAAAAGTTCCAGTTCGCGTTTCAGGTTTAATATGGCGGGCAGGTACTCGCATTCCACGGCATGTTTCCACAGCAGGGGTATCGATGTATTGTTGATATCCTGGGAGGTCAACCCGAAATGAATCCATTCTTTTTCCTCCCCGAGCCCCAGGGACGACAATTTGTCTTTCAGAAAGTATTCTACCGCCTTAACATCATGGTTGGTTGTTTTTTCAATGGTCTTTATTTCAGCGGCGTGTTCAAGGGTGAAGTCGTCCGCAAGCGCCTGTAATCCTTTCCTGGCCTTTACCGGAAGCGTAAAAAATTTCTTTTCGGCAAGAAAGAAAAAATATTCGATCTCCACGAGTACCCGGTACTTGATAAGCGCATATTCGGAAAAATAATCTGCGAGGTGTTGTACCTGTTTCCGGTATCGGCCATCGACGGGCGACAGGGCGGTGAGAGCGTTAAGTTCCATATAGCTTATTTAAGGTATTGGGTACGGGGGCGTATCTTTACCGCCAAAATTAAACGATTCCGGCTACAAAGGCGCAGAAATGAAGTTGTGGTTACTGGCTGAGGAGCGGATTCCGGATTAACGCATGGAACAGATTAAAGTGGGTGCGGTAAGTTACCTGAACACCAGGCCGCTGATCTACGGGTTTAAAAAGGGCGCGATGAAAGACAGGATTGTCATCACGGAAGATTATCCCGCTGCTATTGCTGCCCGGTTGCTGAATGATGAAATCGATTTGGGATTGGTTCCCGTGGCTATCATTCCCTTCATGAAAACACACCATATCATCAGCGACTACTGTATCGGGGCTGATGGCGAAGTGGCTTCCGTCTGCCTGTTCAGCGACGTGCCCATTGAAGCTGCCAGTGAAGTGCTGCTCGACTACCAGAGCCGTACTTCCGTGATGCTCGCAAAGATTTTACTAAAAGATTACTGGAAGGTTAATCCCCTGCTCACCAATGCCCGCGCGGATTTCAGGGAACATATCCGCGGCACTACGGCCGGGCTCGTGATAGGCGACCGCGCCTTTGAACAACGAAAGGTGTCAAAATACGTATACGACTTAGGAACGGCGTGGAAGGTTCACACCGGCCTGCCTTTCGTTTTTGCCGCCTGGGTCAGTAACAAATCCCTGTCCACGGAATTCACTGTCGCATTTAATGAAGCAACGGGTCTCGGCGTTCGCCGGATCAATGAGGTGGTCGCGGAAAATCCCTACGAGCTGTTCGACCTGCATGCCTATTTTACCCGCCATATCAGCTACCGGCTCGATGCACGTAAAAAAGCCGGCCTCGCATTGTTTCTCGAAAAACTGAAGTCCTAACCCGGAGCGCTCAGGGCAGGTTATGTTTATGCGGTTTCAGGTACTTATCGAGAAACTGCAGGGTGTGCTCCGAAGTGGTGACCAGGTTATTGCGTTTTACAAATCCGTGCCCTTCATCCGGGTACACGACGTATTCCACCGGCACGCCGTTCCTTTTTACGCCGGCTACAATTTCATCGCTCTCCGCAGGAAGCACCCGTACATCGTTTGCACCCTGGAAGACGAGAAGCGGCTTATTGATGGTCTGGTAATGAAAAAGCGGTGAGGTCTTCTTCAGCATGATGCTGTCTGCGGTATACGGGTCGCCCATTTCATCGTACAGGGCTTTCCTGGTCGCCTCCCAGTAGGGCGGGATACTTTTCAGGGTTCTCATCCAGTTGGCTACCCCGAAGAGATCAACACCCACTTTAAACGCATCCGGGTGAAAGGCGAGCGCACCGAGCACCATGCAGCCCCCGTAACTCCCCCCTTCGATACCGATGGCAGCACTGTCGATATAAGGCTGGCTGGCGAGCCACTGTTTCGCCCAGATGCAGTCGTTCAAATCACCGTTGCTGTGATCCTTGTTGTCCAGTTTGTAGAAAGTTTTGCCATAACCGCTGCTTCCCCTGTTATTCACGGCCAGGACCGCATAACCGTGGTTGACAAGGTACTGGATGGCATTGCTGTAACCGATACGGCTCTGACCGCCCGGACCGCCATGTACCCACACCAGGGCCGGAACCTGCTCGGACGCGGAAGCCTGCAGCGGTTTGTAATAAATAGCGGGGATTTCTTTGTCGTCAAACGAAGGAAAGCGGATGACCGTTGCCGTTACGAGGTCCTTTGGATCGATCGCCTTGTTAAGCGAGGCAGTGAGCTGCTTCAGCGACTTGTTTTCCCGGTTGTAAACGTAAAGATTCGCCGGGCTCGTACTGCTGCCAACGGTGAGCAGCAGGTTTTTTTCAGATGGGGAAATGATGATAGCGGCTACATCGCTGTTTTTAAAATCGGGCATGGCAACCGGCTTATTGTCTGCGACAGTAAATAACAGGACCTTATTCTTTCCGTCCTCGTTCACCGTAATGCTGTAAAAGTTCTCCTGGTCGCTCAGCTGCATATCCGTCACATCCCATTTGTCGCTGTATATTTTTTCTTTTGTGCCCGTGCCCAGGTTGTACCTGACCAGGTAAGTGAATTCACTGCTGTCATTGGTAGTATAGTAAAGGGTGCTGTCATTGGCAGTAATGGCCATCGGCTGCCAGTTGGCTTCATCGTCATTGCTGAGCCGGCGTTGTTGTTTCGTGCGGTTATCGTACAGGTAGCATTCATTCTTATCGGTAGTGATGGCTTTCGTGAGCATCAGGTAGCGCTCACTTTTGCTGATCCCGTTGATGCCGTAGCCGGAATCATTTTTAAAAATCATCGCCGCGTTCCAGTGTACCGTATCCATTTTATATAAGTCGAAGAATTTGGGATCCCGGTGGTTACCCGTGAAGTAGAGCGACTTCTTATCGGCTGACCAGCCCATGAACGAGTTGGCGCTTTTGAGCCAGGGAGTAAGGTCTTTCGCGGTGCTGTCTCCTCTGCGCCGGAGAAAAAGGTGGCTGTTTTCATCGCCGTTATTGTCCGCGGAATAAAGGAAAGCATTGGTTCCCGGCAGATAGGAAACGGCAAAAATCGATTCCCTGGCTGAATTGGTGAGCGGGGTACTCTGTGTATCGGCAATACTCACGGCGTAGACATTGAATATACCGGTGCCATTCTGCTGGGTGAGTACGGCGGTTTCATCGTTGTTAAAGTCTGTTCCGGATATAGATTTATTGTCAAACAACTGGGTAATGCTGTATTGCCTCGGAATTCGTGTTGTTTCCGATTTGGATGTGGGCTGGCTGCAGGCCACGAATACCACGATCACTGATAGCAGGCAGAGGATTCGGTTCATTTAGTTTGATTTGGCTGGTTACGTAATGCCGGTACTGCAAGTGGCAGTACCGGTCCTGTTGTCTTACTACTAAATATAAGGTATTCGGCGTTGACCCCGCCATCAGAACCGGTTTATGGTATCAATCACGCGGAGGATATCCGGTTCACTGTGAGCTGCGGAAACGGGCAGGCTCAGAACAGTACGGTGAATAGCTTCCGCGATGGGGGTGGACTGCCCGTCAAGAATACCGGTCATGGCTACCTGTTTATTCGGCGCCACCGGGTAATGAATTTCTGTACCTATTCCCTGCTCAGCAAGGTATTGTTTCAGCGCATCGCGGCGCGGGTGCCTGATACAGAAAATATGATACACATCGTGATAGCCGGCCTGCTCCACCGGCAATTCAAAATCTTTTTTCAGGCCTTCCCGGTATAGCCTGGCCAGCCTTCTTTTATGCAAATTGATTTCTTCCAGGAATGGAAGTTTCACCAGTAAGAACCCTGCCTGTACCTCATCGAGCCGCGAATTAAAACCCACCAGTTCGTTATAATATTTCACCGAAGAACCGTAGTTACGCAGCAGTAGTATCTTTCGGTGCAGATCAGGATCAGAGGTGGTCACTGCGCCTCCATCTCCGAGGGCGCCGAGGTTTTTAGTGGGGTAAAAACTGTGTGCCCCTGCGATACCCCAGCTCCCCGCTTTTTTACCATTAAGGGCTGCACCATGTGCCTGGGCACAATCCTCAATTACCGGCAGATGATTTGCTTCGGCAATGGCCATGATTTCTTGCATCGCACACATTTTACCGTAAAGGTGAACTACCACGATAGCTCTAGTACGGGCATTGATTTTTTCTATTATGGATTCGGGAGCAATATTGCAGGTAAGCGGATCCGGTTCTGCCAGCACGGGGGTAAACCCATTGTGTACGATGGATAGGATTGTGGCGATATAGGTATTGGAAGGTACGATCACTTCAGCCCCCGGCGGCAGATCCAGTGCTTTCAGGCAAAGGGTCAGCGCATCAAGGCCATTGGCAACACCGGCACAAAACGCCGTACCGCAATACCCGGCATAAGCGGCTTCGAATGCCTTAACCTGGCTGCCGAGAACGTACCAGCCGCTCTCTAGCACCGCAGAAAATTTGTCCCGGAAGGCCGGGAAATATTTTCGGTTAACCCGGCCCAAATCCTCATATGGAATCGCTGACATACGGCTCAAAGATATAATCGTTAAAATCAAAATAGGCCGAGGCAAGCACCATGAGGATGGCATCAGGGCTGAAATTTTTCATGGTATGCCAGTCGGATGGCTCCAGGATCAGGCACTGGTCCGGGCGGTTGAGGA
>JBBROE010000129.1:0-12224 GCA_038229695.1 Chitinophagales bacterium | reverse complement strand
TGATAAAAGCCGTGAAGTCGAAAATTGCAGCGATCCAGAAAACCCTCCCACCCGGGGTGGTCATTGAAGCCTTCCTGGACCGGACTAAAATGGTAAACAACGCCATCAGCACGGTAAAAAAGAACCTAATCGAAGGGGCACTGATTGTTGTGTTTATCCTGGTGCTGTTCCTGGGTAACCTTCGGGCAGGGCTGCTGGTCGCCTCCGTCATCCCCCTCGCCATGCTGTTTGCCATCAGCATGATGAACCTGTTCGGGGTTAGCGGTAACCTGATGAGCCTTGGGGCACTGGACTTTGGCCTGATCATCGACGGGGCGGTGATCATTGTTGAGGCAACGATGCATCACCTCCATCAGCAGAATAAGCAAGGCACCGTCACGATCAGCCAGGACCAGATGGATACCGAAGTGAAGGCCTCCGCCAGTAAAATGATGAATGCCGCCGTATTCGGGCAGGTGATTATCCTGATTGTATATTTTCCCATTCTTTCGCTGGAAGGTATCGAGGGCAAAATGTTTAAACCGATGGCTGAAACGGTGGTGTTTGCTATTGTGGGTGCGTTCATCCTTTCGCTCACCTATGTACCGATGATGAGCGCCCTCGTGCTGAGCAAGAAAATTTCTGACCGGAAAAATTTATCCGACCGGGTGATGGCAAGGCTGGAAAATGTCTACCAGCGCGTGCTGAAAAAAACGCTGGGCTTTCCCAAAACCGTGCTGTGTCTTGCACTGGGGCTGCTCGGGCTCGCGGTTTACGTGCTGTTACAGCTGGGCGGTGAGTTCATTCCCAAGCTGGAAGAAGGCGACTTTGCCGTCGACACCCGCATCCTCACCGGCAGTTCCCTGACTACGACGATTGCTGCCACGCAGCAGACCGCGCACATCCTGCTGCAAAAATTTCCGGAAGTACAAAAGGTGGTGACCAAGATTGGCAGCGGCGAAATTCCGACGGACCCCATGGCCATGGACGCCTCGGATATGATGGTGATCCTGAAACCAAAAAAACAATGGACCTCCGCGAAAACCTTTGACGAGCTGGCGGAAAAAATGAGCGTGGCCCTGGAAGATATTCCCGGCGTTACCACCGGATTCCAGTTCCCGGTACAAATGCGGTTTAATGAACTGATGACCGGCGGCAGGCAGGATGTTATCTGCAAATTATTCGGGGAGAACCTGGATACCCTCGCCATTTTTGCCGCAAAGATTGGCGGGCTGATTCATGGTATCGACGGGGCCAGGGATATCTACGTGGAATCGCAAACGGGACTCCCCCAAATCGTCATTAACTATAACCGTATGACTATGGCCGAATTCGGTATATCCGTCCGGGAAATCAACAATATTGTTCAATCCGCCTTCGCCGGTGCTGTTACCGGCCAGGTTTTTGAAAATGAGCGGCGGTTCGACCTGGTGGTCCGCCTCAATGGTCCCGATCGCAAAACACTGGAAGACGTACAGCAACTGCTGGTACCCGTTAGAAACGGCACCCAGGTACCGCTGCAACAACTGGCCGATGTAAAGATACAGGTAGGGCCAAGCCAGATCCAGCGCGAGAACGCGCAGCGCAGGATAACGGTGGGCTTTAACGTCCGCGGGAAAGATGTACAAACCGTGGTCAAAGAATTACAGGGAAAAATTGCCTCTTCCCTCAAATTACCACCGGCGTATTATTTAACCTACGGGGGACAGTTTGAGAACCTGGTAGCGGCCAAAAAACGGTTGAGTATTGCCGTACCGATTTCCCTCCTGCTTATTTTCCTCATGCTCTATTTTGCGTTTACGTCTTTCGGCGAAAGCTTCCTGATATTTACAGCAATTCCGCTTTCCGCCATCGGCGGTATATTCGGACTGTTTATCCGGGGAATGCCCTTCAGCATTTCTGCCGGCGTAGGCTTTATTGCGCTCTTTGGCATCTCGGTATTGCACGGCATTGTGCTGCTGACGGAATTCAACCAGCTGCTTGCCGCGGGGGTAACCGATATCGGCGACCGCATCCGGCGGGGCACCGGCAACCGGTTACGGCCGGTACTGATGACTGCCACCGTAGCCTCGCTCGGCTTCCTGCCCATGGCCATGAGCAATGGATCAGGCGCTGAAGTACAGCGGCCGCTGGCAACTGTAGTCATTGGCGGACTCATCAGCGCAACACTCCTTACCCTGATTGTATTACCCATTCTGTATGGCGTGTTTTACCGCTGGAAAAATAAGCGCAGTGACAAGCAAAAGTCCCGGGAAACACAAACCGCAAAAGTGGTTGCCGTACTGGGGTTGATCCTGCTCACCGGCCTGCCCGGCGTATATGGCCAGGGGCAGCCCATCAGCCTGAAGGGCGCCGTAGATACGGCGCTGCTGCATAACCGGACACTACAATCGGCAAAGCTGCAAACGCGGGTGCTCCGCGAACTGGAAGCCGGTTCCTGGGATATCCCGCTTACCAGCCTGCAGGGAGAGTATGGCCAGATCAACAGTTACCAGAAAGACACCCGTTTTACCATCCTGCAGTCCACGGCATTCCCGGTTGTCTATAAACGACAACAATCCCTTTACCAGGCCGAGACCAGGGCGGGCGGCCAGCAGGAAGATGTGGTACGACTGTCGATCAAAAAACAGGTGATGCTGCTCTATGCCGAACTCGTGTCCCTCTCGCAGAAGACGACCCTGTTGCAGCGGGCCGACAGCCTCTACCGGAATTTCCTGGACCGCCAGGAACTGCGGTTCAAAGCCGGGGATGCCAATATCGTCGAAAAAACAGCTGCCGAAACGCAACACCTCCAGGCCCTCAACCAGCTGCGGCAGGCCATGGCCGACTATGCCATACTGCAGCAGCAATTCAGTTACCTGCTGGCCAGCAGGACCGTCTTTGTTCCGGCAGACAACGAGCTGCTGCTCGATTTACGGCAATATCCTGATTCCGCTTCGGTATCCGGGCTGCCCGCTATCCGGTACAAAAAAGCGCAGGAAGAAATAGTACGCCGGGAATTGCAGCTGGCGAAAGCAAAAAAACTTCCCCTCGTGAGTGCGGGTTATACGAACCAATCGTTCAATGGGTTCCAGAAAATCGGCAACAACGATGTGTATTATGATGGCTCCAGGCGATTTTCTTCGGTCGCCGCAGGCATTAATTTTCCCATCTTCAGTCGTGCACTCAATGCCAGAATAAAAGCCGGCAGGGCAAGAGTGGCAGCAGTGGCCTCCGAACTGGCCGATTCCATCGCCTACCAGGACATGTTGCTTTCACAAGGCCTCACCCGTTACCAGAAAAATCAACAGACCCTGTCCTTTTACCAGGAAGCCGTCTTGAAGCAGGCTACGGTTCTTTACCAGAATGCCACGCTACAATTCAATAACGGCGCGATCAGTTTCCTGGAATGGTCACTGCTGGTCAACCAGGCCATCGGGCTGGAAGCTGGCTACACCGATGCCCTGCTTGAATACAATAAATCTGTAATCGACCTCAATGCTTATTCACCTGATTTTTAAAAAGGAGTTATGTATAAACTGATAGTATTATTATCAATGGCAGCAGGACTGGTTTCCTGTTTCTCAAAAGATAAAGACAAGGAAACCAAAAAAGAAAACACCGCAGGGGCAGACAGTGCCGGTAGCAATATCGTGCAACTATCGGCCGCGCAGATCAAAAATGCCGGCATAGAGACCGGCAAGCCGGAAATGAAAGACCTCCCTGTGTTGCTGAAAGTAAACGGAACAGTGGACGTTCCTCCGCAAAACATGGCTACGGTAAGTTTTCCTTCGGGCGGCTACCTGAAAAGCACCACGCTGCTCCCCGGTATGCAGGTCAGGAAAGGACAGCACATTGCTATAATGGAAGACCCCGCTTTCATCCAGCTGCAGCAGGATTATTTAACCGGCGAAACAAAGCTGCAGTACCTGCATAAAGAGTACGAACGCCAGCACCTCCTCAACGAAAGCAAGGCCGTCAGCGACAAGATCTACGAACAGGCGCAAAGTGAATACCGCACGGCAAGCATCATGGTCAGCGCCCTGAAACAAAAATTGTTGCTGTTGGGTATTAACCCGGAGAAACTCAACGAGAACACCATCAGCAGAACAGTGCCCATCCTTGCGCCGATCAGCGGTTATGTTTCCTCCGTTAAAGTAAATATTGGGAAATATGTAAGCCCGTCTGATGTGTTATTTGAAATTGTCGACAACAGTGATTTGCATCTTGCCCTCATCGTCTTTGAAAAAGATTTGTATGCCCTCCGCACCGGCCAGCAGGTGCTCACCTCCCCCGCCGGCGACAGCAGCAAAAGCTACCCTGCTCATATCGTACTGGTGGGTAAACTGGTCGACAGCAACCGCAGCGCATTGGTGCATTGCCATTTCCAGGCGCCTGAGCCGTCATTGCTTCCCGGCACGTTTATGAACGCCGTCATCCGTACCAGCCAGCAATCTGGGATCGCTGTACCGGATGATGCGGTCGTTCAATCGGGGTCAGTACATTACATTTTCGTGCAGCAGCAGCCCGGCCGGTTCCTGCTTACACCGGTAACGCCGGGAGAAAGCAATAATGGCTTCACGATACTGCAAAATGAAGATCAACGGCTACTACAAAGCGTGATCATCCGTAAAAATGCCTATGCGGCTTTGATGAGACTTAAAAATACCGGCGAGGACGAGTAAGGTAGCCCGTATTTTACCGTGGCTTAATTATTGATTTTAACCGGCTATGGATAGACTGGAAAACGGGCAGGCAAAAAGAAAGGAAGGATTTATTGAAGTCCGGGGTGCCCGGGAACACAACCTTAAAAACATCGACGTATCGATTCCCCGCGACGCGCTGGTCGTTTTTACCGGCGTCTCGGGTTCTGGTAAATCATCATTGGCTTTTGGAACGCTGTATGCCGAGGCACAACGGCGTTACCTCGAATCGGTATCGCCTTACGCCCGCAGGCTATTCCAGCAGATGCAGGTGCCCGAAGTGGATGCCGTAAATGGATTACCGCCAGCCATCGCGCTGCAGCAGCAGCGCGGCGCACCCACCACCCGTTCTTCTGTTGGCAGCGTGACCACGCTGTCGAACCTGCTGCGGATGCTGTATTCGCGCGCCGGCAGGTATCCGCCGGGACAGTCGATACTCTACGCCGAATCGTTTTCTGCCAACACGCCACAAGGAGCCTGCCCCAATTGCCATGGCCTGGGCCGGGTATATGAAGTGACGGAAGCGTCCATGGTACCCAACGATTCGCTGTCCATCCGCGAGCGCGCTATCGCCGCCTGGCCCTCCGCCTGGGGCGGGCAGAACCTGCGCGAGATCCTGATGACCCTTGGTTATGATGTCGACAAACCCTGGAAGGAACTCTCCCGGAAGGATCGCGACTGGATCCTCTTCACGGAGGAACAGCCCACCGTGCCAGTATATTCCGGATTCACCCCCGCAGAAATAAGGGCCGCCCTGAAACGTAAGGAAAAACCCAGTTATATGGGCACCTTCACCGGCGCCCGCAAATACGTATTTCAAACTTTTGCCGGCACGCAGAGTGCGCTGATGAAAAAAAGGGTTATGCAGTTCATGCTGGGCGCCAATTGCCCGGTGTGTCATGGTAAACGGCTGCAACCAGCTTCCCTCAAGGTTACATTCGCCGGGCTGGACATCGCAGAAATGGCTGCCTTGCCGCTGAAGCAACTGGACAAGCTGCTGCGGCCTGCGCTCGTTTCGTCACCCGCAGATGAAAAAGCGCTGGTCACCAACCGCATTGTACAAGACCTGCTGGCCAGGGTGGACGTATTGTTCAACCTCGGCTTGGGCTACCTGTCACTCGATCGCAGCACGCCTACCCTGTCGCCCGGTGAATTACAACGGTTGCGCCTTGCCACGCAGGTGTATTCGAATCTCTTCGGCGTGGTCTATGTACTGGATGAACCTTCAGCCGGCCTGCATCCCGCTGATACCAAAGCATTGCTGGACGCACTGGCAAAACTGAAAGCAGCCGGCAACTCCCTTTTCGTAGTGGAGCATGAAACGGAAGTGATGGAAAAGGCCGATTGGATCGTGGACATCGGCCCGGGGGCCGGAGAAAAAGGCGGTGAAGTGTTATACAGCGGCCCGCCTGCCGGTCTGAAAAAGATAACTCAATCGGTAACGGCAAAATATTTGTTCCGGCAACATAAGCCGGCGTTACACAACGTTCGCGCCACGCAACACTGGCTGCAGCTGTCAGGCATCACCCGCAACAACCTGCAGCACCTGGATATTGCGTTCCCGATCGGCGTACTCACCGCCGTCACCGGCATTTCCGGTTCGGGTAAATCGTCGCTGGTCAGCCAGGCACTGGTCGATCTCCTCCAGCAAAAACTGGGACAATTCAATACACCCAAAGAGACCGATGTATTGGATCAGCCGGAACAGGCGACTACCGGTAGAATCACAGGCGGCGCGCAACATGTCAGTCGGCTCGTCCAGGTCGATCAAAAGGCTATCGGCAGAACACCCCGGTCCAACCTGGCCACCTACACCGGGTTGTTCGACGAAGTAAGAAAAATTTTTGCCGCTACGCCGCTGGCCAAAAAAAGAAAATATAATGCAGGGCGTTTTTCTTTCAATGTCCCCGGCGGTCGCTGCGAACACTGCCGCGGGGAAGGATTCGTAATGGTGGAGCTCCTGTTCTTACCCAGCGTCTATTCTCCCTGCCCGGTCTGCCACGGCACCCGGTACAACCACAAAACACTGGAAGTGACTTACCACGACAAAAATATCGCGGAAGTACTCGCACTCAACGTGGACGATGCCATCACCTTTTTCCAGGCCGCGCCCGCTGTATCGCGCTCGCTGCAGATGGTCAGTGAAACAGGCCTGGGCTACCTGCGGCTCGGGCAGCCCGCAACGGAACTTTCAGGTGGCGAAGCTCAACGACTCAAGCTCGCTACTGAATTACAACGGGCACCGAAAGGCGGTACCGTTTATATACTGGACGAACCCACCACCGGTCTTCACCCCTCAGACGTGGAAAAACTGGTTGGTCAACTACAGGGGCTCGTCGATAAAGGCAATACGGTCATCGTGGTGGAACATGATATGCAGGTCGTCGCCGCCTGCGACTGGGTCATCGATATCGGTCCGGGGGCAGGCGATGAGGGCGGGAGGATCGTCGCCACCGGAACGCCGGCGAGCCTGGCAAAAGCAACAGACGGGTTTACTGGCAAATGGTTACAAAAATACAGGAACGTGGGATTTCGTCAAACTGCAGACCTGCAACCGGAAAAATAAACCGAGACAGTAGGGGTGGACATACCCCGGTCCCCAAAAAATGGGATAGCTCAGCAACCGGAACGACCCCGGCTTATATCCCGCTCAAGCTAAAAGAGACCATCTTTTTTAAGACAGTCTCTTTTGAAAGAATTCAGGCCTTTAACAATCCTTACATTTTCATCTTCCCTTTCTTGTGCATGGACATCGTACTCATGTGACCATTCATGTCGCATGTTTCACCATCTTTCATGGTCATGGTCTTCCCGTTTTTCATTTTACAGGTGCCGTCCTGCATGCAAACAGTACCATCTTTCATGGTAACGTCATGGTCCATTTCGCTCATTTTCCCATCTTTCCGCATCATCATTTTGCCATCCTTCATCATTACGCAGTCTTTCATGTCTGCGCTCATTTTCTCATGCTGCATCTTGTGAGCAGGAGGGGTACCCTGGGCAATGGTGACGGTATGATTTAATACCAGTGCTGCAAATAAAACCAAAATAGATTTCATATAAAATAATTAAAGCGGTGTATGAATTACACCGTCGAATCATATAGCCGCTAAACGCATACCAATAACGAGGTAGTTAACAACTTTAACAGTTCCGACCGGCGGAATGTATGGTTTTTCTACCCTGGAATCCCGGGGTCGTGAGGCATTCTACTACGCAGAACGGCCGCTTATGTTGTTTTGGGCAATTATCGGCGCGGCATAATGGGCCAGCGACATTACCGTAACCTGGGGGTTCACGCCCAGGCTGGTCGGGAATACACTGGCGTCACAGACAAACAGGTTATCAAAACCGAAAACTTTAAAGTTTTTATCCACCACCCCCGTAGCCGGATCATTGCTCATCACATTGCCTCCCTGCGGATGCCCGGTGCCGGTTGATATATCGCGGGACGACTTCACGTCTTTCCGCAACCGGTCTTTCATATCTGTTACCGTATTGTATTCATAATAATTGAAAGTGTTCGGCATCACCCTGGTAGCACCCGCTTCCAGGTAAATCTCGGAGGCGATGCCCAGCGCATCCATCAGGCTGTCAAAGTCTTCCTCCGTCGGCACATAATCAATTTCCCGGCCCAGCAAACCCGCCACCCGTACCTCCGCGTTGGAAGCCGTTCCCACCAGAACGCCGGTACAGGCCAGGTGCGCATACTGATGCATGTTATGAAAGTGCTGATCGAACCATCCGGGCATAGCGGTGGACTGGAACATCGGCGGGTTATACCAGGTTTCCATCACGTAGCGGCGATCACCCGTCCTTAAAAAATGAGAAATCTGCAGGCCGTCAAAAGAATTTACGACCTGCGGGTACTCAGCCGTGATTTGGGAACCGAGGTTGAAGGCCAGTTTCTTGCCAGCGTTGGCAATGCCCAGCTTTGATTTGATCAATAATATACTCGACGAAATCGCACCCGCGGAAGACACAAACGTATTGCCTTTGATCGTAATCTTTTTACCCGATCCAAACTGCCCGGTCAGCGACACAATCGAACTGCCATCTTTCCCGCGGTTAAAACTCAATGCCTCACAACCGGCAATGATCTCCAGCCGCCCCGGGTTATCCATCTGTGTCCGGGGTAATACCGTATCGAGCATAGAGAGCTTTCTCCCGTATTTACAGCCCATGTTACAATAGCCGCATCCCAGGCAGCCATCAATGTTGGCCATCACCGAATCGAGCCCAGGCAGATCGTACCCTAATTTTTTACAGGCTTCGGAAAACAACACACCACCGGGATTAAGGTATTTATCGATAGTCATTTCGGGCGTGTGCGCCACCCGCATCAGGCGGTATACATCTTTCATCGACTGCTCATAGCGTACCCGGTCGATGTCGATACCCATCTCTCCAATCCACCGATCGAGGATATAACCAGGCGTTTCGAAACAGACGGCATTATTGACCACGGTCGACCCCCCGACGCAACTTCCCTGGAACACCTGGAACCTGAAATCACGGGAGATTTGCAGCGCACCGTTGGCATAAAGCCTCGACACCATATCGACCTCATCTTCATTGAAATCTTTTGGCAGTTCAAAAGCTCCTTTTTCAACCAGCAGCACCTTGCGGCCCATGGCCACCAGCTGGTTCGCCAGGATGGATGCCGCCGCTCCCGAACCGGCGATAACCACATCGGATTCAAAAACATCGGCACGCAGGTCCGCTTCCTGCAGCACTTTCAGGTTGTCGCTCAGCGAATGCCCCAGGGGAAAATCGCTGAACCGGTCTGCCAGGTTAGCCCGCCTGGAAAACGGCGTGTAGCCAATACTGTTATATACCCGCGGATCGCTGTAGTAACCCATATAACACAATTGCTTCGACATGCGTATGGCCGCCTGCACCACCTGCCGGTACCAGTCGGGCATCATGCGGAACTCCACGTCGCTCAGGAATCTTTTCTTCAAAAATAGTAACCGGTCTGCCGGCCGCATAAAACTAAGGGGCAGGTGAAGAGACAACAGGGGGTATATTTCCATGGCCGTGAGGACCAGCTTCATGATCCACTTGGAACCGGCCCGGAAAGTTGCCAGGTAAGTATCCACGTTACCGGCCACCTCTGCCGGCCTGATCTGGAGTTTCTCCGGGGCGGTATCCCCCGCAATGCAAACACCAGCGATACACTCCAGCGTCTGGAATTGCTGTATGGATAAGTATTTCAACCCGTACCGGGCTTTTTCTGCTGCATGAAACAGTAACGCCAGCGCCACGGCTACTACAACATACAAGATCGTCCGGCCAAGGTAATGTTGCGTGCTGATTGCCGGGTTGAAAAAAAATATCCAGGCGACCACCGACAATAATGCCGCTACCGCAGCTATCCAGGTCAGCAGCCTCACCAGGTGGCTGAACCGCCTGACGTCACCAATGGCTACTGCCAAAATGAGCACCAGCAAACACGCCTGCAGCAGGGATCCGTTCGCCATCAGCTGGTATACCTGCTCAGCACGGAATTGCGCGGCTCCGGGCAGGATGCGATGGAAGACATGAAAAAAAATGGCCAGCAGGGCAAACAGGTACAGGCATTTGAGAAACAGCCGCAACCTGGTTTCAGCTTTGGTGAGAACAGATGTCATATTAAAGTGCATTTATACCATCCATTTAAAAAACGATCACCAGGGCAGGTAACGGATCTCCTGGCGGTGGCCCAGTAAAAAATAACAGTAAAAAATATTGATAGGGTCGCTGATTCGGAGATAGGCCTTACAGAGCATCAGGCTGTGATCGCCGGGATTAGGCAGCACCACGAAATCGCGGATGACCTTAAAAAAAATAAGGTTCCATTTGTGGTAGGGAACATTGTAGTCGAATGTCACCAGGTGCCGGTAAGGCGCATTGAGTTTGGTGACCGGTTCGTCTTTCACATAGGCAACCCTGAAATAACCGAGCTGGTTAGGGCGAACTTTATGCAGTCCCACTTCCCACTGCCCGAGGTACTTCTGGTGGTCCTGGATAACCGTTTCGTTATAGCCTCTATACGCACCATCTTTTTTCCAGAATCCCTTTTTAAATTTTTCGCCCGACAGGAACCTGCCAAAGGCCTCGTGGTTCCATCCGCAATAAATGTATCCGGTAAGTTTATCGATGTCAGGCGGGTTGCCGGTCCGCAAAATATGTTCGAGCGTAGGCCGGTCGGCCTGAGCCAGTGATTCGTACGTCCAGGGTTGGATCATAAATTTTTTTTATAAGGGGTTTAAAAAAACGGGTTTTTATCAGGCAGCATCTTTTTTTATTAAACCATTTTTATGCAAAACATCCCGTAAGTCAGGCTCCAGCCCCGCTACGATGGAGTCACTTTTTATTTTCGCCGTTACCTGGTCATAGACCTGCTGGTCGGGTATATCGTGCACCTGCTTGGTTACAATTGCCAGCATGCGCAGATATTTCTGCCGGTTCCGCCAGACCAGTATGATAATGGCTGCTGCTATGGCGCCGAGTATCACCAGCAGCCACACGGCGTTACGGTGTACAAACGAGGCATCTTCCTTAAAAATCGGGTTGATGTCCCTCCGCAGTTTCATGGAGATCAGGTTAAGCGAGCTGTCCACAATATGGGCAACCGCGGTATCGATGATTTTCGTCAGCGCGATATTGGTCTTTGGTCCCAGCAACTCATCCCGGATGAGGCCGATTTTACCGCGTGTGTTGTCGCTCAGTATGTCGCGCAGCAACTGGTCAAATGCACCCTTCATTTCCAGCACATCCTTTTTCGTTTTGCCGACCAGCGTCGCCTGCAAGGCCTGCATATTCAGCTGCAACTTATGGCCCGTGACCGTGCTCACGAGCGAGTCGGCCCACCGCAACACTTTCGGGCTCAGCAGGCTGTCTTCCAGGTGCCCGGCTTTCACCCCGAGCGTGTCAGACAGATTAGCCAGCAGCGAATCCAGGAACATCGCCAGTTTGCGCTGCGTAACGGGGCTGGTGAGTTCTTCACGCAAACCCGCCACCAGGTTCCTTCCGATAGAATCCGTGGTGGCTGCCAGCCCGTTGCCGACCTGCGTACCATATTTCTGCAACGAGCACCCGGAAAAAAGCAGGCACAGGCTAAGCAGCGTAAATACGATAATCTTTTTATTTCTCATAAACAGGTGTTGGTTGTAGCTGCCACCCTTCTCTGATGAACAACCTCATGATTTTCTTTTGATCAATAACTGTGATTCCGTCCTGCCGGCGTCATCGTTCCATCGTTGTAAATTGCCGGCTGCAGGAAGGTATCCTCCGCCCGCCTGCCTCACGAGCTGCAGGAAGGTGAAGGTTCGGTCTGCCCGTACTTCAGCGGTGGAAGTCTCAATGACCGGGATCCAGGTACCAGTGTTGTAGAAAAGTCCTGTTGTATCATTCGGGTAGGCACCTGGATTATGCGTATGCCCCACGCACATTACCGGGAAACGACTTCCTGTTTCACGGTAGAGGCGGTCGGCATAGCCATCCAGGCTGGACGGTTCCACCAGCTGCAGCCAGGCCACTATCCGGGCAATAAAGTAAGACAGGATCAGGCTTCCCGTA
>JBBROE010000128.1:0-12317 GCA_038229695.1 Chitinophagales bacterium | reverse complement strand
GCATCGTTACAGTGGATGCCCAGTTCCCGGAGCAGTCCCAACACCTCATCGATGAACTAAAAAAGAAAAGTCAGCAGCCGTTCCGTATGCTGATCAATACCCATCACCACTTTGACCATACAGCCGGAAACATTTCGTATAAAGGACTGACTGAGCATGTACTTGCACACCAGAATTCGCTTAATAACCAGAAGACAGTCGCCATTGCCCAAAAGACCGAGGATAAGCAATTATATCCCGATAAAACCTATACCGATACCTGGTGCGATACCGTCGTATCCGGCGAAAAAATCTGTCTCTATTATTATGGCCCGGGCCACACCAACGGCGACAGCCTGGTGCACTTTGAACACCGGAATATTGTTCACATGGGCGACCTCGTTTTCAACCGCCGTCATCCGTTTGTGGATAGATCAGCCGGCGCCAGCATCAGCAACTGGGTGAAAGTGCTGGACAAAGCGATGAACAAGTTCGATCGTAAAACAACCTATGTTTTCGGCCATGCGGGAGAAGGTTACCAGGTTACCGGCAATAAGGACGATTTGATGGCTTTCCAGACCTACCTGTCCAATGTTTTGGCGTATACTTCGGCACAAATTAAAGCCGGGAAAACAAAAGAAGAGATCCTTAAATCCACCGGTATCCCCGGTTCCCCGGAATGGAAGGGAGATGGCATTGAACGGCCGCTCGGTGCGGCCTTTGATGAGCTGACAACCACCATGTGATCAGCCACAGTTGTGGCTGCCCCGGTTATTTGGTGAGCACGAGCAATCGTTCCATTACATAAAAAGTTATCGGGCAGAACGCGGAGTTCTTGAGCGTTATCTGCGGCCGGTCAATGAGGACGTCCTCGGAGGTATAGGGAAACCGGTGGCAGTCGGAAGGCCGGTCCGCATAAATGCTGCAGTAATTATCGGCCCCCAAAAAAGGGCAGGGTGCGGTCCGGGCCACGTAATCCCCTTCTTTATCCAGCACCAGGTAAGTGGCAATAAATACGCTTTCTTTCATCTTCAGGAGGCGGGAGATTCGTTTAATATCCGGTGTCTTAAAACGCGGAGAATAATTTTTGCAACAGGCGCCGCACTGCAGGCAGTCGATTTTTTCGAACGCTTCGGCGTCTACATCCGGCAGCAGGGACAATACCTTCTTCCGGTTGGGGCGCTGCAGAAAACGCTGGTAGTTTTTCTGCTGTTCGGCCGATCTTTTTTGCCAGTTGTCAGGTACCCCGTTTTGCATCGCTGTATATTAATTTTAAATCCGTTTTGTTATTTAAGCAGGCCAGTGTGCCAGTCGTGTTGACCCGGCAGCCGGACTGCGCAATTTATGTTTACTTTCGGCGTTCAAAAAGTAATTTTTGCCCTTCGGGCGATACTATGGCTATCTCCACACTCCGGGAAACCTGGCTCATCCTGATCAGCACACCGCTATATATGCTGGTGATCGGCTCGGAGATCCTGCTGAGCCACGTCACCAGGAAGCCGGTATATACGCTCCGGGATACCCTCCAGAATGTTTATCTCATGCTGTGCAATGCCGGCATCGACCTGTTGTTCCGCGGTATCTACATCGGGGTGGTGCTTAATTTTTTCTACGAATACCACCTGGCCGGTCCGGTCAGTGGCTGGGCCTACTGGTTACTGCTTTTCCTGGGAGAAGACTTCCTGTATTACTGGCTTCATCGTACGGACCATCACTGCCGGCTGTTCTGGGCGGCGCATGTCACGCACCATTCTTCCCATCATTTTAACCTCACGGTGGGATTCCGATCGTCGGTGATGGAACCCCTTTACCGGTTTATATTTTTCATCCCGCTGGCGCTGCTGGGATTTCAACCCCTGGACATTGCATTTGTTTATGCGGTGACGCAAATCTGGGGTATCCTGGTGCATACCGAGAAGATCCGTAAACTTGGGTGGCTCGAACAGGTCCTGGTAACGCCCTCCCATCACCGCGTTCACCATGCATCCAACCCCCTGTACCTCGATAAGAATATGGGTATGTTCCTCATCATCTGGGATAAACTCTTTGGAACATTCCAGCAGGAACTGCCGGAATCTGCCTACCAGCCCGTCAAATACGGGCTTACGCGGGACCTGGACAATCATACCCCGGGACATGTCATATTTCATGAATGGAAAAGTATCACAAAGGATGTCCGCCGCAGCGATATTTCCTGGAAAAGCCGGGTCGGTTACCTGTTCGGGCCGCCCGGCTGGAGCCATGACGGCAGCAGGCTTACGAGCAGACAGCTGCGCGCCGCAGAAAAAGCAGGAACAGGAAAGATTTGAGCCTGCTACCCGGTTCAGTTTCACTCATCCTGTTGAATCAGCAATGCCCCTGCGGTCCGGCACATTATACAGGAGCGCTGCCAAAGAAAAGTTTATCTTTTTATTGCCCTTTCGCCTGCCGCTCACACTTATTTATCTCCTTTTCAAGCATTACCTTTGCGCATCTTTTAAAGGAATAACCTGCATATATGATGAATCTTTTTGACCAGCAGCAACAGGAATTTCAGGCAAGGCATATCGGAGCCGGGGATAACAGTACTGCAGAAATGCTCCATACCATCGGGTTGGCGTCGATCGAAGACATGATCGGCAAAACAATCCCGGCATCCATCCGGCTTAAGCAACCACTGCAGCAGCCGTCTCCGCAGAGTGAATATGAATACCTGCAGCAGTTACATGATATTGCCGGCAGGAACCAATTGTATAAAAATTATATCGGGCAGGGCTATTATGGAACAATTACGCCCAGCGTCATACTGAGAAACATTTTTGAAAACCCGGGTTGGTACACGCAGTATACGCCCTACCAGGCGGAGATTGCGCAGGGCAGGCTGGAAAGCCTGCTGAATTTTCAGACCATGGTCACTGATCTAACGGCCATGCCTATTGCCAATGCGTCGCTGCTCGACGAAGGCACGGCCGCTGCCGAGGCGATGGCCATGTTTTTTCACCATGTCAATAAAACCGACGACATAAGGCAGCCCCGCTTTTTTGTAGACAGCGCTGCTTTCCCGCAGACGCGCGATGTGCTTGCTACCCGCGCAGCCCCGATCGGCGTGGAACTGGTCACCGGCGATTTCCGCACAGCCGTTATCGACGACAGCTTTTTCGGTGGCCTGTTGCAGTATCCTGACAATTACGGTTCCATCCCGGATTACCGGTCTTTTATTGAAAAGATAAAATCAGCCGGCGGTTACACCGTGGTGGCCACCGATTTAATGGCGCTCACCCTGCTGGTTCCCCCGGGGGAACTGGGTGCTGACGCCGCCGTTGGATCAGCCCAGCGTTTCGGTGTACCCCTGGGTTTCGGGGGTCCCCACGCGGCCTTCTTCGCCACAAAAGATGAATTCAAACGCGCGATCCCGGGCCGGCTCATCGGCATCAGCGTTGATGCCAAAGGCAACCGGGCGCTCAGGATGGCCCTCCAGACCCGCGAACAGCACATCAAAAGAGAAAAAGCAACTTCGAATATCTGTACCGCCCAGGCCCTCCTGGCCAATATGGCCGCGATGTACGCCGTCTATCATGGTCCTGATGGCATCAGGAATATCGCAACCCGGATTCACGTGCTTGCGGTTGCCCTTTGCCGTGAGCTGACCACCCGTGGTTATGCCAATACCAGCGCCGACTTTTTTGATACCCTTTGTATCAAAACCAGTAACGTCGCAGCTATCCGTGAAGCGGCGGAAAAGAATGAAACTAATTTCAGGTACTTCGATGACGAGCACATCGGTATCAGCATCGACGAAACCACCACCCGCGAAGATATCCTTGCCATCGTCTCCATATTTGACCAGGCAGAAGGGCGCAACACCACTGGGATAACATTCGACGATGCATACGCCGGCGAACACCTTCCCGCCGGTTTACGCAGGACCAGTTCCTATCTGCAACAGTCGGTTTTTAAAACCCATCATACCGAAACGCGAATGATGCGGTACATCAAATTTTTGGAAAACAAAGACCTTTCGCTAAACACCTCCATGATTTCTCTCGGCAGCTGTACCATGAAACTGAATGCAGCCACTGAACTGATACCGGTCAGCTGGCCGGCCTTCGCCAACCTCCACCCCTTTGTACCGCCCGCACAGGCCCGGGGTTACCGGCAGATTACCGATGAGCTGAGCAGCTTCCTCTGCGAAATCACCGGCTTCACCGCATGCAGCCTGCAGCCAAACAGCGGCGCACAGGGAGAGTACAGCGGCCTGCTCGCTATCCGCGACTATCACCTGGCAGCGGGCAATCATCACCGAAACATCGTGCTGATACCGATTTCGGCACACGGAACCAACCCCGCAAGTGCGGTGATGGCAGGCATGAAAGTGGTGGTGGTTAAAAGCGATGCGGAAGGTCATATAGACCTGGCTGATCTGAAAGCAAAAGCAACGCAATATAAAGATACCCTCGCCGCGCTGATGGTCACCTACCCTTCCACCCACGGCGTTTTCGAGGAAAGTATTATCGACATCTGTAACAGCATCCATGAAAATGGAGGACTTGTGTACATGGACGGCGCCAACATGAATGCGCAGGTGGGGCTTACTTCGCCCGGGATGATCGGAGCAGATGTGTGCCACCTGAACCTGCATAAAACCTTTGCCATACCCCATGGTGGCGGGGGCCCCGGCATGGGCCCGATTTGCGTGAACGACAAGTTGAAACCGTTTCTACCCGGCCATGTTTATTTTCATAACGTAAATCAACAGCCGCATAACGGCGGCGCGGTATCCTCAGCTCCTTTTGGGTCAGCATCAATCCTGCTAATCAGCTATGCCTACATTAAAATGCTGGGGGCGGAAGGAATGAAAAAAGCGACAGAATATGCCATCCTCAATGCCAATTACATGCGTGCCCGGCTGGAGAAATATTACCCCATCCTTTACCTCGGTAAAAACGGTACCTGCGCCCACGAATTCATTGTCGACCTCCGCCCCTTTAAAGCCACCGCCGGCGTTGAGGCAGAGGATGTCGCGAAACGCCTGATCGACTACGGGTTCCATGCACCCACCATGAGCTTCCCCGTTCCGGGAACCATCATGATCGAACCGACCGAAAGTGAGGACAAAGGGGAGCTCGACCGGTTTTGCGATGCAATGATTGGTATCCACCAGGAAATTAAAGACATTGAATCCGGCAAGGCAGATAAAACGAATAACCTGCTGAAAAATGCCCCGCACACCCAATGGACAGTCTGCCAGTCGGAATGGGATTATCCCTACAGCAGGGAAGATGCGGCCTTCCCGCTCGCTTACACCGTAAAAAACAAATTCTGGCCTTCGGTAGCCCGAATCAACAATACGTTCGGTGACCGCAACCTCATTTGCACCTGTGAGCCGGTGGAAAGTTATATGAGTGAACAAACCGCCTAAGGATATTATCAAGGTAAAAAAACCCGGGGCAACCCGGGTTTTTTTACGCGAGGAATTAATTCCCCATGAGAGATTAGAATCTGCAGGCCCGCTGTAAAACCCGGAAAGTTGAAAATCAGGATAACCGGGCTGGCAACCGTATTCCATCCATCCCCCTACTGTTCCCTCCGCCGGATGGGCTCTGGCACAATTTTTTAAACTTCTGCTTTATTATCCACCAAAAAATGATTTTATGACACCCGATAAACGCTCTGCCAACGACGATATTAAAGATTCAGCCAAAGACAAAGAGCACATGCAACCGGAATCAGTAACCATCGATATGCCGGAAGTGAAAGATATTCCCGGCCAGGAAAATATAAAAGTGCCCCAATTCAGGGAAATGCAGGATACCACCATTTCCTCCTCTGATGAAGAAGGTGACGGCCTCCTGGACGATCTCAATACCGACGCCCCAAACCCTACCGCCGACCAGGATGCCAACGTGTCGGATATGGAAAAAAAGCTACTTGCAAAAAACGCTGCTCACCAGCCCAGCCCGCAACGGGCCGATTTTAACGAAATGGCACTCGACGATACGGACGACGACGGCACGCCGCTGAACGAAAAAGGCATCCGTCAGGATCGCAGTGGTGAGGACCTCGACGTTCCCGGTTCCGGGCTTGACGACGAAGATGAAGCTATCGGGGAAGAGGATGAGGAGAACAATGCGTACAGCCTGCCCGACTAGCTTCAGCCATGCATTAGGTAACGAGATTTAGTGATCGCGCATTCAGCTGGGTGCTTACCTATGGCCCGGCTGATGCTTGCTATCATCATCCTCATTATTGGCCAGTGGTTGCTGCGGATGCTCAACAGGTGGGTTGCGAGGATGATGTTAAAAAGGGAGTTCTGTCCCTCAGTCCGGACTTTCCTGCGCAACCGCTTATCGGTGGTTCTCAAGGCTCTGCTGGTTATTAGGCTGATACAGGTGGTCGGTTTTGCGATGACGCTCCCTACCGCGAAACTGAACGAAGCAATAACCCGTTCTCTCAAAGAAATGAAGCAAAAACACTCAATGAGCCCTGCCCACAGGATAGGGGTATCCAGATTGGAGGCGGACAGTTATAATGTGATCATCGATACCTGGATCCCCGCAATCGAATTTGAAAACGGGCGCCTTATCATCAATGAACGATTGATGGACGAACTGAGAAACAATGGTTTTCTGTCCTTTTCGAAGCCGGTTTTAGGGCCCCGCGGCCAACAGGAAGCCCTCCCACCCTTATTTTTACGTAAATGTGGCAAATCAGGCGTATCTTCGCCGCTCAATTTATTATTCAATACAATTTACAATGAGCAACAAATTAACAGGAACCGTTAAGTTTTTCAACGGCGAGAAAGGCTTCGGTTTTATCAAACATGATGATTCCAACAAAGAAACATTTGTACATGCCAGTGGCCTGATCGACCAGGTTACAGAAGGTGACAAAGTAGAATTCGATTTGCAGGAAGGAAAGAAAGGAATGAACGCAGTTAACGTTAAAAAAGCCTAGAACCCCTTTATTTAAACAAATTGAAAAGGCTGCCGGTGGCGGCCTTTTTTTTGTGCCTGGTCGTCAGAAGCTATGTCTTATCCAGCTACTTAACGTGGCGGTGGTCCAGCTCCCCGGCACAATGATCCGCCGTACAGTGTAGAGCGGTTCCCCGGGCAGTCTTTTGGCGGACAGCTGGAAAGCCGCCTGGAAACCCCTGGCTTTCAGCTGCGGGATGGCTGCCTCATTCCACAGGCCGAAAGGATAAGCAAAGTACTTTATCTTTTTCCCGGTGATTCCTTCAAGTGTCTTTGTCGGCTTGTCGATCTGGATGGCCCAGTCTGCCGGTTCAAATTTCTTGATATTCTTATGATCCCAGGTGTGTGACCCGATGTCATTGCCGGCGTCACTCAACGCCTTCACCTGGTCGCGGGTCATGTATCTGGGCCGGCCCAGCGATACCGTCATGATAAAAAACATCCCCCTGAAACCATACTTTTTCATAGCCGGTTCGGCAATCGTATACTGGGGAAGGTCGGTGTCGTCAAAAGTGAGCATAATGGGCTTTGCGGGAAGCGCTGCGCCGGAGATGAGGTACTGGTACAACTGGTCAGCCGAGATGGTATGGTAGCCGCTGTCCGCCAGCATCTTCATCTGCGCCAGGAAATTATCAACGGGCACGATATAATCCTTCGCCTGCTTTGAATCGCCCGGTCTCCAGTCCCGGATCTGGTGATAGCACAGGATGGGTACCTGCGGACGGCTCATCACTTTCGCCGAATCAACTGGTGTATTTGAAGACTTAGTTGGCGGTGGCGCTACCGCTTTTATGGGTACAGGCGGATCCGCTTTCGACAGACCCGGGGATTCGCAGGAAGAAAACAGCGGCAGGGCAAACACAAGAACCAGGGACAGGTGAATCAGCCGGAAGCATTTCATAAGTAGATGATTGCAAAAATGTATGCTGCGAAAAACGTATCCGCACCGGCATTTGTTGTGGAAGGTTGAAAAAATGGTCCGTACGGCACAGTCTTAAAGGGTAACGTCTTTAAAGTCGTTCAATTTATGCAACTCCAGTACTGTCGTCCTTCCATTATCACTTTCGCGGTACATGGGAATGAATTTTTTATTGAACAGAATTTCCTCGTACGTGAACGACGTACGCTGCAGTACAACAGTAGAATATACATCGTCAAACCCCCTGACCAGTACGTACACCTCCACATCCGCGGCTTTCATATCCTCTGGTGTGAAACCGGAGAAGGGACTGTTCTCGTCAATCGGGTGAACCACCGTCCAGTTCATAGGAAGACTATCCACCCGGCTGCGTTCCAGGTTGAGATCAAAGAAGCGGAACACGCCTTTATTGTTTTCCTCGATCTGGAGACCGACATTCACTTTGATCTCCACGTTGGTAAGAATATGATTATCCTTGTAGGAGGCAAACCGGAACATCAGCGCCGTCTTATCCTGGAAAGGCGTAACCACGGCAAAATCGCTGAAGACGAGATAGGACCGCGGTTTGGAAAAGCGGCCGTAAATCAGACCCGTGGCAACGGCAAAGGAAAGAAACCCGCTCATGGCTTCTATCGAAGCAATAAAATTCGCCCAGTCACCAATGGGGTTCACACGACCGTACCCTACAGTGGTAAATGTTTCTGTGCTGAAAAAATATAATTCCTTAAAGCTTTGCCAGCCCGAACCGCCGATAATACCGACGAACTGTGCCGGCCCCACAAGCATATAAATACCGGTATAAAAAAGATTGATCGAGAGAAAAAAGAGGATAATCAGCGTGATAAACTTCCAAAGTGGCAGGTTCAGCATGCTGTGATAAATACTAAACCGCTCCCAGAAGGGCATTCCTTCTCTACGCAGGTTAAAGCTGCCGTCGCGGTTGACGAACCGGCCGCCATAGTCGCTTGCATTTACGCCAAAACCGGTGTCGTTGTTAACCGTGGAAAACGGGTTTACCCTTTTAACCAGCCCCATGAATCAGCAATTTTTGTACCTGTATCGATTGGTTTTTTAATGGCGTTGACTACAGCTCGGAATACGGTGTGGCATGCATCAATATAATATCCGCTTTGGAAACATTGTGCTGGTATTGCGGCTGAGCCGACAACGCTTTCCACTCCGTATCGGCGCCAAACGTTTTCCAGTGCTCTTCCCTTGACGCCATGTTATTGAAGCTGGTCATGTACATCAGGTTGGGCATATGGCTACCATTAATCACATCGGCATAAAATACAGCATTAAATCCCAGCCTTTTAAAAAGCGGTATTTCTCCACCGTCGTTGAACATCTTCACCTTGTTGACGTGCAACTTTTCTGTTGGACTTTCATAACTCCGCAATTCGTATACCCGTTCGGCCTGCGGTTCGCCCAATTGCGGGTGCTGCATAGTGGGAGCAAGCCGGAAAGCCTGCAAGAGTATGGATTCCATCCTGGCATAAGGCAGGTTGTTGTAGGCCGCATCCATATAATCCCGCGCAGAATTGTTGTAGGAGGCATCTTTAGCCAGCTGGCCGGGCAACGTAAGCAACTGGTCCATGGATTTGAGCGGCATCAAGACAAAAATCCGCTTGTCGGCCGCCGTATCGTTGGCGATAGGTTTAAATACACCTGTTGTGGCTATCCCCAATTTATGCAGGGCCGGTAGCAGGGCATGCTGCAGGTAATTGTCGATCAGCTGTTCCTGGCCGCTGTTACTGAAATGGTACACTTTTATTTCGTAAAACTCAGGCGTGGCGGAATTTTCTGCCAGCACAGCAGACGAAGTAAAAGACATGAAAACGAGGAAAAAAAAGATACCCGGGGAAAACAATTTCATATGTAGATGTTATGTAGGGTGGTATACCCTGATTTAGCAATAAAGCTACTTAAATTTAAAGTATCCCGGTCATCGACGACGCCCGTGCTGGTTTCCCTGCACAGGGCAGGAATGGGAAGATTTACAAAAAACAAGATGAGTTGCGCCTCCGGGACGTAAATTTGCCGCATAAAACTTAAAATTATGAAAGAAATAAATGCATATGCGGCAAAAGATGCCGTATCGCCGGTTGCCCCTTTCAGCATTACCAGGAGAGAAGTGAAACCGCACGACGTTCAGATTGACATCCTTTTTTGCGGTGTATGCCATTCCGATTTACACCAGATTCGGAACGAATGGGGAAATTCCATCTTCCCGATGGTGCCTGGTCACGAAATTGTAGGACGCATCACCGCAGTGGGCGACAAGGTTAAAAACTTTGCTGCAGGAGATTATGCGGGAGTAGGTTGTTTTGTCGACTCCTGCCGTACCTGTGCAAGCTGTCTTGCCGGCGATGAACAATATTGTGAGACGGGCATGACAGGTACTTATAACAGCTACGAAAGGGATGGCAAGACACCTACCTATGGTGGTTATTCTACCCAAATCGTGGTGGATGAAAACTATGTTTTACACGTATCCGAAAAATTACCGCTCTCGGGTGTGGCCCCGCTGCTCTGCGCCGGGATCACCACCTATTCACCGCTGAAACATGTCGGCGTAGGAAAAGGGCATAAGGTGGGCGTACTTGGGCTGGGTGGCCTCGGACATATGGCTGTTAAGTTTGCGGTGTCGTTTGGCGCTGAAGTAACGATGCTCAGTCACTCCAAATCCAAGGAAGCGGATGCCAAAAGGCTCGGCGCTCACAACTTTGCACTTATCTCAGACCCCGAAGTGATGGCCGGTCTCCAGAATAAATTCGATTTTATACTGAATACGGTTTCCGCACCACACGATTATAATACCTACCTGAACCTGCTGAACACCAACGGCACGATGATCGTAGTGGGTGCCCCGCCGGCACCTGCCGAAATACCGGCCTTTAACCTCATCATGAAACGCCGCAGCATCATCGGTTCGCTGATCGGGGGAATAAAGGAAACGCAGGAAATGCTTGATTACTGCGCGGAACACAATATTGTATCCGATGTGGAAGTTATCCCGGTGCAGCAAATCAATGAAGCGTATGAACGCATGCTGAAAGGGGATGTCCGTTACCGTTTTGTAATCGATATCGCATCACTGAAAAATAACTGACGGGTTACCACCACGCTGTCACGCAGCCCGGTCAGAGTGCCCGGGCTGCGTTTTTTAATGATTAAACCCGTAAAGAGATAGCTAGTCCCAACCCGATCCAAACGATGATACGTTGACCAAAAAGTTCCTGTTGCTTTCGCTAATGGCCGGTTTAACCGGACTGTCCGCCACGGCCCAGGATAGCCTGCCCGACTCGTCCCTGCTTTCCCGGGAACGTGATATCAGTAACACCCTCCACGGTCTCTTTC
Source organism: Chitinophagales bacterium (assembly GCA_038229695.1). Classification (GTDB taxonomy): domain Bacteria; phylum Bacteroidota; class Bacteroidia; order Chitinophagales; family Chitinophagaceae; genus JACMLD01. The sequence continues at coordinate 1,109 of JBBROE010000128.1, read as the reverse complement.
ACCCCGGCAGCCCTGACCATGATTCTTCCCAGGCGGCCAAATCAACCCGTAAACAATATTCTTTCGTACCGGCGGTAGGATATACTTTGCAGACAGGTTTTGCCGGCATCGCCAGTATGAACATGGCTTATTTTGCCGATACCGGTAAAAGCACCAAGCTGTCCAGCATCTCCACCAATGTTACCTACTCGCAATACCGGCAAATCATAGTGCCGCTGGTAGCCGATATCTGGACCAAAAACAACCGCTACAATTTCATTACGGACATGCGCTTTATCAGCTATCCTTCCGCTATCTACGGACTGGGCGGCCGAACCGACCCCAACAAAGGGGTTACTATCAATTTCTCCGGCTTTAAATTTCACCAGACGGTCATGCGGGCCCTGTCGGCCAACACCTATATCGGCCTGGGTTATTACCTCGATAAATTCTGGAACATCAATGCTATCGACCAGGTCTCCCGAAACGTCAACCACCAAATCACCAGACAACTGGGCAGTGTCGAAACCGCTTCTGGTCCCGCTGTTCGTTTTTTGTATGATACCCGTCTCAACCAGCTCAATCCGCAGCAGGGCATCTATTATGCCATCAGTTACCGCGCTAACCTGAAAGAACTCGGTAGCGACAGCAGCTCGCAGTCGATCCAGATTGATGCGCGTACCTACCTACATTTTCCTGCTACTTCCCGAAACGTGCTGGCGTTCTGGATGCTGGACTGGATTACCGCATCGGGTACCCCCCCTTACCTCATCCTGCCCAGTACAGGCTGGGATGACAATTATAACACCGGCCGGGGCTATATCCAGGGGCGTTACCGCGGCCGCAAAATGCTTTATTTTGAAAGTGAGTACCGGTACCGAATAACCGAAAATGGCCTGCTCGGCGGCGTGGCATTTGTAAACCTGCAGAATTTTTCAAGTGACTTGTCCCAGGAATACAGTAACCTTTTTGTTGGATATGGCGTGGGCGTCAGGATAAAACTCAATAAGTATTCAGGCGCTAACCTTTGCGTCGACTATGGCTTCGGTACCAACGGCTCTCATGGTTTTTTTGTTAACCTCGGCGAAGTATTTTAGGCTGATCCCCGGCCCACTACTGTTTTGCCGGCT
>JBBROE010000127.1:0-12969 GCA_038229695.1 Chitinophagales bacterium | reverse complement strand
TGCGCAAAGAACAGCACCACGCATAAAAGGTGAATCAGCAGAAAATGCCCGATGAAATAAAAAAATGGCACCCGCCCATACACCTCAAAGATACGCCTGAACCTGTTTTGGGTGGTCTCCAGCGCAGCAAGCAACAGCAAAGCGGGTCCCAGGGTAATACAGCAAAACAGGAGGGAAGGCGGGTATTTGTTGACATTGAGAAAGGAAAGAAAGCTGATAGCCGGCGATCGCTGGATGGCCCAGGGGAAAGGGTCTCCATAGCCATTGGCCAGCCGCAATACGGTAAATATAACCAGGAGGACAAATCCGAGGCCGGTAAGCCATTTTTTCCGGGTTGCGGGTGTCACACGGTAGTCAAATAACCTTCCGGCACAAAAGCCGAGAATCATGATGCCTGTCCAGGGCAAAAAGGAATAAGCCACGAAAATAAGATGGGAACTATTCAGGGGTATTACCGCGTTTCTACCGTGGACAAAGCTCCAGAACAGGTTCAGGTTTCCCTTTCTTGCTGCTTCCGGGTAATCAAGCAGGTTGTGTGCAAAAAATATCAGCAGTCCGCCGTACAAAATGATGTTCCAGGGCAGGAATACCAGGGCCGCCATAATTACCATGCTGATGCCTATCGCCCAGATTACCTGCAGCAGAATAAAGTTGTAGAAAGGATTAAACGTGAGGACCAGTGAAACAATCAGAATCTCCACAGCGATCAGCCATAGTCCGCGGGTAAGCAGGAACCGGCTTAGCTCAGCTGTAGTTTTTTTCTGCCCGGCAAGGTAAGAAGCCATACCTGATAGAAACACAAAGACCGGGGCACAAAAATGGGTGATCCAGCGCGTGAAGAAAAGGAATGGCGTCGTGGTGATCATGTTGGTGGGATCGCTGGTCGCGGACTGCAGGTGGAAAAAATCCCTGCTGTGATCCAAGGCCATGATCACCATCACGATGCCGCGTAAAATATCGATCGAGTGGATCCGTTGTTTGGTAACCAGGCTATCGGGAGCTGCTGCAATCATTACCCGAAAGTTAATAATAAAAAAAACATTCCCCTCAGCCAGGACCGGCCTGTTGATAAGGGGTTATACGAGCGGGCGGGCGGTAACAACAAACCAGGACCCCGGTTATTATTGTATGCTTTCATGCTGCTGTTGCGCCGGTGCCAGGCAAGATAAATCGAGTTGAACTGGCTGATGAACCCATACCGGTTGTAATTTTATGACATGTTTGAAGAACTCCAGGGAAATTTTTCGGGCGAACTCTATTTTGATAATTCCACCTCGCACCAGGCCATACTTTTCAGCTACGCAACCGACGCATCCGTATACCAGGAGAAGCCCGTTGCAGTAGCCCTGCCGAAAACTACCCAAGACATTAGGCAACTGGTGCTGTTCGCGGAAAGGCACGGGCTTACGCTGATTCCAAGAGCCGCGGGTACCTCGCTGGCCGGGCAGGTGGTAGGCAGTGGCATCATTACCGATATATCCAAATACTTCACGGCAATAACAGCTGTGAACCGGGAAGAAGCATGGGTAACCGTAGAGCCCGGTGTGATCCGTGATGATCTGAATGCTTATTTGAAACCAATGGGACTGATGTTCGGACCCGAAACATCAACGGCCAGCCGCGCCATGATTGGCGGTATGATTGGTAACAATTCCTGCGGGCTCCATTCTATTATCTGGGGCGATACCAGGAACAACCTGCTTGAAGTGACCGCCCTGCTGGCCGATGGCAGCGAAATCGTATTCGGCAACCTTAACCAGGAAGAATTTGATGCCAGATGCAACCTGCAGAATGCCGGGGGGCGGGTATACCGGGAAATGAAAGCTTTGCTGGCTAACAGCGAAAATGCAGCGGCTATCTTAAACGGCTTCCCGACGCAGTCGGTTACGCGCAGGAATACCGGCTACGCACTCGACCGGCTTTTAGCTGCCACCGGTCCCGGCAGTGACGGCGTATTGAATTTCAGTCAGCTCATCGCCGGCTCCGAAGGAACACTTTGCTTTATCACCTCGGCAAAGCTGAAGCTCATTCCTTTGCCTCCCCGGCACAAATGTATAGTGGCAGTGCACACCGTTACTATCGCCGAAGCCCTGCAGGTAAACCTCATTGCGCTCGCCCATCACTGCAGTGCCTCCGAACTGGTGGATGACATCATCCTCGCTTTTACGAAGGTTAATATTGACCAGTCGAAAAACAGGTTTTTTATTCAAGGAGAACCCAGGGCCATCCTGATGGTAGAATTTTTTGATGCATCACCGGAGGGCTTAACCATAAAGGCTACCACGTTTATCGAAGCGGTAAAAAGCCATGGATACGGGTATGCCTTTCCGGTGCTGCATGGTGCGGATAGTGACAAAGCCTGGGACCTGCGAAAAGCCGGGCTCGGACTACTGCGTAATGAACCGGGAGACGATCAGCCCGTAAATTTAATTGAAGATTGTGCCGTTTCCCCTCAGGATTTGCCGGCTTACATTGCCGACGTGGAACGGTTGCTGAAAAAATATAATATTAAATATTCAATGTATGCGCATGCCGGTGCGGGAGAAATTCATGTAGAGCCGATGCTCAACCTTAAAACTTCGGCGGGCAAATTACTTTTTCGGACGGTCCTGCAGGAAACGGCTGCCCTCGTAAAAAAGTACAGGGGTTCCCTGAGCGGTGAACATGGAGACGGCAGGCTGCGGGGCGAATTCATTCCTTACCTCATGGGTGAAAAGATTTATGCGCTGTTTAAAGAGGTGAAGGAAATTTTTGATCCGAAGGCCGTTTTCAACAGGGGAAAAATTGTGGATACGCCGCCTATGAATGAGTTTCTCCGGTATATGCAGGATAAAAAGAAAACTCCAATCGATACTGTATTTGATTTCAGCCGGCAGGAAGGAATTCTTCATCTTGCCGAAAAATGCAGTGGCTCGGGGGACTGCCGGAAATCGCACATCTCGGGGGGTACCATGTGTCCCAGTTTTATGGCCACCAGGAGTGAACAGGATTCCACGCGGGCAAGAGCGAATATGCTGCGTCATTATTATTCGGGCAAAGCGGGCCAGGGCATGACCGCCGTCAATGCCGCTCAGGTGATGGATGTGCTCGAACTCTGCCTGTCCTGCAAAGGATGTAAATCGGAATGCCCGTCTGGCGTGGATGTCAGCAAGATGAAGGCTGAATTTACGCAGGAGTATTATGACCGGCAGGGCTTCCCGTTACGATCGCGGCTAGTTGGCGGTTACTCCAGCCAGATGGCACTCGCATCCCGCGTATCCTGGCTCTATAACTTCGTATATAAGCACGACTGGTTAAAACGTATCGCAAACAGGGCGGTGGGCTTTCATCCGCGCCGTTCTATGCCGCTGCTGCAGCCGACCACCCTGCGAACCTGGTTTGAACGCAGGGAAAAATCCACCGGCAACCGCCCTGCTGCAAACGGCCAGGTCTATGTTTTTTGCGATGAGTTTACCAACTACCAGGATGTGCCGGTTGGTCAGAAGATGATCGGGCTGCTCGAGCGCCTGGGCTATGAGGTCATCCTGCCCACGCACCTGGAAAGCGGCCGTACCTGGTTGTCTAAGGGCATGGTTCGGAAAGCAAAAGAGATTGCGGTCAAAAATGTTGAGCGCTTATCAAAACAGATCGCGCCTGGTATTCCAATCCTCGGTATTGAACCGTCAGCTATTTTAACCCTGCGGGACGAATATCCCGAACTCGTTTCCCCGGAACTGCGCAGCGCCGCCCGGACCCTTGCCGCACAAACTTTTCTTTTCGAAGAATGGTTCGCGGCCGAAATCGGCAGGGGTAAAATAACCGTAGGTCAGTTTACCGAAATAAATGACAGGGTTGTCCTTCACGGGCATTGTCACCAGAAAGCGCTGTCGTCCACCAAATATATCCTGGAGAGCCTGGCGGTGGTGCCGGGCCTGCAGGTGCAGGAAATACCCTCCGGTTGCTGTGGTATGGCGGGGTCTTTTGGTTACGAAAAGGAACATTACGAGCTGTCGATGAAAATTGGGGCACTGGTACTTTTCCCCGCGATTGAGCAAACTGCTGACGGCACGATCATCGCCGCTTCGGGTACCAGTTGCCGCCACCAGATTAAGGATGGTACGGGCAGGACCGCCAGGCACACGGCGGAAATTCTGTATGATGCACTGCTCCGGTAATTCGGGTGAGCATAGTCGTGAGTTGAAGACGGAACGGTTGTTACGTGCGTAACCACGTATAGTGTTATGCCGCGTTCAGCCTGTTGTTTGCTGTAACCATTACAGCGGGCAGGTAATAACAGATCTTTAGCATTTCCTGGCCGGATATGTCGCTTGCCGGACAACCCTATTGAAAGTAGCGCCGGTAATTTTGCCAATAAGTTATTGTATGAAAAAAATATGGGTCACCGCATGTTTCGCCAGTGCTTCACTGCTCCTCACCGCGCAGGAAGCCGTTCCTGGTGCCGTAAATCGGTTCCTGGACTTCTCTGCTGCGGCAGGACAGTCACAGGGCACGGCAGCGTTATCTTTTGTAAATAACTGGCGCATTGGCAGGAAACGAAAATGGGAAGCGGGCGTTGGCCTGCGCTACACCGGCTATGCGGGGCGTGACAGGGAGTTCATTACTGCTCCCGGCAGGTATTCCCGTTCCACGACAACCCCGTTCCTGATAGTACTTTCGGGCCAGGAGACCCAAAACTGGGATACGCTGACGGTGTTTCACCCGCTTGTACATGCCATCAACCTGTCAGCCAATTTTGGATATGCATTCAGCCAATCACTTTCAGCGGGGTTCAACATTGATCTCATTGGATTTTCTTTCGGACAAAGTAAGGACGCGGTATTGGCAGGGGATGGAAAACTGCAGACCGAACCGGGTGCAAAACCAACCGCATTCAACCTGTTGCTGACCGGGGACAACGATCGCGGCAGCCTGAATTCAGAATTTTTCCTCAGGTACGCGTTATCACCCAGGATTGCCATCAAAGCGGTCTACGAGTTTTATTTTGCAGAATACAGCACCGGCAGCGTTTACCAGCAGCAAGCTGACGGGGGAAGGGTGTACCGGTTCAGGAATAAGGTGAATGCATTCGGAGCCGGGCTGAGTTATCACTTCAACGGGCAGAATGCGGGCCGTCATTAATCGAATGCGACTCTTTTTAAGATCCGCTATGCTCAAAAAAAATAACCAAATGAAAAAAAGTCGACCCCTGCTTTTTGCGGGCACAATGCTGGTCTTGATGGCAACCATTGCCGGTTCGGCGAGGGTACCTGTGCTACCCCACACCGTCGCCGCACCCGGTTTCGCCGTCGTGGAACTATTCACTTCGGAGGGATGTTCCAGCTGCCCTGCAGCCGACAGGGCAGTAGCTGATGCCCTGAAAACGTACCCGGATCACGTGTATGTACTGGGCTTCCATGTGGATTACTGGAATTACCTGGGCTGGAAGGATCGGTTTAGTACTGCTTCTTATGGCAGCCGCCAGCAGGAATATGCTGCGGTATTTTCCCTCAATGGCGTTTATACGCCACAGGTAGTCGTTAACGGTAAGACGGAGTTTACAGGTTCCGATCGACGCAAGCTGGATCAATCCATCCGGCAGGGCCTGCAGGAAAATACAAATACGCTTATCCAGCTGGAGAGCCGCAGTACGGCTGATAACGGGGTGATGGTGACTTTCCGGAAAGCCATTGATAAAAACAGCACGGTTTGTATTGCCCTTGTGCAGCGGAATGCAGTTTCAGCGGTGAAACGTGGTGAAAACAGCGGGGCAGAACTGCACCACGTGAATGTAGTACGGGATTTCAAAAAAGTCAGCGGCGAATCCGGAACGGTGCGATTGACTTTACCCCCGGACGTTTTAGCCCGCGATTGTTCCGTTGTTGCATTTGTGCAGGCGCCCGTTTCGTTACAGATTTCGGGAGCAGGGTCTTGTGTGATCAGCCAGTAATTATCAGTCAGAGTGCCATCAGGCTGCAACCCCGCAGGTCGGAATTATCGGTGCGGCCGATTACATAAAACTTACCCCCGGCTTCCACATCGCCGGCATCTTCCGTGGCAATGAAACAACAGCTGTCCAGGTTCGCAAGGTCAATGACATTGAGAATTCCCCGCCCCGAGGGCATTACTGACAGCGGGTCGTCTTCGGCCCTGACCATCACTTTCATCCACGGCGGGCACTGAAACAGCCCATTACCGGTGCTGTATGCCTGGGACAGTAATTCCGTCATGCCGTACTCAGAATGAATAGCTGAAGGTCCCAACTGCGCGGTCAGGAAATCGTGTACCTGGGCACGCGTCCACTCTTCCCGCCGGCCCTTCATTCCACCCGTTTCCATGATGATAGTATGGTTGAGTTTCATGGGAAAATCAGCCGCAAAATCCAGGAGCGCAAAGGTTACTCCCAGCAGCAGGGTCTTTTGTTCGACCGCTTCCAGGCTCTGCAGCATATGGGCCAACTCCTGGCGGTTGTTCAGGTAAAAACCGCTTTGGGGATGGCCACTCTGGGCGATCAAATCAGCGGCCATTACCACAAGCGAAGAATTATTCCTTTCCAGGTAAGAGGGCAACAATGCCAGAATACAATAATCCGCCGGCGACCCGTAAAACCGCTGGAAGGCATGATTGAAAGAGTTTCGGTACCGGTTGAGGCTTTTTACCAGATGCCGGCTATTGATGGATCCGGTGGTGCCACTGCTTTCGAAAACGGCTTCCGGGGAGAAGTTCCCGGTAACGACGGTGTGGGTCTTGAAAAAGGATATGGGCAGAAAAGGGATATCGGTTACAGCATGCACATTGCCCGGGTGGCGGCCAACCGCTTTTGCAAAAGCCGCGTATATGGAATTGCCTGCATATTGGTAAGCAAACGCGGCCAGCGCGCAGTCAGCAAAGTTGTTTTCCCCGATGCTGAAAATTTTATGATTCCATTCACTGGCCTGTTTAGGTAATTCGGCGGGCATCGGCTAATTTTGTTTTAACATTTCAATATGAAAAAAATTCTGGTGACCGGGTGTGGCGTGTTCCTGTTGCTTGGCTGCAACAAAGATAAGTTTCAGACCAGCCCGCAGATACAAATAAAATCTATCAGTACCACCGTGGTTCCGGTCAGCGGCACGTTAAACATCACCCTTAGCTATACTGATAAGGAAGGAGACATCAGTGACACGCTTTTCCTGAAGAAGGAAAGACTCAATCAGACGGTTGTTCCGACGGTAAGAGACTCCATCAAAAGTAAAATTCCTGACTTTCCCAGTTATGATAACGGCGAGATCCGGCTGGCCCTCGATTACGAGAACTACCTGAAGTCGGCTCAGAATGCTCCGCCCATTGTTGGCAGCAATCCATCTAAACCACAGCCCGACACACTCAATATCAAGATTTGGATTCATGACAAAGCCGGGCATGTAAGCGATACCGTTTCTACAGGGCGGATTGTTATATTGCGGAACGACTAACCTGTTTCCCTATTCCTTATGGCCCCCCCATGCTGAAACGAGTATTCAATTTCTTTTTATTCAGCAGTTTGTACATTGCCGGTTGCGCTGTTGTGATGGTGTACCAGCTTCACCTGCTCTTCCCGTTGGTTTCAACAACGGGGGTACTGTACTTTTTTATTTTCTTTTCAACCATCTGCAGTTATAATTTTCACTGGTACCTTACCACCCATTCGCTAACCGGTTCCGAACGACTGCGATGGGCATCACACTACAAATCGCTCCATCTAATTCTTTATTTTATCGGCCTCGCCGGCTCCCTTGCCTGTTTTTTCTTATTGCGGCAACACTGGTTCTGGATTTCCTTTGGCGCCTTCGTAACTTTTCTTTATTCTGCTCCGAAACTGCCTCAAAAAATTTTTTCCGGGCTGCGGCGTATCGCAATAGGCAAGACCATCTTTCTTGCCACAGTATGGATGTACGTAACTACACTGCTGCCAATCCTTGTTGCGGGTACGCCGTGGAGGACCGCCTTTACCTGGCTTGCCTGCAGCCGTTTTTTTCTCATTTATGCTATTTGCATCCTGTTTGATTACCGTGACCGTGAAGATGACAAAGCGGATGGGGTCCGCAGTATGATTACCTGGTTTAATCAAAGAGGAATCGACAACCTGTTTGCGCTGTCGCTGATCTCCTTTCTGGTCAGCACCGGTGCACTGTATTTTTATGGTTTCTCGCTTCGGGTCATCATCCTGCTGCTTATCCCTGGGGGCATTGTGTCGGGGCTGTACAATTATGCAAAAAGGGATTTCTCGGATTATCTCTATTATTTTGTACTGGATGGCCTGATGATGCTTTCGGGAGTACTGATGATTATCGTGGGTATTTAATTAATTTTGGCTCAATCTACTGGGCTCATCACCAAACAGAAAACGGCCCGTTAAAATACAAATAGCAATGGCAAAAGCAATAAAATCAGTAAAATCAGTAAATCCGATACTCACTGAAGCGTCTATGGCTTTTTTCAAAGCCTACATCAACAATCCTTCTCCCGTTGGCTTCGAAAGCGGTGGTCAGAAGAGCTGGCTCAAGTACCTGGCACCGTATGTAGACAGCCACTTTACAGATCCTTATGGCACCGCGGTGGGGGTGGTAAATGCAGAAGCTCCGTTTAAAGTGGTAATTGAAGCCCACGCGGATGAAATCAGCTGGCTGGTCAATTACATCAATAACGAAGGGCTGCTTTACCTGAAGCGGAATGGCGGTGTTGACCACCAGGTCGCCCCGGCCCAGCGGGTATTCATTCATGGGAAGAAGGGCCCGGTGCCAGCTGTGTTTGGGTGGCCGGCGATTCATACCAGGATGGGAAATCCTGACAGCAAAGAACAACATCCAAAAGTAGATAACCTGTTTCTTGATACGGGAGCCCGGAACAAAAAGGAGGTGGAGGCGCTGGGCCTGCATATCGGTGCCGTGGTGACCTACCAGGATGGTTTTGCCGAACTCGCAAATGACTATTACGTGGGCAGGGCGTTTGATAACCGGGTCGGCGGTTTCATGATTGCTGAAGTTGCGCGCCTGCTCAAAGAAAACCGGAAAAAACTGCCTTATGGTTTGTATATCGTCAACGCCGTGCAGGAAGAAGTGGGATTGAGGGGCGCGGAAATGATAGCCCGGCGGATCAAACCCGATATTGCAATAATTACCGATGTTACCCATGATACGTCGACGCCGATGATCAATAAGATAATTGAAGGTGATATCCAGTGTTCAAAAGGACCGTCGCTGGCTTATGGGCCGGCAGTTCACAACCGGTTGCTTGACATTGTGCAGGATGTTGCCGCGAAGGCCGCCATCCCTGTGCAGTTGCGTGCCGTCAGCCGGAGCACCGGTACCGATACAGATTCCTTTGCCTACGCCAACGATGGCTGCCCATCGGTGCTGATTTCGATTCCCCTGCGGTACATGCATACCACCGTAGAAATGCTGCATCGTTCAGACATTGAGTCCACCATCCGGCTGATGTATGAAACTTTGTTAACTTTAACCCCTAAATCCAACCTCAGTTATCATTAAAAGTTGAATACGTTACCCCTTTATATCGATCCGGGCAGTGGCAGTTACCTGGTACAGGTCATTATAGCCGGCGTGCTTGGCGTGGCATTTTATTTTAAGGCGGTATGGGCAAGAATCAGGTTATTCTTCGGCAAAAAGAAGCCGGAAAAAATTGAACCGGGCAGGGAACATGATTAATACCTTTCTCCATCCTGCCTCGTTTCGGGACCCCGCCGGTTTCATTTTTAAGCAGGACGGAAAGTTTTACCGGCAGGTCAACCAGTGCTACGCCGGCGCTTTTGATCACTTTACCGGCAGCGGTCTCTACGCTGCCCTGGCAGCTCAGCAAAAAATCGTTACCCATCAGCGGCTGCAAGACAATATAACCGGGGCTGAGGAAGCCTATTGCACACTGCTACCGGAACAGCTTGGAACAATCAGCTATCCTTATGAATGGTGTTTTTCGCAGTGGAAAGCTGCGGCGCTGCTGACTATCGACCTGGCAACAACGGCAATGGCGTATGGTATGATGCTGAAGGATGCAACGCCTTTCAATATCCAGTTTACCGGCTGTCGTCCCATCCTGATTGATACGCTTTCCTTTGAATTATACGATCAGTCAAAACCATGGATTGCCTACCACCAGTTTCTTACCTGCTTTCTCTCACCGCTGGTGCTGGCTGCCTCCGGAAGTCCCGAACTGCTTCGGTTGTTCCAGTTGTATCCTGAAGGTGTTCCCCTGCAACTCACGGCCCGGTTGCTGCCGTTAAAAAATCGGTTGCGTATTCCCGTTATCATGCATATCCTGCTGCCTTCCTGGATGGCAGCGTCAGCAGGGTCATCCGGGCAAAACCGAAACCTGCCTGCTTTTTCCGCTGGTAAAATGAAAAGGCTGCTTACAAATCTGCGCGATGTGGTAAGCAACCTCACGTTGCCTGGGCAAAAAGGGATGGAACAATTACTATGACGGAACCATAACGGGTGGTGGCTACCCGGAAAAGAAAATGGACATCATTTCCGGGTGGATTAACACCCTTCCCGGCGATACGGTGCTTGACCTGGGCTGCAACACCGGGTTATTTGCCAAGGCAGCCGCTGCCGCGGGAAAAAAATGCATTGCCGTAGATGCAGATCACGATTGTATAGAAAAGCTGTTCAGGGATTGCGGCGCAAGCCCTGGCCTGGATATTTTACCGTTGGTTACTGACCTCAGTAATCCCAGCCCATCTATTGGCTGGAACAGCGGGGAGCGGATGTCTTTCACCGAGAGATGCGGGGCCGATGCCTGCTTTGCCCTCGCCCTGGTCCACCATTTGTACTTTGCCAAAAACATCAGTTTCACGCAAATGGCCACATTTTTTCTCGCGTTAGCCCCCCGCCTTATAGTCGAATTTATCCCTGCCGGTGATCCCCGGGTGACTGATTTAAACCGTGACCGGAAAAAAGATGCCACGCAATATACGGAACAGCATTTTTTAAAGGCTTTTGAGGGCCGGGCGGTTTTGATGGAGCGGGTAGAAGTCGGCGGATCCGGCCGAATTCTTTTCATGCTGAAGTCCGTTTCCAGCGCTGTCTGAGCTCAAGTTCTTATAGGGGTGAAATGGCTATCTTTAAGTGTAATCCACAGTTGCGCGAGGCAGCAGAAGAACCCAGTTGTACGCTCCGGAGAAATCATCGTGATCATGCCTATAACAGGGTGAAAGCTTAAAAAACTTGTTGCGGGAACTGCACGCAGAACGATATGGGCTGATCGATGCAGATGATGGTTCCACAGTACGCAGATTGTAGCCCGGCATCTCAGATCCGTTTTCGTCTAATCAGTCATGCCGTCAACCTGGATCATGGCCATTGTGGCCAGCCAAAAATTGTTGTACCGATATAATCAGACTGTACCTTCAACTGGGGACAGGGACGAGCGGCAGTGAAAAATTTTCTTATAATACATCCTGATTATATAGTCGAAATGCCGTTCAGGGGGCACCTGTTGATCGATATGAACCACTTCGCGGGGATCATCGATCCCGGGAGATTCCGGTGGCTCCTTGAACATTATTCCCGCTGTTTGCGATCGAAGGCTGCTACCCAGCCTTGGGCATATCACACAGCCGCCAGGGAATGCGGCTGGCCAGCAAACAATATTTTAAACAAAGTCAATCTATTTCATGGCCATAGTTTTCCGAAACAGCCACCGGTTCCTGTATCTTCTCTTGTTGCCGGTATTTTTTATTTTGCATGGGGTAACGGAAAATTTCGGTATGGTTACGCCGGGTGACTGTATGATCTTACTGCTCACGTATCTCGTTGCCGGGATAATTATTTTTGCTGTGGTGAATGCTGGCTTTCGCAATCCGGCGAAATCGGGGTTGCTGACCTTCCTCCTCTTTTTTATTTACTTTTTCTTTGGCAGTGGTTATGACTTCCTTAAAGACAACCATATATTCCTCTATAAATACAGGGTGCTTCTCCCCATACTTTTAGTAAGCGTCATTCTCGCCGTGATCGGAGTCGCTAAAGCAAAACACAATTTCCCTAAACTAAGGCTGCTCCTGACCTGGATACTGATGCTCAGCATTGTTGCCGATCTGATCAGGATAGTTCCGCGCATTGCCCATCCCACGGCTGACCGCTTATCCGTTTATGGAAGTGAGCGGAACCGGTTGAACCCGTCCTGCAGTTCTTGTCCAACCCCGGATATTTACTTCTTATTATTTGACGAGTACGCCAGCACGGCCAGCCTCAGGAACGATTTGCACTTCGACAACAGCGCCCTCGACAGTTTTCTGTTGCACGAGCACTTTTATATCGAGGGCCGGAGTTCCAGTAATTATAATTTCACCCCGTTTTCCATGGCTTCAATGCTGAATATGAATTACCTGCAGCATATTGCCGATACCAGTCAGGTCAATATACATGATTATGCATCGTGCAACCAGCTGATCCGGGATAACGAAGTGATTCGATTTTTATCTGCATTGTCTTACCAGATTGTGAATTATTCTATTTTCGATCTCGCCGGTCATCCCGCTGAAGTCTCATTTTCCCTGTTACCGGTGAAGACCAGGCTTATTACAGCGCAGACCCTGTTTAACCGCATGGAAAGAGATCTCGCCTGGAACCTGGAAATGGGGCCCGTAAGTATTTCCTGGCTTTCAAAAAGAAAAGTGATGGAGAACCGTTCGCTCAACGCGCAGTTTGAAAACGGCGTGGTGACGACCGCGCGAGAAAAAAGTAAATTTCCCCGGTTTGTTTATGCCCATTTAGAAATGCCTCATCCCCCTTATTATTACGATAAAAACCTCCATCCGCGAAGCCTGGACACCCTCCTTACGGAATTAGCCGGAAATCATCCTGCTTCCTATACGGGCTACCTGCCGTATGTTAATCAGCATCTCATGAAGCTTGTATCGGATATCCGGAAGTATTCGCACGATTCGGCCGTCATCATCATCATGGGTGATCACGGCTATCGTGCTTCCGCTGATATCACGGGTCGCGCTCACTATTT
>JBBROE010000126.1:0-13128 GCA_038229695.1 Chitinophagales bacterium | reverse complement strand
CTTGGCCCTTACGATTTGCGCGCCCGCAGTCTGTTTGGCTTACAGGTGGGCGACAGGCTGTATTTCCGGGATACGCACGACTACTCATATCATCCTGAGTGCTTTCGGAAAAAGGAGCGTCAGCGAATTAAGGATGGCGACAATCAGCGCCTCAATAAGCAATCCGAACATATAACTCTGTATGGCCCCTTTTGTCTGTTTTAATACTACGCCCACATCTTTGTAATGGTCTTCCGTAAATACCTCGTAAAGGAAAGTGAGGAGTAAAGTTTTATAATACAGGAACAGGTAAGCATAAACCGGCAATAAAAACATAGTGGCAAGGGAATTCATCACTGTACCGGCCGTGGAACTAAGCCATGGCTTTACGTTTTGTCCGGCGTCGCGCAAGGCAGCCTGTTGTTTATCCACGCCGATATTAAAGCGCTGGCTGATCGACTGTTGCAACTGGCCAATCATTTGTTCCAGCTTTTGCTTCATGAGGGGCAACTGGTCGGTGAATCCGGCAATTTGCCTGGACAGGAAGTAACCTACGCCGGCAATAAAGATAAAAGCAATCAGCAACGCGATGACAATAGAAGCCACCTGGCCTACTTTCCTCGCCTGGAGGCGGTTTACGAGCGGATTGAGCAGGATGGCAATCAACACTGAAAAACATACCGGGACCAGGATCTCACGGAGGGTGAAAATGATGAAAACAAAAAGAATGAGGCCCAGCATGATAACGGTACTCTTAAGATAGTAGGGATACTGTCTGGGCATGTAGTTAATATTAAGGGGATAAGTAAAAGTTTTCGTTGCATTATGGGGATATCGACATAACAGTAACTGACCCCCGTAATTGCCGGGAAAAGAAAAAATTCCCGGTGATGGCGATAATTTTCCACATAAAAAAATCAGGTACATGCAAGATGTACCTGATTTGAAATTTTAACGCAGGTTATGCACTCCTGATAACCCTGAGAAGAATCGCAATAATCGCAATGACGAGCAGGATGTGAATGATCCCACCAGCCTGGTAGCCAAAAAATCCTACCGCCCAGATTATGATAAGTATTACCGCGATCACGTACAAGAGATTTCCCATAACAAAATTGTTGAAGTGAGTAATAGGTTTTTACCGTTTTAGCTTAAAAGTAAAACTATGCCAGATTTGGGCGGCCACCCCGGGAATGCCATATCGTCAATTCTGGCATGCATTTATATTTATAATACCCAAACTGCAAATATTACCTGAACGATTTATTAATGAAATCCTCCTCCAAGAAAATAGTCCTCATTATTGATGATGAAGAAGAGTTGTGTATGCTGATGGAAATGGTGCTGGAACGGCAACAATTTTCCACTACCAGCCGGCACAACATTAAAGAAGGCTTGCAGTTGAACGAGCAAATGAAACCGGACTTCATTTTCCTTGACAATCACCTGCCTGACGGAAAAGGCGTTAATTACATCCGGAAGATGATTGATTTAAACCCGAGCGTGAAGATTGTGATGATGACGGCTTACAATGATAAGCAAATAGATGAAATTGCAATTGACCAAGGAGCATCCTATTTCCTCCATAAGCCTTTCAACCGGAACAACATCGAGAATATTATCAACAGCCTTTAAATGAGCCGTGATACGGCTATTATTCCTTTCCTGGTTCCAGCCTGGCGGGGGTTATTTTCATGTCCGGGAACAATGACATGATGAGCATTATGCATGCGCCCAGCACAAGGCCATACAGGGCACCGCGTATAACCGGGCAATCTCCAAGGTAACAACGGCCCATCAGGCTGTAATTCCTGAATGCCCAGGCCACGTTAAGGCCGCAGATGATCATATTCGTCCGCTTGGCCCAAACCTTCGGCATCAAAAACAGGCAGGCTGCCACTATAGCACAGGTCAAATTAATCAGTCCGGGTTTTCCGAAATTCTGGGTTCCGGCTGAACTCAACCCCCCTACCTCGACATGTGCAGACGGAACTATAATCCAGGGCATAAAACATACCGCGGCAACAACCGCTGCGGCAAAAAGGCCAATCCATTGCGAATACTTCATTGTAATAACTTTTGTGGCTAGTTTCTGCCTAAATGGCTAAGGGTTAACGGGGCGCAGCATTCTGCACCCGAAAATTCTTCCTGCTGTTTTTCCACGGTTAGCCGACACCGTTACCTTAACCATAGTCTTGCCCCGGGTAAGATTTTCCGGTATGGGATATTCAACATCGTAAAACTGACCGGACTTTTCCCCGTTCCAGGTCACCGTAGCCAGCGGAGTGCCGTCGATCAGCAACTCAAATTCCCTGTTTTTATCATCGCCTGAATATGTGCATAATAAGATGTTTCCACCCCGGGGGTCTACCTGGATATCAAAGGAAAAAAATCCACCGGCGCGGGCTTCCCGCCCTGTTCTGGTCAGCGCGTTCCCCGTGTAGGAGTTGATGGACGACTGCAGATGGTGATCTCTTTCCGGCTGCATTTCACCAAGGCGCATAATATCGATTGTCCGCTGATCGGTAGCCTGCTGCCGGCGTTTGTCGGCTACATAAGACGCCTCGCGTTCCGTCCATTCGTCCGGGGTGAAATAATCCCAATACACACTATAAAAGTCTTTACTCATCGCGTAGAATGGCGAAAGCTGTGTATCGAACGGTTTACCCGCTCCGTGCATGCGGAAGGTGAGCGGCTGGCCAGCAACAGGACTGAGCCACTGGGAGACGTCATGACTCGCTGTCAGCAAAACCGGCGTGCCGTAGACCGGGTCGGGCATCGAGTGGCCCAGGTCACCCGCCAAAAGCACCGGGCCATACAGGATGGCCACCCGGTTGGCGTTATCCGGCATCGGTTGCGTATACAGGTAGGGGTGGAATACCACGCGGACCGAATCCCGGTTTGCCCAACGGCGGGTGACGGAAACATAGCCATTCTTCCCGCGTGCTGTAATCACGGGTTTACCATTCACAAAAACAGCGATGCCCCCAGCTGACCAGGCAGGCTCCCTGATATACAGGGTAAAATCTGCCGGCTTAACAGCCCTCATCAGCAAACGGGTCTCGTTGGTCTCGGGGAAACCCGTTTCCTGTGTAATTTCCATTTTTCTTTCCTTCCAGGCGAGCCGGCTGGGGATAAAAAGGTTTACATAAAGACCTGCATCCGCACCGCGGGAATAGATTCCTTCTCCGTACTTCACATGATTCTCCATGCCGGATCCCACACAGCACCAGAATGAGTTGAACTTATCAGAATAACTCTTTTGTCCACCCATCCGGAGGGGAAGAAAATAACACATCATACCTGTCGCCGGATCCTGGCTGGCCAGGATATGGTTGTATAGCGCCCGTTCGTAATAATCAGTATAGCCCGCACCTGGTTGCATCGCAAAAAGGTGACGGGTGAGTTTGAGCATATTGTACGTATTGCAGGTCTCTGTGGTATTGTCGCTCAGCCTGTCGTTCAGCTTATCTTCCTCGCCCAGGTATTCATAATTGCTGTTGCCACCGTTGGCATAAGTGTGATGATTGACTATCGTTTTCCAGAAATAGGCAGCTGTGGCGCTGTCGCTTGACGACCCGGTGATTTCATACCGGCGCTGAACACCAATCACTTTGGGAATATTGGTATTGGAATGACGCCCCTGCATCACATCGATTCCTTTCGCGAGGGAATCCAGCACCGCTTTATGGTGGAATTTATAGGAGAGGCGGAGATATAAGGGGTTAGCCGTCACCGCGTAAAGATTTACCAGCGCTTCGTTCATACCGCCGTGCTCGCATTCCAGCATCAGCTGCAGTTGTTTGTCGGACAGGCCTGACAATTCGGTGCTTATCCAATGGCCAATTCCATTCAGGACGGTCAGCGATTGCCGGTTATCGGTATAGAGGTAGGTATCGAGCAGCCCCGCCATCACTTTATGCAAGGTATACCAGGGTACCCAGGCGCCATTCAGATCAAACCCTTTTGACCGGATATCACCCCTGGCAACCTGCGCGAAGACGGTATCTTCGTTGGGAACAGCGCCAACATAGCCGGTCTTCCGTGCCTGCTGGCAACGGTACAATTGCGCGACGAGATAATCACATTTTGCTTTGTAACGGCTGTCCCCGGTAGAAGCAAACATGATGGAGCAGGCAGAAAGATAATGGCCGAGGGTATGCCCCGAAATCGTTTCAGACTCCCATCCCCCATACACGATTCCTTTCTCTGCCAGGCCGGCATTCTTATAAAAACGGCTTAATAAACGGTCCGGTTCTATTTCCAGCAGGTAGGCGCCATCAAGGTCCATCGCCTTTTTAAACAGGCCCCCGGTGATGCGTATATCGGAGAGATTAAACGCATAAGCCTTTACAGGTACCGCCGTCTTCACTTTCATTTTCGCATTGTGAAATTCCGGTACATAACTCTGCCCGTAAGCGGCTTTACAGCAAATCAGTACCAGCACGCAATAAAGGCTTGTGCGACGTAACTGCTGTCTGATTTTTCTGAACATGGTATCCTGGTATTATCGATCAAAGGTAGTTAATCGTAACTCCACCGGCCTGTCGACCCATCCCTGCAGCAATAATGCATACCTCGCATCATGGAAGGGGATAAAATTTCCAGTGTGGGCGGTAGTCTTTTGCAATCGCCTACCCGGTGAGCAGGTTTCGCAGCATTTCCACCGGCATACTGTTCTCGCGCGGCACTGCGTCATGGAATTGCTTCACTGTCATTTTACCGCTACTGACGATATCAGTCCTGAGCGCCATAAACTGGAGACTGCCGATCATTTACCCTAGCTGGTAAAACGGGCTATAACCACCCGAAAATGAGCGGCGTACCTCTCCTGCCGAACTAGCAGTCACGGAGTAAAGAGCGGATCCTAACCGGTATAGAAATTAAACGTGCTTTTTGCGGCTGCCCGCAGGCCGCGGATGATGATGCCTGGCCTGCGACGCTCATCTGCCCCTGCATTGCCGGAGCACAGCACGAGAAAACGATCACAAGTAATTACGCACCGGTATATAACCTCGTTAAAAAGATAATAGTCATAGTAATAAGTTAGCGTGAATATTAAAGTACCTGGAATCCCAGGGCATAGGGGTCATCTTCCTCGTCGATCGTAATTGTATTGTACCCGAATATCCTGGCCCATCCTTCAATGCCGGGACGGATTGCGGGTTTACCGGCAACGGTGGTCTCTTCCTCGATGGTACCGCGAAAGGTAGAGCCGATGATACTTTCATGGATAAATATATCGCCCTTCCGAAGCTTACCCTTCGCATACCATTGCGCCATACGGGCGGAAGTGCCGGTACCACAAGGACTACGGTCAATGGCCTTATCCCCGTAAAAAACGGCATTTCTGGCTGTTGAAGCCGGATTGAGGACGGCTCCCGTCCAGAGTATATGCGAACAGCCGCGGATGCTGTCGTCTTCCGGGTGAACAAATTCATATTGTTCATTTATGAGCCGCCTGAGTTCGCGTGCCCTGGAAATTAATGTATCGGCCGGGTAATGCTCCAGGCCACGAAAATTTTCCTGGGGATCCACGATAGCATAAAAATTTCCGCCATATGCAACGTCGAAGCTGATCTTCCCCAATCCCGGGCAGTCCACGGAAAGACTTTCTGCCGCCAGGTAGGCGGGCACATTGGTGAGCTTTACCGTTTTCACTTTTTTCCCTTCCCGGGTGTACTGGATATGAACCAGTCCTGCCGGCGTTTCCATTCTTACAATACCCGGAGTCTTAGGGAGGATCAGTCCTTCTTCGATAGCAATGGTGATGGTGCCGATGGTGCCATGGCCGCACATCGGGAGGCAACCGCTTGTTTCGATAAATAAGACGGCCACGTCATTGTCCGGGTCATGAGGCGGGTAAAGCATGCTTCCGCTCATCATGTCGTGACCCCGGGGTTCGAACATGAGACCTCGCCGGATCCAGTCGAACTCGCGCAGGAAATAGCCGCGTTTCTCACTCATATTACTGCCTTCCAGGAACGGTGCGCCACCGGCTACCAGCCGAACCGGATTACCACAGGTATGGGCATCGATACAAAAAAATTTCTTTATAGCCATATGTTCCGGCTTATGGTTTCAGGGAGTACGTATCCTTTAATCAGTAGCGGTCATGCCTGTGCGGTAGCCATCACCGGGCTGTGCGCGGGAAGTGATGGCCTAGTGGCGATGGCCTGGCGGATAGTCGCCAGCACTGATTTTCTTTCTTCGCCTTCGAGTACCAGTCTTGGTGCACGCACGTTTTCGGTAGAGAGCCCCGTCTCAGCTGCCGCAAGTTTTATATACTGGACCAGTTTAGGATGGATGTCCAGCTCAAGGACCGGCAAGAACCACCGGTAAATGTCAAGCGCTTCTTTGTACTTCCCGGATTTCATCAGGCGGTAAATGGCCACGGTTTCAGCAGGGAAGGCATCCACCAGTCCGCCCACCCAGCCATCTGCGCCGAGCGCCAATTCTTCGAGCGCGAGGGTGTCCACGCCACAAAGAATTTTGTACCGGTCTCCGAACGCATTTTTCAACCGTGTAACATTCGACACATCACGGGTGGATTCCTTGATAGACTGTATGCTGCTGACAGCGGCCAGCTGTTCAAACATGGGCAGGGTCACTTCTATTTTATAATCGTAAGGATTGTTGTAAATCATGATGGGCAAACCTGACGCTGCCGCAATAGCCCTGAAGTAGGCAACGGTCTCACGGTCGTCCGCTTTATACCGCATCGGCGGCAGGATCATCAACCCGTCAGCTCCATTTTTTTCGGCAGCATGCGCCACAGCGATGGCGGCTTTGGTGGATTGTTCGGCAATGGTAACGATGGCCGGCACCTCCCTCAGCATCGTCTTTTTGCAATGGCGAAGCAGGGCTGTTTTTTCTTCATTCAGCAGTGTGCTGGCCTCGCCGAGCGAACCGCCCATAACCACGCCATCAATCCCGGCTTCGAGCTGGGCGTTAAGGTTGTGGGTAAACATATCGAAGTCGATCGTGTCATCGTCGCGGAACGGGGTAAGCATTGCAGGGTAGACGCCCTGCCAGGTTGGAATTGCCATAATATCAGCATTGGTTTATGTGCTCAAACTTCCTTAAAAAAATGGGTATCACCTAAAATACTAGAGATGCGGGCTGGCCGGGCGGTGAGGCGGGTCGAACGTATTTGCGCCCCGGGTCCGGAGTTTTCTCCGGTAAACGCGGTCCCCGCAGGTGACGTAAAAAATGTCAAAACCCGGACCACCGAAGCAGCAGTTGGACGCCTGGCCGTTCGAGGGAGGTATGGGCAGGATGGCATTTACACGGCCTAGCTGGTCCAGTACCTGGATGCCTAGCCGGCTCGCGGTATATATCCTGCCGGCGGTATCCGCTTTCAACCCGTCTGGCCAGGCATTCTCCTCGGTGTCCGGCACCTGCAGCCAGCCATACTTTTGTTTGTTGCCGAGCGTGCCCCCGGGGAGGATGCTGTAAGTCCAAATCCAGTGCGATGCCGATTCCGTGATAAGGACCTGCTGCTGGTCCGGGGTAAGGGTAATGCCGTTGGGAAATTTGATGCCCTGGTCGACCAGCAACTTTTCCCCCGAAGGCCGGATCAAATATATTTTCCCGGGGTTAGTACTTCCCTCCGGCGCTGTCGCATATATATTACCGTTAGCAGCTACCACGATATCGTTGCCGTTAATACTGTCGGCCAAGACCCGTTCGTGACCGGCGCCGTCGTAAGAAAGCACTTGCCGGGTACCGCCGGCCACCACGTATCGCCGGCCATCGGATCCAAAGCTGGTACCGCTCGCCTTTTTTGAATCGATCGGTAATGCGGTCACTGTGCCATCGGCATTCACCTTATACGTTTTCGCATTAGGAATATCCTGGAAAAAAACGTCGCCCCGGGCATCTGCCGCGATGCCTTCCGTAAAGCCATAACCTTTGCCGACCAGTTGCCAGTCCTCTCCCGGTATCAGGATATCTGCGAGTACCTGGTTAGCCGTTTTACCCGTTTGCAGGCCTGCCGGCCAGCCTTTCCACAGCCACCGCATGGCACCAGGAAAGAGTGCCGTTCCCTGGTTGCCGTTATGCCCCTCCGTTCCCCAGTGATGTTCCACCTGGTAGCCGGCAAACTTCAGTGCACGCTCCATCATTTCATTGGCTTTGAACCAATCTCCGCCATAAATATTGAGGTCATTTTCTCCATCCTGCAGGAATACTTTGATTGGTTTCGTTTCGTATTTCCGAATCAACGAGGGGTATCGATCAGCGCCCCGCAGGTTTACATAAGTTCCGATGGCACTGAATACTTTCGAGAACTGGTCGGGAAACTCCCAGGCAGCCGTAAACGCACAGACCGCGCCGCTGCTCGAACCGCCGATTGCCCGGTCATTGCCGTTTTTCGAGAGGCGAACCGGCCGGCCGTCCGTGGCATGCTGTAGTTCAGCGTCCGGTAAAAGTTCGGTAAGCAGGAACTTGCCATACGCACTGCCAAGTCCATCATATTCAAAACTCCTGTTAAAACGGTCCTGGCCTGCAGCGGGGTCTGGCGCGGGGATTTTACCGGGGGTGATGAAAACACCGATGGTCACTGGCATTTCGCCGCTGTTGATCAGGTTGTCAAAAACGACCGGTGCCTTCCACTGGATACCATCCTGGTTAATGTATACACAAGCCGGTTTCCCGGGCTGGTATTGAGCAGGAATGTACAACCAGTAATCGCGCGTGGTTCCCGGGAAAACCTGGCTGTGGTTAAAGCTGAACTTCAGCACCTCTCCTTTGGGCACCCCCGCATGTTCCACGGAGGCTTCGTCTACGGGATAAACTACTGCGGGTTGCTGCGACAGGCAGGTGAGCGAAACAAAAATGAGCAGGGCACTTACTATTCTTTTCATAATATAAATCGTTTTCCGGCGCAGGCAGGAGCGGCCGGGGTAATCTTACCGTGTCCCTTTTACGGACATGGCAAGTGTAAATATATTTTCCGACGCCGTAATAAAAAGTGTTTTTCGATCAGGACCACCGAAACAGATATTCGCGGTCCATTTAGCGGGTACCGGGATGTGCCCGACCTTCCGGCCGGTTGCATCATAGACGGTTACCCCGTTGCCGGTGAGGTAAACATTGCCCTGTTCGTCGATCGTCATGCCGTCTGAGCCCTGGTTAACAAAAAGCTGCCTGTCGGACAGGTTGCCAATTTCGGTTATACGGTACCGGTATGTCTTATTGTCTCCAATATCCGCAACATAAAGGTAATGTCCATCCGGCGTGCCCACTATCCCGTTTGGCTTTTTTAAGGCACTGTCGGCCACCATGGCTGATTTTTTTCCCGGAAGCAGGTAATAGACCGACTGGCTTTCCTGTGCCTGTTGCGGCGGGTTCCGGTAATCGCGCGGGTAAAAGGGGTCTGTAAAATAGGTAGTCCCGCCCGGCGCCACCCAGCAGTCGTTTGGCCCGTTAAATTTCTTTCCGTGGAACCCGGTAAGGAGAATAGCTTTTCGCTTACCCGGTCCGAAGGCAACCAGCCGGCCGTCCTGGTCAGCACAGGCAACCAGTTGGCCTGCGCGGTTGAAGTACAAACCATTAGCCCGTTCAGTGCCCTGTAAATACTTCGTCAGCCGGCCCCTGAGATCATATTCCCAGATGTTGTCATTGGGCTGATCGGTGAAAAAAATATTGCCGCTGCTGTCGGCGGCAGGCCCCTCCGTAAACGTAAACCGGTTGCTGATTAACGTGAGCACGGCGCCAGGAGAGAGCAGGGCTGCAGGCAGTAAGGAATCGGCCTGCGCACCGGCCTGCGCACCGGCCTGCGTTACCAGCAGCAGGGTGCAATAAATAATTGCTGTAATATTTTTTCCAGTCATAACTACTGTGTCGTGGTAAAATTTGGTACGGGCCTTATGACAATTTTTTCTCCCGGGCGCATGGCGATGCTGCTGCTGTATCCATAGTCGTCATGGCTGGTCCTGGGGGTTTTACCGTTAATCATCACCGGTATCGCGGTACGGATAGTACATAAGCCTCCTGACCCAGCAGTGATGACGGCGCGGCCCAGGCGGCCAGCTGTCCAATTCATATCCACCGTGAAATTGCCTCTTGCCTTCAGACCGCTTACGGATCCTGACGGCCACGCATCGGGTAAGGCCGGGAGCAGGGATATTTCACCGAGCTGGCTCTGCAGCAGCATTTCTGCCATTCCTGCTATGCCGCCAAAGTTACCGTCGATCTGGAAAGGCGGGTGCGCATCAAAAAGATTCAGATAGGCGCCACCTCCGTCCGCGTAGTTGGTCCCGGTCTGACCCGTGAGGTGCAGGAGGCGGCGAACGAGACTGTAGGCGTGGTTACCATCGAGTAGTCTTGCCCAAAAGTTTATTTTCCAGGCGAGGCTCCATCCGGTGCCTGCATCGCCACGCAATTCAAGTGTTCTGCGGGCAGCAGCAGCCAGTGCAGGCGTTTTGATGGGAGAAATTTCATCTCCGGGGTACAGGCCAAAAAGCTGGGAGACATGGCGGTGGTGGGGCTCAGCATCCTCCCAGTCTTTATACCATTCCTGCAAGTTTCCTTTTTTACCGATACGGAGCGGAAATAATTCAGACCGCGCCGTTTCAATTTTATGCAGGAAGCTGCTATCCGTTGGCAGCACGGCGGAGGCTTTCAGTATATTATCAAATAGATTCCTGATGATCGACATATCCATGGTAGTGGCAACTGACACGCTTCCGCGAGTGGCGCTATCAATCAAAAATACATTTTCCGGCGACACAGACGGAGCCGTAACGAGGTATCCGTTGTTGTCTCTTACCAGCCAGTCGAGGCAAAATGTCGCTGCGCCCTTCATCAGGGGATAAGCCGATGTGGCGAGAAACTTACGATCATGGCTAAACGCATAATGCCACCAGAGGTGCTGAGACAGCCAGGGTGAGCCCATGGTCCAATTCGCCCATGTAGGATCACCGTTACCCAGGTCTCCGACGGGGTTGGCCAGTCCCCAGATATCGCTGTTGTGGTGTACCGCCCAGCCACGGGCATGATAAAATTCTTTTGCCGTTGCCGCCCCGGTCACCGCAAGATGGCGGATAAAGTCCATCAACGGCTCAGCCATTTCGGGAAGATTCAATGGCTCTGCGGGCCAGTAGTTCATCTGAAGATTAATGTTGGTCGTATAGTTTGAACTCCAGGGCGGTCGCAATGATGCGTTCCAGATGCCCTGCAGGTTAGCGGGTACCCCGCCGGGTCTTGAGCAGGATATCAGCAGGTAGCGCCCATAGTTAAAATACAGTGTTTCGAAAGAGGGGTCAGCCGCCCCTTCCGTATATTTCAATAGCCGCTCCCCTGTTGGCAGGCTGTCGTTGCCGGTAGACGGGGATCCATCCAGTGTAAAATGCACGCGGTTGAAAAAATGACTGAAGTCATGCTGATGTCGCGACAGCAGGGTTGGCCATGTGTACACAGATGCTTTACGCAGATAGGCTGCCGCGAGCGCATGTTCATCCCTGCCATCGGCGTCCGGGCATTTGCTGAACCCATTAAAGCTGGTCGCTGCGGAAAAGACCAGGGTCACTGCATTGGCCTTGCTGATATGCAAGCCGGCTGTATTAGCAGTAACGAAACCACCGCTGGTCACGGCTTTCAGCAACATGTCGAACCGCATGCCGCGGCAACCGGTAGTATCTTCCTGTTGTACCGGGTGTTCAGCAGCCACATAATTGGGCTGGATGTGCGAGGGCGCCTTACCGCTGACCCTGATTTCCCGGTTGCTGACCGTCGACTGGTTGTAAGCAAGTAATCCCCCGATAGTGGCCGTAAAACTGATGCTGCCGGGCTTATCGGCTGAAAACCGGATGACGATGACCTGGTCAGGTGCCGAACTGATGACCTGCCGGGTGTAGTTAACCTCACCGGAATGGAAACGGGTGGTGGCGACAGCATGCGCAATATCGAGGTCACGATAATAGCCACTGGTGTTTGAATCCGGAAATTCCTGCCGGATATGTAAGTCTGCGAGGGGCAGGTAGGATTCTGAATAGTATCCCTGCATTTTTTTTGTAAACTGGTACGCCTTGGCGTAATCCTCTTCTTTCAATAAGGCATCGCGGACAATCAGCAGGTTTTCATACGCGCCGGGGTTAACGTTGTGCCGAACCGGGCCACCTGTCCACAGCGTAGCTTCATTGAACTGGATAAGCTCGTTGTGAATGCCACCGAAAACCATAGCACCCAGGCGGCCGTTACCGATCGGGAGTGCTTCTGTCCAGGTAGCAGCCGGCTGCCGGTACCACAGTTTCAGCGCTTGCTGCGCATGAATAGGGAGGCCGGCAAAGACAGCCGCGATAATTACTGCACTGATTATTTTGCGCATGTCTGGTTGGATTAGCGCATCGAGATCATGGCTTTAATGACCGGAAAGGCAGGGTCAGAAAAACAATTGAAAAATTCCCCGGCGTTGTCGTAGGGAACCCGGTGCGTGATATAAGTTTCAGGTTGAACCTGGTTGTTTATCATAGCCGTGATTACCCGGTCAAAATCTTCGCGGGTGGCATTTCGGCTGCTCATCAGCGTAGCTTCTCTTTTGTGGAATTCCGGGTGGGAGAACGAAAAAGATTCTTTCTGAAGGCCAATCAAAACATAGCGGCCGCCATGTGCCAGCCAGTTAATGCCGCTGTTAATGGCACCAATATTCCCCGTGGCGTCTATTACCACGCCGGGCATATCTCCCGAGGTGATAGCGCGTAATTTTTCGGCAACATTTTCATGGCGGGGGTTTATCGTAAAAACGATGCCCAGCTTTTCCCGGCACCATGCCAGCCGTGATTCATTGGTATCCATGGCAATGACATTCGCCCCTGAGAGCCGCGCAAACGCCATCGTACCCAATCCGATGGGACCCGCACCGGTGACGAGCACAAATTCTCCTGCGGTTATGGCTGCCCGGCGGACACCGTGTGCACCAATCGCGAGCGGCTCTGCCAGCGCAAGGGCATCAAGAGACAACCCGTTGCTTTTAACGAGCGCATAAGACGGGATTGAAATGAGCTCACACATTCCCCCATCCATGTGTACACCGAATACTTGGATATGGGTACAGCAATTGGGCTTACCGCTCCTGCAGGCGATACAATGGCCACAATGAAAATACGGAATGATAGTAACCGCTTCGCCGGCGGAAAAACCCGGGAT
>JBBROE010000125.1:0-13181 GCA_038229695.1 Chitinophagales bacterium | reverse complement strand
CGCGGGCTGGGCATCGGTGAACCGGTAGTCTTTTTGGCCCCCGCCTGAAGCGACGGGCACAGACCCGATGGTGACGAAGTTCACCCCATCGTTGCTGCGGGTGATGTCAAAACGCGCAACATCGGTTTCCCGGGTGGTTGTCCAGCTAACAACGCCGGTCTTATTGGTATAGGTGGTGCCGAAGCGGATAAAGGTGGCCGGCAGGCTGGCCAGGAAAATATTTTTTGCCAGCACGCGGCGGTACAGTGAATCATGACCGGTGTTATTCATATGCGTGCCGTCGCCTGCATCATAGCGGATGGAACTGTCGGCCGGATTATACAAGCCGTCATAAAAGTTGATCGCGAAATAACCAAACTCAGCAAGGACACTGTCTTTAATAATCGCCAGTTTGCGCTTGATAACGGGGTTGGCAAAATTGCCGCTGGTACGGGGCTGGGAGGTGGTTACGAAGCAGGGAACGCCGGCTTTGTTGGCGGAATCCCGCATTGTCCGCAGGCAATATAAAATGCTGTCGAGCGGAAAAATATCAAATCCATTGGTGGGAAAATTAATAATGACCACTTTGGGATGACTGGCCAGCGCAGCAGTAATATTATGTGCGGGATCGGGTTGCTGATCAGGATAGGGTGAAATAAACGACGTGGGCATTCCCCGGAAACAGGTGGCCCCGGAAACGGCATAACCATTGTCGATGCTGGTATCATTTGGTGGCGACTGGTTAAAATAATGATTCAGCCGGCCCACATAACAACTATCGAAAATGGTCGGGCCCACACAGGCCGAAGTAGAGGAACCCACAATGGCCACGGACACCTGGGCACCGGCCTCTAAGAACGATAGGATCACGAGACCGCAAGCCAGAACGATACGCATAGTTATATTTTTTAGCGAAAAGATCTGTCAAAGGAGTGGATGGGAGAAAAGACTCAGTGCCTTCGTCCCGTGAAAGTATCATTTCCCTTACTTAAAAAATTATGCCGGAAAAATTTGTGCGGGCCAGCTTTAAAAACTACATTTATATAGTTGTTTATCTAACTATATGCCAAACAACCAATTTAAGAAAGGGGAGCTGTACAGCTTTATCACCGGCAAGGCCTCAACAGCTATTGCGCGGCGGCTGCAGAAGAAGTTCAATGCGGCAGGGTTGAACATTACCATCGAGCAATGGAGTGTGCTTTACCATCTCTGGAAGGAGGATGGAAGCAGCCAGCAGGAACTGTGTAACCGCACTTTCCGTGATAAGCCCAGCATTACCCGGCTGGTTGACAACCTGGAAAAATCAGGCCTGGTGAAACGGGTCTCTTCCAAGAACGACCGCAGGATCAACATGATTTACCTCACCCCGGAAGCCACAGCGCTGCAGGACAAAACCATGGCACTCGCTGAAGAGACCCTGAACGATGCCCTGAAGCAGGTACCTCCCGAGCAAATCGAGATCTGCAAATCCGTGCTGCAGGTCGTATACGATAACCTCACCTAATCTGCCAACCCGGTTCCTTATTCATTCATATAAACCTTTTTTATGCAAAACGCTACCGATACCAGTGCCTCCATTAAAGGCGGAGAATGGCTGATAAAAGCCCTCGATCCGGGGGAAACTTTTATTCCCGAAGAATACAATGAGGAACAACAGATGGTCAAAGACATGTGCAACGCTTTTCTTGACACCGAAGTGCTTCCCGTTATTGACCGCATTGACCAGCTTGAGCCGGGTCTTATGCCAGGCCTTGTGCAGAAGGCGGGAGAACAGGGATTACTGGGCGTTTCCATACCAGAGGAATTGGGTGGCCTCGGCAAGGATTTTATCACCTCTACCCTGGTGAATGAAGGTCTTGGCGGCGGGTTTTCATTTTCTGTAGCCGTGTCTGCCCACACAGGCATCGGTACCCTTCCTATTTTATATTTTGGCACACCCGCGCAGAAAGAAAAATACATCCCGAAGCTGTCAAGCGGCCAATGGAAAGGAGCCTATGGGTTGACGGAGCCCAACAGCGGCAGCGATGCACTCGGCGCCAAAACGACAGCCCGCCTGAGCGATGATGGAAAATATTACCTGCTCAACGGCCAGAAATGCTGGATCACCAACGGCGGGTTTGCTGATGTGTATACCGTATTTGCCAAGATCGACGGGGATAAGTTCTCTGCTTTTATCGTGGAGCCCGATTTTGAAGGGTTTACCCGTGGTGCTGAAGAGCACAAAATGGGAATCAAAGGATCCTCTACGGTGCAGTTGTATTTCCAGGACTGCAGGGTACCCGTTGAAAACCTGTTGGGAGAAGCGGGGAAAGGTCATATCATTGCTTTCAATATTCTGAATATCGGGCGCCTGAAATTATGTGCCGCAGCACTGGGCGCCGCAAAGCGGGCTGCTACCATTTCCATTCAATACGCCAACACCCGCGAGCAGTTTAAAGTGCCCATTGCCAGCTTCGGTGCTATCCGGCATAAGATTGCCGATATGGGAATAAAAATCTGGGTTTGTGAGAGTGCTCTCT
The DNA here is from genome assembly GCA_038229695.1 of Chitinophagales bacterium. Classification (GTDB taxonomy): domain Bacteria; phylum Bacteroidota; class Bacteroidia; order Chitinophagales; family Chitinophagaceae; genus JACMLD01. Next base: position 10,683 of record JBBROE010000125.1, on the reverse strand, counting down.
ACCGCACAGCGAAATGGATCGATCAGAAGGAAAATGCGCTGATGCAATCGGGTAAGCCTTTTTACGAAGCGCTGCTCGGTGCGGCCGAAGAGTATGCTATCGAATGTGCTATGCTGAAAGTCTGCGGCAGCGAGATGCTCGATTTTGTAGTCGATGAAGGCGTTCAAATTCACGGCGGCAATGGTTTCAGTGATGAATATATTATTTCGAAAGCCTACCGCGACAGCCGCATCAACCGAATCTATGAGGGAACAAATGAAATCAACCGCCTGCTTACAGTGGATATGGTCTTGAAAAGAGCGATGAAAGGCAGGCTCGACCTGATGGGCGCTGCCATGCAGGTACAGAAAGAACTGATGGCTATTCCCGATTTCGGCAATGGCGAAGACACCCCTTTTGCAGCGGAGCTGAAGGCAATCGCCGGCTTCAAGAAGGCTATCCTGCTCACGGCGGGGGCTGCTGTTCAAAAACTGATGGCCAAACTGGAATCGGAACAGGAGATCCTGATGCATATTGCTGATATGGCGATTGAAACATTCAATGCGGAAAGTGCGCTGTTGCGGGTAATGAAATTAACCAGCCTTCGTGGAGAAGCAGCCTGCAGTCACGAACTGGACATCACGCGCACGTATGTCTATGATGCCGCCGACAAGATTCACAAAGCCGGCAGGGATGCCGTGAACGGTTTTGCCTCCGGCGATGAACAACGCATGATGCTGCTGGGTCTCAGGCGGTTTACAAAAACGGAACCTTTCAATGCCAAGGAAGCGCGCAGGCGTATCGCTGCGCGGTATATCAGTGATAACAAATACCCGTTATAACGTTCAAGGTAATCGGAAGCGGACAGCGCAGGCTGCCCGCTTTTTTTTGACCGGGTCCTGAACATTGAATGCACAATTTATTACGGGTGATCCCGGTTTCGCAATTTCTTTTACCTTCATTGCATGAAGGGATTACTACTGGCGATCGCGGTATCGTCCATCTTCCAACTCACTGCCCAGGAAAAACAGGGTGGGTTTTTTATGGCTCGAACCACGGGCCGGCTGCCCTTCCTGCTTTTCGGTCTTGGAGCCGAACGGCTTGGCGGGGCAAAAATGACTTTTCTCGACTCCAATATCAGCCTGAAAGTAGTAGACTCATCAGGACTCAACTATAAAGTGCAGCTGTCTAAATATCATTCCGGGTACATAGAAAAACAATATGTTCAACGGTTGCCGGGCAAAGTTCCGCCGCCCTATCACCTCACGGGCAACTGGAAAGTGTATGGTGACTCCTCTACTGATTATATCGCTATCCGCCTCGATGACCGCCTGCCCTACCGGAGCCAGCAACTCATTAATCCATCCAGGATCGTAGTGGATATTTTTGGCGCCACCAGCAACACCAACTGGATTACCCAGCTCAGGACTACACGGGAAATAAAAAATACCTACTACGAACAACCCGAAGATGATGTATTCAGGGTGACGGTAGAGTTAAAGCATACCCAGCATTGGGGACACCGCCTCTATTACGACAGCACTGGGAAGTTTTTAATCTTTCAAATCAAACGGCAGCCACCGGTTCTCGCGATCAGTACACTCCGCATCGCTATAGACGCGGGACACGGTGGCACCAATACCGGCGCAACCGGTATTGGTTCGGGGGTGGAAGAAAAAGCCTATACGCTGAAAATTGCCAAACAACTGGAAGCAACGCTGAAACGGGCAGGTGCGAAACATGTTTTTATGACACGCACGACCGACACCACCCTGGACATGCCGCAGCGGATTGCGCTGCTGAAAACTTTCAACCCTGATTTCCTGGTCAGCATCCACCTCAATTCGTCTGATGTGGATACGGTTAGTGGCACGAGTACCTATTACCGTTATATCGGCTTTCGGCCGTTGACCATGGCTATCCTGAAACAGATGGAACTACTGGGGCTGAATGAATATGGTAACGTAGGCAATTTCAATTTCTCGCTCAACGGTCCCACGGATTACCCCAATTGCCTCGTGGAAGTAGCTTTTTTGAGCAACAGGGCAGACGAAAAAAAAATATTGAACCCCCGATTTCACCAGGCTGTGGCAGGAAAAATCTATCTTGGGGTGCTCGATTGGCTAAAGTCAATTAAATAAAATATAAAACCGGGATATGTTTATTCACCACGTTTATTTTTGGTTAAAGAACAGCGATTCAAAAGAAGATTTGGACCAGTTAAAAGCAGGCCTGCAGAAACTCACCGTCATAGAAACCATCGGTATGTACCAGATCGGCGTTCCCGCGGCTACCAACCGGGAGGTAATCGATCGTTCCTATTCAGTTTCCTGGATGCTGATGTTTGACAATATCGAGGACGAAGAAATCTACCAGCACCATGCGCTGCACCTCAAATTCGTGGAAACCTGTGCTCACCTCTGGAGCAGGGTGGTGGTATACGATTCCGTGGATTAAAACGGGTCCGTAAAGGGTTTAGTGATTCCGAAGCGTATGAAAGGATACCTGCTGAAAGAACAAGCGTTTACGGTAGGTGAAGCCTGCTTGGTGGAAAGTCATGCGTCTGAAAACAACTATGCAGTGGTTTTTGAAGACGATGCCGAAACCGGTTATTTCTATGCCCTGGAAACGGAGCCGGGATCTGATGCACAGCGTGTGCTTGACGCCGTGCATATTTACGAGGTGCCTGAGATTTTACCGGAGCACAGGCCGGGCACTGTCGCCATGATCTGGTCGCGCGACTGGCAGAAATGCGCCCTGCTGATCAATAATTATTGCCACGCCATCTTTGATTTTTCTGCCCATGGCGGGTATTGCAGGAACGCTTTCCCCCCTCCCAACGAAATCTGGACAAAGGGCGAGAGAATCCTTACTGATGAGCTGGTTACCCGCCTGTTCGGGTAGCATCCCTGCCGTGCGGTGATTGTTTAACTGAGTAACGCTGAGGCCGCTTCATCAACAAACCAGTGCAGTTCACCAGCAAGTGGTTTAATGACCTGGGCGGGGAACCTGTCCGGTTTATAATCGCCTTCTATCACTTCTTTTAACGCCTCTGCCTTGGCACTTCCGGTTACCAGGAAGGCAATCCGTGCTGCCCGGTTAACCACGGGTGGCGTTAGGGTGATGCGGAACATATCCTGCTTTTCCAGGAAAACGGACGTTGCCCATTTATCTTCTACATGCATGGCGTGTGTACCGGGAAATAAGGACAGCGTATGACCATCGTCGCCCATACCCAGTAATACCAGGTCGAAAGTGGGTGTGGCTGGAATTGTGGGTGGAAAATAAGTACGCAACAGTACATCGTATTCACTGGCCGCTACTTCGGGGATGAGTGCCGTATTCATGATGTGTACATGATAAGGCGGAACGCTCACTTTATTCAGGAGCGTATCGAATGCCATTTTTGCGTTGTTGCGTTCATCGGTGATCGGCACCACACGTTCGTCACCCCAGAAAATGTGCAACCTGCTCCAGTCGATTTTTTTACTCAACGGCGGGGAAGATAACAAGCTATTGAGTAATTCTGGGGTGCTGCCTCCGGAAAGTACAAGGGTAAAGCGATCCTTTTTCTGAAGTATGGATTCGATATAGTCGGCCATCCAGCCCGCCAGCTCCCGGCTGAGTTCCTCGATATTTTTGGCAATATGTAATTCCATATTCGGAGATTAATAGTGATTTTCGGTTGTTGTTGACCGCTATTGTTTGTTATTGACGAGCGTAATCCAGTTGTGTCCGTCCCGGGCAATCAAAGCTTCTGCATCTTCAGGCCCCCAGCTGTCGGGTCCGTAGTTAGGGAAGTCAGCCGGCTGCCTGTTTTCCCAGGTCTCCAGTATCGGCATAATGATTTTCCAGGCGGCTTCCACCTGGTCAGCCCGCATGAAGAGCGTGGCATTCCCTTCCATTACATCCAGCAGCAATGTTTCATACGCCTCCGGTTCCTGTCCTTCAAAAGCTTCCTTGAAACTGAAAGTCATGTCCACCGGTTCCAGGGTCAGGGATTGCCCCGGCTGCTTCGCCTGGAAGCGCAGGCGGATATCCATTTCCGGCTGGATGCTGATGGTCAGGCGATTCGACCGCCAGGTTTCTGCCGCTTCCGGGGGGAAAGCAAAGTTAGGAGCCGGGCGGAACTGGATGGTGATCGTGGTGGCCTTTTCATGCATGCGTTTACCCGTTCGGACATAGAAAGGAACGTCCTGCCACCGCCAGTTGTCGATAAAGAACTTGACGGCGGCAAAGGTGTCATTATTTGAATCCGGGGCTACATTTTTTTCGCTCCTGTAATCCACCACTTTTTCTCCTTTCATCCATCCGCCACTGTATTGCCCGCGTACGGCAAAATGCGGAACCTGCTCCGGTGTGATGCGCCGGATTGCGTGTAATACATCCACTTTTTTGTTCCTGATTTCATTTGCATCGAAGGAGACCGGCGCTTCCATGGCAATCATACACATCAGCTGGAGAATATGATTCTGTACCATATCCCGCAGTGTGCCGGAAGTTTCGTAGTAGGCACCCCGTCCTTCCATGCCCACTGTTTCGGACGCGGTAATCTGCACGTATTCGATATAATTCCTGTTCCAGAGCGGCTCAAACAGGGCATTCGCAAAACGAAGCGCGAGGATATTCTGTACGGTTTCCTTACCAAGGTAATGATCGATCCGGTATATCTGCTCTTCATCGAACATCCCTGCCAGCAGCTTATTTAGTTTGTGCGCGCTTTCGAGGTCGTGCCCGAATGGTTTCTCCACCACCACGCGGGTGCATTTGGTGTCGGCGCAGATATTGAGCGGTCCAAGCTTTTGTAAAATATCCGGTACGAGCCAGGGGGCGACAGCCATGTAAAATATTACATTGGGGTGTTCCCCGAATTCTTTTTCTTTTTCTTTTACTACGGCAGCAATCTTCTTATAGTCTTTATCTTTTTCCGCGTCCATTACCAGGTACTGCATGTGTTTGGAAAATGCCTGCCAGTGCTCCTTCTGCTCATCCTTGCGCCGGCTGAACTGGCGGATTCCTTCAAACAGGTGGTCGAGGTATTTTTTATCGTCGTATTCGGTGCGCCCAATGCCTACAATACTGAACTTTTCGGGCATCCACCCGTCGATGAAAAGATTGAAAAGAGCAGGGGAAAGCTTCCTGTAATTCAGATCCCCGCTGCCGCCGAAAATAAAAAGGAGAGAAGCGGGGGGTCTTTTATGATTTTGCATACTTTATAATTGAGTATATGGTATTAACCCATCACGGCCCAATAGCTATTGACTGTGTTCAGCCGGTAAGTACCTGCAGGAATCTAACAACTTCCGTTAATAATGGTTCCAGGAAGTATGGAAAACGCCTTCCCGGTCGGTCCGCTGGTAAGTATGCGCGCCAAAATAATCCCGCTGTGCCTGGATGAGATTGACCGGCATGACCGGCGTGGTAGATGCTTCAAAATAACTAAGGGCATTCATCAGGCCCGCTGCCGGGATCCTGCTGTTTAAGGCCATCTTCAGTACTGCGCGGACGTTCTTCTCTTTTTTCTTCACCAGTCTGGCGATGTTTTTATCCAGGAGAATATTGCCAAGCCCCTTATTTTTTTTGTGGGCTTTATAAAATACTTCCAGCAACCCGGAGCGGATGATGCAGCCTCCCCGCCAAATCCTTACAACGTCAGCCAGCGGAATGTCCATCTCCAGTTCTGTTGACGCGCTGTGAAGCATAAACAGGCCTTGTGCATAGCACATCACGGTAGCAAAAAACAACGCATCCTGCACCTGTCGGATGACCAGCTCAGGTTTCCCGGAAATAGGTTTGATAGCCATTTTGTATAGTTCCGCTGCGGCAAGGCGATCGTCTTTAAAAGAGGAGATATTGCGCATGGTCACCGCAATATCGATTACGGGGATGGGAGCAGGCAGATTGAGTGCATCCTGCGAGGTCCATTTGCCGGTACCTTTGGAACCGGCCTTGTCGAGAATCATGTCCACGAGCCTGTTGGATGTTTTATCATCCGGCTGCCTGAATATATCAGCCGTTATTTCCAGGAGGAAAGACTGCATTTCACCTGCGTTCCATTCGCGGTACACTGCTGCCAGCTGGTCGTTGTCAAGACCAAGCCCGCGGTGCAGCAAATCATAGGTTTCGCTGATCAACTGCATTATCGCATATTCAATGCCGTTATGAACCATTTTTACATAGTGGCCTGCAGCGCCTTTACCCATGTACGCCACGCAGGGCTCACCCTGCACATGGGCCGACACAGCTTCCAGCATCGGTTTAATAAAAGGATAGGCTACTGCGTCCCCGCCGGGCATGATGCTCGGTCCTTTTCGCGCGCCTTCTTCACCGCCAGAAACGCCCATTCCAATAAAGTGCAGTTTCTTTTCGGACAGGAAATTCACCCGGCGAAGTGTGTCCGTAAAGTGAGAATTGCCACCATCTATAATGATGTCTCCGGGTTCAACGAGCGGCAGGAGGCTCGCGATCACATCGTCTACCGGCTTGCCGGCGGGCACCAGCATCATTATTTTCCGCGGCGTTTCGAGCTGGCGCACCATGTCTTCCAGTGTGCCGACCCCTTTCACCGTTGTGCCGTCCGTGGCTGCTGACTCCAGCGCACTGGTTTTGGAAGGGTCTTTATCGAAACCGATGACTTTGTAGCCGTGATCGGCCATATTCAGGAGGAAATTCTGACCCATAACGCCGAGTCCAATCATGCCGAACTGGTAATCTGTATTCATGAAATGAATGGTATTAGTGCCGGTAAATTTAGGCATTTATTAATCAGCAGCCATCGCGCGCATCGCGGATGTGCGGAGGACAGATTTTTCAGGAAGACCGCCGGGATTGACCCCGCTGTTGTATCTTACCGGCTCACTGCACCTGTTAGTATGAAAGAGAAGAAGTCGGCCGCCATGGGTTTTATTTTTATTACCGTCCTGGTAGATGTCATTGGCTGGGGACTGATCATCCCGGTCATGCCCAGCCTGATTGCCACGATGCTGCATATCCCCGTAAACGCAGCCAGTAAATACGGGGGATTGCTGCTCGTTGTTTATGCCGGTATGCAATTCCTTTTCGCCCCCGTGCTCGGAAATCTCAGTGATCGCTTCGGCAGGCGGCCGGTACTGCTTTTTTCTTTATTTGGATTTGGGGTGGACTACCTGCTGGTGGCGTTCGCGCCCAGCTTCGGATGGTTTTTTGCCGGCCGGGTAATTTCCGGCATCACCGGCGCAAGCTTCACTACGGCGTCTGCTTACATTGCGGATATCAGCACCGAAGAAACCCGGGCCAAAAATTTTGGCATGCTGGGGGCTGCATTCGGTCTCGGTTTTATCATCGGGCCGGCACTGGGTGGCTTGCTGGGTGGCTTTGGCGTACGCGCCCCTTTCTATGCAGCGGCTGGTCTCACCCTGCTTAACTGGCTGTATGGTTATTTTATTTTACCTGAATCCCTGCCTCCTGAAAACAGGAGAGCATTTTCCTGGAAGCGCGCCAACCCACTGGGCTCGCTGATGCAATTAAAAAAATACCCGGCCATAAGCGGGCTCATTTTTTCTCTGGTGCTGGTTTATGTAGCTGCCCACGCGGTGCAAAGCAACTGGAGTTTTTTTACGATTTACCGGTTTGGCTGGAGCAACAGTATGGTCGGACTGTCCTTAAGTATTGTCGGCCTGCTGGTGGCCATTGTGCAGGGTGGGCTCATTCGCTTCGTGAATCCGCTTCTCGGCAACGAAAGAAGTGTATATATCGGGCTTGGATTATATGCAACGGGTATGTTCCTGTTTGCTTTTGCCACGCAAAGCTGGATGATGTTCGTTTTTCTGGTTCCGTATTGTCTCGGCGGCATTGCAGGTCCCGCGCTCCAGGCCATTATTGCCGGGCAGGTACCAGCCAACGAACAGGGAGAACTGCAGGGAGGGCTGACCGGGTTGATGAGCCTTACTTCAATTATTGGTCCGCTCCTTATGACCAACCTGTTTTATTATTTCACCGGGCACGGGGCACCCTTTGTTTTTCCGGGCGTTTCTTTTTTTACCGGGGGAATGCTGATGCTCGCCAGCGCAATCCTTGCTTATTTCACGCTGCGTCAGCGCAAAGAAGTGCTGACAAGGGAATGAGTTTCTACGGTATTAACAAAATTGTTTTTGCTGAAAACGAGAATAAGTCAATAATAAACGTATCTTTGCATCGTAACATTTGAGTTAGTCAGCATTTAGTAATTGAACGATTTTTTCTGCTACGCATTCCCTGCTATTAGTTAGTCTTCTTTACGCTGTTTTTGCTCAGATAATTTTATAATATCAATTTATTTAACAAGCATGAACATTTATGTTTCAAATTTGAGCTTCAACGTACAGGATGAAGACTTAAAAGAATTTTTCGCAGAGTATGGTGAAGTAACATCAGCTAAAGTAATCTTGGACAAGTTCACCAACAAAAGCCGTGGCTTTGGTTTCGTTGAAATGTCTGATGACACAGCAGCCCAGAAAGCAATCCAGGAATTGGATGGCGCACAGGTTGAAGGCCGTGCGATCACTGTTACTGTTGCTAAACCAAGGGAAGAAAGAACAGGCGGCGGCAATGGCGGCGCAAGGCGTTCATTCTCTGGTTCAAACGGTGGTGGTAACAACAACCGTTGGTAATCGGCACAGTACAATTGTATTAAACAGTTTGAGTGTTTCAATACCAAATAAAAGGGCCCCTTCCGGGGTCCTTTTTACGTTATAATATGGTATGAGCAGGTATGTTATTGCCAGACTGGAATTTTTAGCGCAGCGCCCAACGCATATTATTGCCAGTGACCCCTGTTCCAGCGGTAGCCTCTCGGGGTGTTTGCCCAGTTCCCCTCGCGCCATTGCCTGCCAGCCCTTGGCCTTGACCAGTAACCCTGGCGCCAGCGGTAACCTCCGCCGTTCCAATACCAGTCGCCGTTCAACCAGATATACCCTTCGCCTGGCGGAAGTGGTCGTTCATAAATAACATCGGAAGGCCTGCTGGCGACAACATGAGTAGCGCCGCAGGAACTGACGAACATGGTGAGTACGATGACGGTTGCGGGTAAAAAACCATATTTGACATTCATAACAGGTGTTTTTAATTACAGGTGAAAAACTGTGCCGGTAACTCCGTATTATTCCTGAGGCGGTTAGGTGATTGGCGTAAAAAAAACTGCAGCAGATGTAGAGCTATTTCTACAACCGCTGCAGCTGATAAGGTAAGCCCAACAGGTTAATGTTTTTCTTCGGACGGCTGCGCTCCGCCGGGTGCGCCCTGCCGGTTACCCATCCCATGTTCCATGGTTTTGGATTCGGGGTGGGGATTTCCATGGTGACAGGTGACGCAGGTTACCGACAGCGTGGAATCTCCAATCTCCGGATGTTTAACTTCAAAGAATTTTTTGTTGATCTTCATTTCCATTTTCATCATCGACCGGGCAGCATTTTTTTCAGGCTTGTCGTCACTGGGGAAATCCGGAAATCTCTGGGCCGGGTCCTTGGACGGCGCGTGGCAAAAGTTACATTTTACGCCCAGAGCATCATTAAAGCCATGCATGATCTTATCGAGTTTTTCATGGCTGATATCTTTATCGAGAACTTTAAGGTTTTTGAACCCATTCTCAGGCGGCGCAGGCGTGGTGAAGGCGACCGCCATGGTTACTACAGCAGCCATGGAAATTGAAACCAGGAGTTGTTTGCTTATTTGCATAAAAGTCAATTGATTTTCCGAATATACCGGATTTTTGTCATTGAATTGTCAAAAAGGGTTCTTGTTTTATTCGACGATTAAACAAAACATTCCCTGCGGGTACTGGTTAGGCACTTTTTAAGTGGTTCCCTTTCATTTGATATAGCGGTTAAAAAATTCCCAGGTCCGCAGCATCTGGTCAATCCGCTGCCGGTTATTGCCGCTGCGGGTCAGCTCATGTGTACCCCCATCGTGCCTTACATACTCTACCGGCCGGTTCAGCACTTTCAGGCTCCGGTAAAGCATTTCACTCTGCACAAAGCCGGTCCGGCGATCATTATCGCCGTGAAAGATAATATACGGGGTGGTAATGTTTTCAACATACGTGATGGGTGATTCCCGGTCGAGCACAGCGCGGGTGGCAGGTTGCCAGGGGTACCCCCCAAAATAATTGGGGACAAGGCGCCAGGCATTTCCTTCGCCAAAGAAAGTAGACAAATCATACACACCGCGCTGGCTGCATGCCGCCTTAAAACGGTGGTCGTGTGCGATGATCCAGGCTACCAGGTAGCCGGCATAGGAACCGCCGGTAACTGCCAGTTTTGCGGTGTCGGCCCACCCTTCCGCAACGGTTTTGTCGAGCGCCGTCAGCACGTCACTGGTTGGACCGTTACCCCAGTCGTTGATGTTGGCCCGCAGGAATGCGGTTCCGTAGCCGCCGCTGCCGCGCGGGTTACAATACACGACACCATACCCTTTGCTGCACCAGAACTGGAATTCATGCCACATGCTGGTTTCGCCGGGTCCCCACATGGCAGAAGGGCCACCATGTATATTGAGCAGGAGCGGATATTTTTTCCCTGGTTCAAAATTGGTGGGTTTCATGATCCAGTATTCAATGGTCTCGCCGATCTTGTTGCGAAACGTCTTTTTTTCGGGGAAAGAAAGCTGCCGGTTGCTGAGCCAGTCGTCGTTCAGGCGGCTGATACGGACGGGTGTTTTCATGGCGGCATCCGACTGATAGACTTCAAAAGG
>JBBROE010000124.1:0-13212 GCA_038229695.1 Chitinophagales bacterium | reverse complement strand
CGAATCGTTTGCATGCAGGCTGTCGATGACCACATCGCGCAGCTGAACAGAAATATTGGACGCCCCAATACTCTTCCGGCCGGTCCTGATGTCGATAAAAGACAGATCGACATTGTTGACTTCCACTGAATCTGCCTGGATGGAATTCATATTACCTAATAACTGGCGGTATAAGGGCGCGGCCTCATTGCTGCCACTACTGTCTTTATGCCTGGTGGCATAATAAACCACCACAGTTGCATTACTAACCTGCAACTTTCTGCCGGTGATGTTTTTATTTATCAGCGCCTCGGGAGTTTTTACCCCAGCCACCTTTAATTCAGGAACCGATATAGCGACCATTAACGGGGGATTGGTCCCCTGTTCAGTCATCGCTCGGAATTTAGCGGTGTCAGGAATAATACGGAGATTGGTTACCGACAGGTATCCCCCGACCTCATCGAGCGTCATATTATCGTACCGGATAGTGTACATGCCATTTGTTTTCTCAAAAACGGCATTTTTTACCTTCCCCCTGATGATCTGGTATTTGTAAAGACTCCAGCCCCCATAACCCAGGCCGATAACGACCAGGAAAATGATAAGGATAAGTACTGGTTTGTTGAGGTGCTTTTTCTTTTCGGATGCTGCCATTAGAAAGTTTGATGCATGTAAAATGACGGACGGCGTCTATTTGTCGCTGGCCCTACGGATAGGTTTTTTTTCTTCTTCCTTCTCTTTATGATGCTTATCCCGGGCTAATGATTTTTCATCACCAGGTTTAGCCTGGTTCTTTGAGTCGGGCGGAAAAGCACCTTGCGGTTGGGCCGGATTATTTTCATTATAACCTTTTTTCGTGGCATTTTCATTGCCAGGTTCATCTTTTGCCATATAGTAGTTTTATCTGTCCTACCGCTATGAAAAACATGCCAAAGCACCCGCCCGGGTAAAGTCAGGTGAATCCAGATTTAGACCTGTAAATGCTGTCATTAACCCCCGAAATAGCGTGTTGCGGAAAGCGCGATCCCGGTTTAGGCACGAAGGCCGTGGAATTTTGTCCACAGCAGAACCATCTGTCTGACCCATCTTAATTTTCTTGAAGGCGTGTGTCTCGATCTACGCCATAGGGCTAATTGGAAAATCCCACGTAAAATGGTACTTTAGGAGCGTCAACCGATTGCAAATTTGCTGCCCCGACGGGGTCAATAAAGAAGATATGGAAACAAAAACCACTGAGACCCGTGTTTTTCAAAGCCTTGAAGACTGGGAACAGGACCTGCTTCGGAGGTACCCCGATCCGGAAACGATTGCTGCAGATAAACAAACCACCGAATACCGTAATTATGACAGCCCCGAACGGGACACTGTGAAGGAGTTCTACCGCCTCAACCATACTCACCAGACGTTTGACTTTGTACAGGCTAAAAAAAATCAGTACCTCACATTTGATAAAAAGGAGATGCCGGTCTGGGATGCCTTTAATTTTCTGAATGAACTGGTAGACGATTCTGACCCCGACACCGACCTCGACCAGTTCCAGCACCTGCTGCAGACGTCGGAAGCCATACGCCGCGACGGTCACCCCGACTGGATGGTTTTGGTTGGACTGATGCACGACATGGGCAAGGTGCTCTGCCTTTTTGGTGAAGCGCAATGGGCCGTGGTGGGCGATACTTTTCCAGTGGGCTGCGCCTACTCTGATAAAATTGTCTACCCGGAGTTTTTCGTCCATAACCCGGATTATGCCAACCCACAATACAATACGGAGCTGGGGATTTATAAAAAGAATTGCGGGCTAAAGCAGGTCGACATGTCCTGGGGACATGATGAGTATGTGTACCAGATTATGAAAGATCGCATACCCGAAGAAGGGCTTTACATGCTGCGATACCATTCATTCTATGCGTGGCACCGCGAAGGACAATACGATTACCTGATGGATGACCAGGACAGGAAAATGTTGAAATGGGTACAGCTGTTTAATCCGTATGACCTGTATTCAAAGAATCCCACTCCACCAGACTGGAAGGCATTACGGCCCTATTACCAGGAACTCGTAAATAAATACCTGCCGGCAACCATCCGGTTCTAAAAAGGGAACCGAAAAAACCCGGCCTGTTACCGCCAACCAGGCCGGTTTTTTATGACCGCTAATCAGTTCACGGCATTAACCCTGATTTCTTTTAATCCTTTGAGATAGCGGCGACCGGTATTGATATCGCCCGCAGCCACGAGCAGCACGCGATCCGGCATAGCTACGCCTGCCAGGCCATTTGCTTCGGTGACCACCCATATCTCGCTGCCCGCCGGGCTGTTATAGAGTTCATTCCAGGAGAATACTATTTTATACCCGTCAGAAGCCACGCAGGTAAAATAATACCCGCTCATGCGTTTGGTATTAGTTTCCGCCAGCCCTGCTTTATCCAGTACATCTTTCAATAATATACCGCTTAACTTCCTTACCGTCTTTTTCGGCTGGTGCAGGTGGTTATAGATAACGAGGCTATCAAGTGTATGAGCCGTATACTGACCGGCATCGCGCACATTGAAAGTAAATTCCGATTTTACTTTACCACGAATGCTGAACGAATCGGTTGCCGGCACATTTTCCTGGGCCGCCGAAAGTAGTATGGAAGCTGAAAAAATAACGGTGAAAAGAAATTTCATGAATAAAATATTTAGGTAAAAATAAGTTTAACGGCAGCCATCAGCAGTACTGCGGCCAGCATATTTTTCAGCACAGCCTGTTTGAATTTGAGTGACCCGGCATACGCGCCGATAAGCCCGGCCACGAATGCAACGGCAACATAGCTGAGCATGCCCGCACTGAAACTGATTCCCTTTGTAAGCTGACCGGCAAGGCCGGCCACCGAATTGACAAAAATAAACATGGCGCTGATCGCCGCCGTCTGCTTCTGGTTCGTCCATCGCAGCAACAGGATTACAGGCGAGAGGAGGATACCCCCGCCAATACCGATTAGACCGGACAGAAAGCCAATCAGCGCCCCAATCAGCAATGATAATCCAATCCCCGATTGTTTCAATTCACTGTCGGGAACATTCGGAAAAAAGAAGAAGCGCGCGACAGGAATCAGCAACAGCAAGCCGAGAATTTTTTTATAGATAAGACTGTCGACGCTCAGCAGCCCCCCCGCAAATGCCATCGGTATTGAGGCCAGCGCCAGGGGGATAAATATCTTCCATTTGAAATGTCCGCCGCGGTAAAACTGGATAAATGACGTTAACGATACAAAGAGGTTGAGCAGCAGCGCCGTCGGTTTCATCACTTCCGGGGCAAAGTTGAAGATGGCCATAAGCGCCAGGTAGCCACTCGCCCCTCCATGACCCACCGAAGCATACAAAAAAGCAATGATAAACAGGATTCCGTAAAATAGCATCAGGTGGTCCATAAAGGCTGTTTATGATGGAAGCAAATGAATTTCGACCAGCTCGCCCGCCTTGCAGGAGGTGATCATTTCATCCGCCTGGATCAGGCAATTAGCGGCCGCAAAAGAACTCATGCGGTATGATTCCTGGGCCCCGGAAACAGTGACAATGGTCCCATCAAACCAGCCCTTCAAAAAATGCGTGAGTCCTGCGGGTTTCACCAAATCATGGCTAAGAGGTGCCTGCCGGCTTTGCAGCCGGAAATCCTGTGCGCACAACCGTCCAATCGCAGGTGCCGCATATTCATAAAAAGCAACCAATGCGGATGAAGGATTGCCGGGAAGTCCGAAAACAAGTTTACCGCTTTTTGTGCCGGCATACAGCGGCTTCGCCGGCCGTTGTTTTACCCGGTGAAACAACTGCTCAACGCCATTGGCCTGGGCGGCCGGTAACACGAAATCATAATCACCGACACTGATGCCACCGGTTAGCAATACCACCTCCGATTGTTCCAGCGCGTTGTTGAGTACCGCTGTCAGTATCTCAAGCCGATCGGCCGCGTAGAAGAGAACCGGCGCCGGGAAATGCAATTGCTGCAATGCCGTTGATAAGGCTGCAGTATTGGACTCATATACCTGCCCCGGTAAAAGTTCTTTGCCAGCTTGCTGCAGTTCGTCACCCGTAACAATAATGCTGATGACCGGGCGGTCGTAGACTTCCACCTGCGCTATGCCGATAGCGGTGAGGAAACCGACTGCAGCCGGGTTGAGCCTGCTGAACGCAGGCAGGGCAAGGGAACCGGCTTCAATTTCACTGCCCGCCGGCCTGACATGCTGCCCCTTTTTCATTGCGCCACCAGTGATGATTACGCTGCCTTCCACCACTTCAGTAATTTCCTGCATCACTATTGTATCTGCACCATCCGGCACGGGTGCACCGGTAAAGATCCTGGCCGCAGTACCTTGCATTAGCGACTTCGGCCGGCCGCTGCCGGCCGCTATACTAACGCTGATGGGCAACTGCTTTTCCGGTTGCCAGTCATCGTAGCAAAATGCATATCCATCCATCGAAGACTGCCGGAATGCCGGGATGTTGTATGGTGCTGTCACATCCCGGGAAAGTACCAGGCCGCCGCATTCCCGGAGCAGCTTCCTGCGGGGTGACATTGCGTTGACGTGCTGACTTAAAATTTCTTTCGCTTCGGCTACTGAGATCATCATCGGAAAATTTACCCGCCAATAGTTATCATACTCCGGTTGTCGATATCCTGTGGATGGACGTCCTGCAGGTCTGCGGTGAATTGCCCGCCGAGTTCCTTGGCTTTATTGTCGATGCTCTGGCGGATCAGCGGGAGGATGTCCTCGCCTTGCCTGAACGCCGTGAGGAGGTCGGTCTCCTGTTTTGAAAAAAGGCAGTTTTTCATTTTGCCGTCTGCCGTAAGTCGCAGCCGGTTACACCCAGCACAAAAAGGCGCCGTCATCGTACTGATGATGGCAAATGTGCCTGCATGGCCCGGTACCCTGAAAGCCTTTGTGGTGTCATGGATACCATTGACCAGGGGCTGGATGGCGTAACGTGCCGATACCGTATCGAGGATTTCCTGCATCGTCACCACCTTCCCGCTCGCCCACCGGTTGCCGCTGAACGGCATGAACTCGATGAAACGGACATGGACCGGCACATCCTTAGTCCAGGCAATAAAATCATTAATTTCTCCGTCGTTGATCCCCTTCATCACCACCGCATTTACTTTTACGGTGAAGCCACGGCTGAGGGCCAGATCGATATTCTGTTTCACCCGGGTGAACTGGTCGCGGCGCGTCAGCAACATAAATCTTTCCTGCTGCAGCGTATCCAGGCTGATGTTGATGGATCGCACGCCGGCGTTTTCCAGCACATCGGCGAACTCATGCAAACGGGTGGCATTGGTAGTCAGCGTGAGTTTTACCGGCAGCGCCGACAAGGCGCCAATGATTGCGGCGGCATCTTTTCTTACCAGCGGTTCACCACCGGTGAGGCGAATTTTATCGACCCCGTTATCCGTAAAAATTTTAGCGATGGCATAAATTTCGTCGGTCTGCATCAGCTTGCCCGCAGCTGTGAAATGATAATCTTCCTCAGGCATGCAGTAAAAGCAACGCAGGTTACAATTATCCGTTAAAGATATCCGCAGGTAATTATGAACCCGGCCAAATTTGTCTGTTATCATTTCCTCCTCATTTTCTGTTTTGCAGCGCTGTTACTGAGCTGCACGTTAATTTGCACAAATCTAACCGGTATTCACACGGCCTGCATCAACCCGTACCGCTTCTATCATTGTTTCGCTGCGTGGATGAATGACATCGGGCCAGTTACGCAAAAAATGCCCCTCTTTACCCGCCAAAACAGCCTGTATCTCTGAGGCAATCGACAAAGCAATCTCTTCCGGCGTTTCTGCACCGATATCAAGCCCCGCCGGACCATATACGTTGTTCACGCTGGACGCACTAACGGCGACCCCTTCGGCTTCCAGTTCAGCCAGCATGCGCTGCAGTTTCACCTTTGGCCCCAGCACCCCGATATAACGGCCGGGCACACCCAGCACCGTTTTAAGACAATCCTTATCCGAACGGTAGCTATGCGTCATGACTACAAATACTGTTTTTTCATCAGCGGTCTGCGCGGCGAGCCAGGCCTGATTGCCGTTAAAAAAACCACAGGCTGCAAACCGGCCTCCCGGTAAATTACCCGTTTTACCCGATACCACCGTTGGCTGCCATCCCAGCATGACTGCCAGCTGAACCAGGGGATCAACGTCGTCACCCGATCCAAAAATAACCAGCGATACCGGGGGCGAAATATATTGGAGGAAGGCCGTGATGTGCTCCCCGCCCGACTGGTATTCCCTGAAAAAACTTTGCCGTGCTAACCTGCTCTTTTCCACATCGGCCATAAGCTGGTGGTAATAGGATGCGTTTGCAGGGCCGGGGAAAATAAGGTCACCGCCCTTGCTGACCAGGCAGGTTCCCGGCTGGGAACCGCGGTGCTGCATCGAGAACAGGGTGACCAGCACCGTATCCTCCCGGCTGCTGGCAAAGGATTCCAGCAGGGCCACGGCATTTCCCGGGTCGTGCGGGTCAAGCGGTTCTATGAGCACCTGTATGATCCCATTGCAGCCGAGCCCAAACCCGAGGGCGGCCTCGTCCTCGTCCATGGTATCATAGGTGACCAGCATCGGCGACTTTTTCTCTATCACATACAGGGCTTTTCTCAGCGCATCGCCTTCCAGGCACCCGCCACTGATAGCGCCGGTTAGCCTGCCTTCTTCGGTCACCAGCATCCGTGCTCCGGGTCGCCGGTAAGAAGACCCTTCCACGTGCACCACGGTAACCAGCGCAGCCCGCAGCCCCTGCCCCGCAGCTGAGGTATATGCCTGGATAATTGCTTTTATTTCTTTCATAGACTCCTGGCTGAACAGCAGGTCAACCATTTAGATCTGGCCGGCGACGCTGTAAATTAAGTAAGATCAGGGATTCAAAACAGGTAAGCAGGTCAAACAGGCCGTTAACCAATCCTGCTCCTTATTTTTTCGGGTACCAGTTGCGCAGGCGCACCTCAATATTTTTATCGCCCGCTGCTACCAGCTCCCTGAAATTGTCTACATCAGCGAGGCCATTCTGCCCCCGGTAATGATAGGGGTAAACAATTTTAGGTTTGAACGCCAGTACGGCATCTGACGCTTCTTTCACATCCATAGTATAGGGCAGGTTCATACAGACAAAGGCGACATCAATGTTCTTCAACGCCCGCATTTCCGGAATGCCCTGGGTATCGCCCGACAGGTATATTTGCTTCCCGCCGATACCAAGCACATATCCGTTTCCACGGCCTTTTGTGTGCCTTGCAGAATCACTTTCCGGCAGGTTGTACATGGGGATAGCGCTGATGCGGATACCCTGTTGCATGGTGCTTTCCCCGTTGGCCAGAATCACCAGGTGGGCCTTTTCGGCCTCCGGTAGTTTATCGGCCACCACTTTGGGAACAACCAGCGTAGTGGTTGGTTTCATAATCGCTTGAATCGATTTGGGATCAAAATGGTCGCCATGGATATCCGTGATCAGGATAATATCCGGGGAAGCGATTCCGGGGAAGTTGGCCCCGCCCGCAGGGTCAGCACAAATCACCAGGCCGTTCACGGTCATCACCAGGGTCGCATGCTGTACGGGCTGGATGCTGAGGGTGCCTATACTGGTGGAGAACTGGTCGGGAGCTGCAGGTTGCGCAAAGGTGACCGCCACGGCGGCAAATAATGAAAAGAACAAAAGGAAGGCGTTACGAAGCATAAAAAAGATTTCTACAAAATTAATGAAGAAACTTCGCCCCGTTACGCGAAAACAGCGCAGGTAAGAAAACCTTTAGTGGCGAGCGGTTTTGGTAAAAGCCACTAAACGCCGTTCAGGGAGCCGCTTTGGGTTTCAACGGGCAAAATCCGGCACGGGTCGATGTGTTACGGGACACCAGCGGGATACCGGCAACCCATATTATGGAGCCGCAGGATCCGGCCAGGACGGCGATATCAACCGTTGAAAAAGATCTGAGCAAATCTTTGGCAGATTGTTTATCGTCCGCTTACCTTTAGTCGATAACCGTTTATCAAAAAAAAATATAAGATTGATTATGAGACAAACCAACCATCATTTTTATCCTGTAATCGCATTGCTTTTGTGCACAATTTCGTTTTCGCTTCACCTCGGGGCGCAGGATAATGGCAAAGTTGAAACTGCCATCAAGGCCAACAACAAACAATTTGCAGATTTATTCAGTTCTACGAGCGGCACCGGCGTCAATGCACTGTACGCTAAAAATGCCATGGTCCTGCCACCGGGCGGCGAATCGGTAACTGAAGATGCCATTGGCAAATTCTGGGGCGGCGCCTACGGGGCAGGCATCAAAAAAGTAAACCTTGAAACGACTGGTGTGGAAACAACCGGACCGCTCGCCGCCGAGACCGGAAAATATACCCTGTATGGCGCTGACGGCAGCACGATTGATTCGGGGAAATATATGGTGCTCTGGAAAAAAGAGAATGGCAGCTGGAAGATCTTCCGGGATATATGGAATACGAGTATGCCGGTGAAATAATGTAACCTGCCGCCTCAATACAAAGTCCGTGAGCAATACGCTGACGGACTTTTTTTATTGTAGCAGGGATGGCCAATGACCCCATTCCCTCCAGGTTAAAAGGTGCCCCCTGTGATAAAGAAATAGCAATGCTCCGACTTTCACAATCCCCCGGCAGTGGTAATACCGGAAGCAATAACTTTGTACCGTGATCAACGAAAGTTTAATGTTTTATGGTTAAAGGTTTTAAGGAACAATTAAATAGATGGGGTGCGGGCAGAACGCCATTTGTGTTCCTAATAGACTTTGAATGCCTGCATCCAAAATGCTGGGCATTATCACAACCTATTGATGAATTCAAATATGATTTCCAGGGCTTCACAAATTTTGAGAAAAATATAGCCAGCCGAAAGTCTCTTTCATCAAATTTAATAGTAAATAAAAAACCGATACCTTTTAGCGAATACAAGAGAAAATTTGATATCGTTAAAAAAGAGATAGAATACGGGAATAGTTTTTTAGTAAACCTCACTAACGAAACAAAAATTGACACCGGATTATCTTTAGAAGAAATTGCCCAACAGGTAAGTTCGAAATACGTTTGCTGGCTGAAAAATGAGTTTGTTTGTTTTTCTCCGGAAACATTTATACAAATAAAGAATCATACCATATCCTCCTTTCCTATGAAGGGTACGATTGACGGCAGCCTCAATAATGCAAAAGAAATAATACTGAACGACCCTAAAGAAAAAGCGGAGCATGCTACTATTGTAGATCTCATCAGGAACGATTTAAGCAGGGTCGCAAGCAATGTTCATGTTTCAACATACCGTTATTATGAGGAAATAAGCACCCGGCAGGGACTATTAGGCCAGGTAAGCTCTATCGTTGAAGGAAAATTACCTGCTGATTATCACAAGAAAATTGGCGACCTGCTGTTTACTTTATTGCCTGCAGGCTCGATATCCGGTGCACCAAAAAACAAGACACAAGAAATCATTAAAAGAGCGGAAAAAAATGAGCGTGGATACTACACCGGTGTAGCCGGCTATTTTGATGGAGAAAGTCTGGACAGCTGTGTTTTAATCAGGTATTTGCAGGCGAACAACCAGTACAGAAGCGGCGGTGGAATAACTGCACAAAGTGATGCAGAAAAAGAATACCATGAAATGATTAAAAAAATTTATGTACCCATTTTTTGAAACCATAAGATATATAAACGGGAAAGCAGAAAACCTATATTTTCACCAGGACAGGGTGAACCATACGCTGTTGCAGTCAGGGGCAAAAAAGTCGGTAGCATTACACCATGTTATCGATACCTGTGAAAATAAACCCAGCTGCGTGGACATAGTGTACAAGTGCCGGGTAAAATATGATTTGATGGGCCGGTATCATGTCGGGTTTGAGTTGTATACCATTAAACAAATAAAAAGCTTATCAATCGTCGACATTGGGAATCAGTCCTATCCCTACAAGTACAGCAACAGAGACTGGTTAAACCAGCTGCTCAAAGCAACGGGTACCGATGAGGTCCTCTTAACGCAAAACGGATTGGTTAAGGATGCCACCTATGCTAACCTGGCCTTTCATAATGGCCTTAAATGGATTACCCCAAAGGAACCCTTACTTTATGGAACCAGACGTGCCCAGCTTATTCAAGATGGAATTATCACGGAAGAAATAGTGACGGTTGAAGGTTTACATCAATTTACTGTAGTGAAGCCAGTCAATGCAATGCTTACCTGGGAAGAAGCACCCATGCTTGACCTGAATATGATTGATTTAAAGTAGGGCATGACATTTTTGTACCCAGCCGGTTGCTCGTCGCGTTCAAAGCATCAATCAATATTAATCCCGGCTCCCTGGATTTTTATTTCGCCTGGCCGGCAATGGATAGATGCTGCGATCGCAGCATGCCGCGGCAAAATCAGTCCTGCACAACAAAGGACCCACGATTTAACGTAAGTCCTTGATCTGGATGTAGCGAGAACGAGATTTGAACTCGTGACCTCAGGGTTATGAATCCTGTGCTCTAACCAACTGAGCTACCTCGCCGGAATACTAAAACCCTCCTCCCAAATGGGCTGCAAAAATATAGAAATCGCGGCACTTCAGGAAATGATGCTCAAAAAAAGAAGGCGCGCTTTTCCGGGTGTGGAACCGGCCTGCCTTTCATCGGCAAACCTGGCCCGACCCGCCCGCCTTCAACAACAGCAGTGAGAGCAGTCTCGGCATATTGCCGTCGCGGTTATTGAACCGGAATTCGGATTCCTTTACATGCAGGTGCAGGGAATTTCGGTGCAATCCCCTGAATTTGCGGAGCCGGGAACAGGTTTCAGCCCAGAATTGGTCCACCGTTGTTGTTTCGCCGGGGTCTGCTGACAGGCGATAAAGCTGCCAGCCTTGAAAATCCGCTACCGCTGAAAAGCCGCCGTCTCTTCCCAGCCGGCTCATCATTTCGCGCTGTGCACGGAAACTTGGTACCGGCTGATCACCGGAAACCGTGATTGGGTCCACCAGCCCCGCCGTAAACAATTTCCCGTCCACCGCCAGCAATCCAAAACAGGCTGCCGCGGTTCCAGGGCGCTCCGCGCAGAACCGGCTGATGGGGCGACCGGTTGCTTCCACGGCCTTTTCGCCGCAGTGCAGTACAATCTGCCGGCGCAGCAGCTTCAGCAGGTGATTCACCGTTACCCGGCTGACGCCCGTGAGCGCCGCAATCTCCGTAGCGGTATAATCTTCAGCAAACAAATCGACAATCTCCCGGCAGGTCTTTTCCGGGAGGTGCGACTGCAGCAGCAATTTCAGTAACATACATCGATTTTTTACAGGTCACCCAATCTTCCACATCTCCCATCGCAAGGTAAAATTGGATAATCTGCCGGCAATAAAAATACAAAATACAGGGACGGGTATTAGGGCTGTTGAACGCAAGACCCCGGAACATAAGTTTCCATCCCCACCCGCATACCCGTGCACCCCAGCCATAAAAACACCTATACTTTACCGTTAGTCATTTCCGGCCGGAAACAAAAAAACCATCCCGAAGGACGGTTCATGAAAAGCAATTACGATGTGTTTGTATTATATTAAGAGCGTTACCTTTTTTATTTGACCTCCACTGAAAAGAGGTTTTCCTCCCCGATGAATCCTTCCAGTTCATCGCCCACCACGCACTCGCCTACCCCGGCTGGCGTACCGGTAAATATCAAATCCCCGATGTTAACCGAAAAATAATTGGAGATGTACGCTACGATCTTATCAAAGCTGTTGATCATCAGGCCAGAATTGCTCTGCTGCACCAGTTCCTTATTTTTATACAGGCCAAAACTGATATCCTTCTTGTTTTTGATATCCGTAAGGTTAACCCATTTTCCAATCACAGCCGAATTATCCCAGCTCTTCGCCTTTTCCCAGGGTAACCCTTTTTTCTTCAATTCATTCTGGATATCCCTCGCAGTAAAATCAATACCCGCTGTCACCGCGTCGTAATATTTGGCGGCGAACCGGTCCTGGATATATTTTCCGTTCTTGGAAATGCGCAGCACCAATTCGCATTCATAATGCAGCTCATTGGTAAATTCAGGATAATAAAAAGGAGTATGCGCCTGCAATAAAGCGCTTTTGGGTTTCATAAAAATGATGGGCTCCTCCGGTACTTCATTCCCCAACTCATGGGCATGCGCTACATAGTTACGGCCGACACAGAATATTTTCATATTCAATAAAAGGATTTGGTTGTTTGAACAATCACGTGGGCTCCACCTGTGTAAATACCAGGGTTTCCGCGGTAAATTGAATAATAAAAAACTGTAGCCGCTAATCAGTGCCTCTGCGAAAATAACGATTCAGTTGAATAATTCATAAACTAACCGATAATTTGTTAAAGGTATTCATAGCCGCTGAAATGCCCTGCTGGACAAAGGTTTCGACCAGTTCGGTGCAAACATTTATCTTCTTCAGGACAAGCGGAATTTCCGCTTTATCCCACCGCCCCAGCACATACTCCACCTGCATGCCTTTCGGGTAGTTATTGCCGACACCCATCCTCACCCGGGGATAATTTTCAGACAACAGGTGTTCTTCAATGCTCCGTAATCCGTTGTGCCCCCCACTGCTGCCCGAACCCCGCAACCGAAGCCTGTCCAGCGGCAGGGCCACTTCGTCCACAATTACCAGTAGGTTTTCCATGGCAATGCGCTCCCGGTCCATCCAGTATTTTACCGCTCTCCCGCTTGCATTCATAAAGGTCGTTGGCTTTATGCTGATGACCTGCCTGCCCCTCACGCTGCATTCCGCAACCTCTGCCAAACGGTCATTGCGAAAAGATATTGCCCGCTTTTGCGCAAAGGCATCCAGCACATCAAACCCTATGTTGTGCCGGGTATGCGCATATTCGTCACCGATGTTTCCAAGGCCCACCAACAGGTATTTGTTCATACCAGCGAAAATAAAAAAGTCCTGCCACGGATGACAGGACTAAATAGCATTCTTCTTCAACTTTATTTATTTGCCCTTGGCAGGCGCAGCCTTCGCAGCAGGAGCCGCTTTGGCCGCAGGAGCCGCCTTCGCAGCACCGCCGGCAGCCGGCGCCGAAGCCTCTTCCTGTTTCAGCTGGCGGGTCAGCACCACTGATGCCAGCGGAATACGCGGAGAGTTGAGAATTTCATAGTTTTCAAGCTTCACATCTTCAACACGAATGTTGCCGTTCAACTCCAGGTCAGTCAGATCCACCTCGATATT
>JBBROE010000123.1:0-13216 GCA_038229695.1 Chitinophagales bacterium | reverse complement strand
CGCTTCGTAGTGATCATCAAAAATCACCGGCCCGAAAACGGTATAGGAAACCGTCTCAATCATCTCGGGCTCACCTTTGATACTGATGTGTTCGTACCTGAATTCGGTTTCCTTCCATTCGCCATTATAACGGTAACGTGCATGCGTAGCATCCTGGAAGTCTATCCGGTAGTAGTCGCGAACATCACGGCCGGCATTCGTTACGCCGAAGGCACAACTGTCATTAAAGCCTATGATAATCCCCGGTGCTGCCGGGAAGCTGACGCCGTAGGCATTAAAATTGGGCGTGTGGATCTGTATTTCGTACCACAAGGAGGGCAGGTTCAGGCCAAGGTGCGGGTCATTACACAGTATAGGGTACCCGCTTTTGGTTTTTGACCCGGCCACTGCCCAGTTGTTGCTGCCATTATCCGGGTCTGGCTTTTGCGGTAGTGATGGAAGGTAAAGCGAATCCTGGTGGTAGGTAAAATATAATGAATCAGCGGTGGCTGGCGGGCTCACCTTAACACCGGGTTGCTGAAATGCCGTGCCGATTGGTATTATCGGATCGAGTGAGTCAGGCCGGAGCGGGTTCAGCATCGAATATTCCATTTTGGACAACGCGTTCCTTGCGGCCGTCCACTCAAAATCATTTTCCGCGCCTGCGAGGTCATAGGCCATATACTTGATAAACAATGCGGTTTTTAAATTTGTCCACAACTCGGGACGATAGCCCAGCAATTTATACTCCAGTGGTAACTGCGACCGGGTAAGCGTGGTAATATAACTGTTTACGCCGGCGGTATAGGCATCGCACATCATTTTGGTAGCGCTGTCCTGCTCCAGTTGCTGTAAAGACTTCTCAGCTGCGGAGACCATACCCAGCCGCCGGAAATAGCGGTCGACTTTATTCAGCACGTCCAGTGAGCCGGTTCGTTTTCCCATCACTTCGCTTAGCCTTCCGCCGGCTGCCCTGGTTTCGAATTCCATTTGCCAGAGCCTGAATTTTGCATGCAGGTAACCTTCGATGAAATAGGCGTCCCGGTCACTGTCAGCAAATACATGCGGCACCATCCTGTCATCGAAATACACGGCCGATTTTCCTTCGAGGCCTTTCACTTCTGGGTCGTCATTATAATTGTAATCCGCCGGTACGGCGTTTTGCCAGAAGCCTTCCTGCGGACTGAGTAGCGACCCGAGGGGTACCGGTGTCATCACGGTGGTACCCAGCATAACCAGGAGAAACATGGTCATTAATGCAGCAAGCAGTAGCGGAATGAATTTCATTATGGTATTCTTGGGAAAGCCCGAAAGTAATGGATTTTTTACGTTGTTAACTGAACCCTTTTTTTTATAAACAACGGTAAGGCCAGGCAGCGCCGGCCATTCGATCATTCCCCTAAAATGGTATTGCGCAACAATCCCGATCAGTGGAATTTTACCGGGTTGATAAGGGAAGTCGCAGCAACCCCGGGTATTGTCCCGCAAGAGCGACACCCCGTTAATTTTTATGATGCAACTACATGTCGCTGTCACCCACCGATGCCTCAGGCGCCTGCTGGGGATGCTGTTTCTTCTACTTGCCCTGATTAGCCTCGCTTAACGTCAAACGAGTTACTCCCGGCCTGGTCAGCTGATTAATCCCGGCGCCTGCCGGGTAGCCGTGAACAGACCAATCGACCGCACCAGCTGGTGCAGCTGCGCGGCCGTATTAAAAGCATGCAGCGTGATGCGTACCCGCTCAGCACCGCGCGGTACCGTGGGATATAAAATCGCCCGCACATCACACCCGCCGGCCACGCAGGCCGAAGCGAGTTCTCGCGCAGCCCTGTTTCCCGGGATGATGACCGACTGCACCGGGGTATCACTTTTCAGTCGGGTCAACTGCAGGTCGGCCGACTGGAACAGGCTGGTCAGCAAACCCAGTTGCATTCGTTCTGCCGTCATGGCAGGGAAAAGGGAGTACGACTGCCCAATGGCGGCAATGGCTACCGGTGGCAGGGCCGTGGTATACATAAACTGGCGGCAAAAATTAACCAGGTAATCGCGCAGCAACCGGCTGCCCAGCAATACGGCACCATGACAGCCCAATGCTTTCCCGAAAGTATGAATCCGTGCGAAACACTGTTGTTCAAGACCGAGCGACTGTACCAGCCCTTCTCCCCTGCTGCCAATTACGCCGGTGGCATGCGCTTCATCAATAACCAGCAGGGCGCCACGCTGGCTGCACAGCCCGGCGATTTCCACGAGCGGGGCAAGATCCCCATCCATAGAAAACAGGGATTCAGTAACCACGAATATCCTGCCCGGGCAGCCTTCCATCTTCTTTTTCAGATCGGCGGTATCATTGTGCCGAAACGCATGAGAGGCAGCCAGGGAAAGCCGCAGGCCATCGCGGATCGAGGCATGTGACAGCGCATCATAAAGTATCGTATCCCCGCGCTGCGGCACACAGCTGAGCAGCCCGGTATTGGCATCATACCCCGAATTAAAAAAAAGGGCGGCAGGTGATTGGTGGAAATCCGCCACGCGAATTTCTGTCTCCTCGGTAAAGCGATTATTGCCGGTCAGCAGCCGGGACCCGGTGCTGCCGCTTTTATATCCTTCATTACCAAACGCCAGCAGGTTGCTGGTCGCTATGCCCAGGTAATCGTTAGAACAGAAATCGATCCCGCGGTAACCCGATACCAGTTGCCGCAGCGCCTGCTGGTCTTCCCTTTCCTGAATTCTTTGAAGCAGAAAACTGTCGTTCATATCTTTGCCGGCTTACCGGTAATAAGTGTATGCAAAGTAATGATAACTGAAGACGTAAAAAACATACTCGGGCTGCAATTGCCCACCGATCCGCGATGGGTTGACCTCGCCAGCCATTCCCTGGAAGACATCCTCACCGATCATGCCTACTGCGAACAGAAAGCGGCCCTCACCTGTATCTCCCTGATCCAAAAATACCCGCAACGGGAAGCCATGGTGAATGCCCTGGCACCGGTGGTAACAGAAGAATGGGGCCATTTCAGGCTGGTGCTTGCCGAGCTGCATAAAAGAAAACTGCGGCTGGGTGGACAGCGAAAGGACCTGTACGTAAACCAGCTCATTCCTTTTCAGCGCAAAGGCGGAAACGTTGAAGACAGGTTTCTCGACCTCCTCCTTACCATGGCGCTGATCGAAGCCCGGAGCTGCGAACGTTTCAAGCGCCTGAGCGAGGGATTGGAGGATGAATACCTCCGCCATTTTTACCGGCGCTTCATGGAAAGTGAAGCAGGTCATTACACCCTCTTTATCGAACTGGCGGAAACCTATGCCAACAGGGAGGTGGTTCAGCACCGATGGAAGGAATGGCTGGACCATGAAAAAACGGTGCTGTCCGGGCTTGAAATCCGGGGTGACCGGATCCATTGACCCCTGCCTATTCCCTAAACCGTTATCTTTCCAATCCAAAAAATTGCTGCAATATGAAAAGAAGAACGTTTGTCCGGCAGTCGGCGGCAGCCGCCACTGCCTGTAGCCTGCTTTCGCCGGCTTCTTTTGCGGGTAAAGCCGACGCTGTGGTGAAACTGGCCTTCATCGGGGTCGGCCTCCGCGGCCAGAACCACCTCGACAATGCGCTCCGGAGAAACGATGTGGAAGTGGTTGCCATCTGTGATATTGATGCCAAAATGCTCGACCGTGCAAAAGGGGTGATCACCAAATCCGGAAAGCCGATGCCGAAAGTGATTACCGGCGATCCCTATGCTTACCGGAATTTGCTCGACCTGAAAAATATTGACGCAGTCATCATCGCTACCCCCTGGGAATGGCATTGCCCGATGGTGATTGACAGCCTGCGGGCGGGTATCAAATACGTAGGCACTGAAGTAATGCTGGGGATAACCCTCGATGACCACTGGCAGGTAGTTCACGAAGCGGAAAAACAACAGGCCAATGTGAGTATGCTCGAAAACGTTTGTTATCGCCGCGATGTAATGGCCATCCTAAACATGGTCAGGAAGGGAATTTTCGGCGAGCTCATTCACCTCCAGGGCGGTTACCAGCACGACCTGCGCGGCATAAAATTTAATAACGGTACCGCGGCAAAGGGCGCGGAATTCGGGCCGGCCGCTTTTTCGGAAGCGAGGTGGCGAACCAACCACTCAGTTCACCGCAACGGAGACCTTTACCCGACGCACGGCATCGGGCCAATCGCACAACTGGTGGACATTAATCACGGGAACCGCTTTCTTTCACTGTCATCTTTTTCCAGTAAGTCCAGGGGATTACACGATTACGTGGTGAAAGTGGGGGGCGACAATCATCCGAATGCAAAAATAAATTTTAAACTTGGCGATGTAGTAACCACCCAGTTGAAATGTGTAAACGGCGAGACAATTCTGCTGCAGCACGATACGAACCTTCCTCGCCCTTATTCCCTGGGCTTCCGCGTGCAGGGCGCCCATGGCATCTGGATGGATGTAAACAAATCGATTTATATCGAAGGCATGGCGGCGAAAGAAGATGAATGGGAAGATGCCAAATCCTGGCTGGAAAAATATGATCACCCCCTATGGGCTCGATGGAGTAAGGAAACAGCCAATGCCGGGCATGGCGGCATGGACTTTTTCGTCCTTCACGGTTTTATCGAAGCCGCCAAAAGAAGACTGCCCACACCACTGGACGTATACGACGCCGCCTGCTGGAGCGCCATCACCCCGTTGAGCGAAAAAAGTATTGAGCTGGGTAATGCCACGGTCGATTTTCCTGATTTTAGCAGCGGCCGGTGGATGAACAGGAAGAATGAGTTTGCTCTTACCGATGAGTACTGACAGATAACCATCACCACTACCCGATTCATGACCAGCATCAACCCGCAGTTACAGCTAGACGCCGCAAAACAATACGGAAACGAGGTGTCCGCGATCACGCCCCTGGGCAACGGCCTGATTAATCAAACCTGGCTCGTTCGCTATGCAGACCGGGCGCCCCTGGTGCTGCAACGCCTCAATACCAGCACTTTTACGGAACCTCAAAAAATTATTCGCAATTACAGGCTCATTCAGGAAGGACAGAATAGCCGGCAATTACAAATTTGCAGTCCACTGGAAAAAACCTTGTCGGGTCAGTATTTTTTTGAAGATGGTAACCATAATTTCTGGCGGGCAACCACTTTTATGCCTTCTACCATCACCCTGCCGGTAACCAGGGATCCGGTTATCGTACGATCCGCCGTGCAGGCATTTGCGTTGTTCACGGCGTCTTTGTCCGGCATCGATCCCACCAGCTTCGACAGCATCATCCCGGAATTTCATAACCTGGCCGTCCGGTATGAACAGTTTGAAGCCAGCATCCGTAAAGGCGAAATCAAAAGACTGCTTAAGGCTACGCACGTGATTTCGGAACTCCGTGCCAGGACTGCACTGGTCCACCTGTATCACCGGATCAGCAGCGACAATGCGGCTTACCCCGTGCGCATCATGCACCACGACTGCAAAATCAACAATGTGCTGTTTGACGAAGAAACCGGTAAGGCCGTGTGCGTGGTGGATCTCGATACCATTATGCCGGGGAAAATCTTTTCCGATATCGGTGATATGCTTAGGACGATGGCTTGTACCGAAGAAGAAAACAGCACCGCCTGGGAAAATATCGATGTGGACCCGCTGTTGTTCAAAACGATTATTGAAGCTTATACCGAAGGATTTGGAGCAGGACTCACCGAAGCAGAAAAAGCAATATTGCCGCAGGCCGGGCTGATCCTTACTTTCATGCAAAGTCTGCGTTTTGTCACTGACTTCCTGGAGAACGATCGCTATTACCACACGCACTACCCGGAACAAAACCTGAACCGGGCACTTAACCAGTTGATCCTGCTAGAAAAGATGGAGATCCGCACAGGCGTTGTTTAGTTGCGGCCGTCAGGACGACTGCTGGAAATGCTTCAGTTCCTCAGCCATATCCAAAAACGGATACCGGTCCACCAGTTCAAGCGTCTTATTGTAATGGGCCTCCAAAAATTGCCGGTGCGCGTTGGTTGATGGCTGTAAAGACCGGTGCCGTGCGGCCATGACCATTTTTTTTACCTGCTCCATTACAGGCCGCTCTTCTTTCCGTATGCAGGCATTGACAAAATGTTCCATCACAAATTCCGTGGCCGGGTAATTGGGATGAACCATGTCGATATCAAAGAACCGGTAATCCCTCAGCACATCAATCACCAGCTCATACGCCGGGAAATAGTACACCTGGTCGAAGGTTGCCGCCAGCCGGTGCACAGACTCGATTAGCCTGGCCTTGCTGCGATTGTTGTCGACCACCCCGTCCCGGATGTGCCTGACGGGGCTGACCGTGAACATGATCGTCAACCAGGGATTGTACCCGAGCAGTTTCCTGATACAATTTTCCAGGAGGCCGGTAATTTCATCAATTTCCATTAAGTGCTTTTGAAACCATTGCTGGGGAGCGCGGTGACAATTCGCAACCGGCCCGTCAAAGAGTCCCCACCCTGGCTGAGCCTGGAGCCGGTAAGAAAAAGACGACCCGAGTGTAACAATCAGGTGTGTGGCGGTTTTAAGGAAGAGGTGTGCTGCGTTACGGGTGTGATTAATGTGCTGCAGGCAGGCCTGCTGATCCGTGTTTGAAAATACCCCGTGGTGCTGCCAGCTTTGCCACAATTCATGAAAGAAAAACAAATCCCCTTCCGTACAGGGCAGGTTGTCGACATAGCTTTCGAGGCTGGCGGTTACGCTGGCAGGATCAAACAGGATACCATTGGGGTTCTGCATCACCCGGAATTTTGCATCCTGCAGCCGGTTCCCGATGTGTTCCGTAAAACAGGAACCGGTAAGCATAACCGGTCCGCGGTAATGAACCTGTTCTTTGACGGGCTTTACCTGTATGGGTAGCTGAAATTCCATGTACGCGTAAAAATTTAGTGGGCCGATGCCGTTACCTGCGAGCCGGATTGGTGATCATAAAAAATTTCACCGGCCAGCCGGCTGCTCTCCCGGAGTGCCTGTCCATCCAGGTGGAATTGATATCCCAGGCTGTTAAAATAACCAATCATGAGCTCCGAATCCATGTTTCCCACCAATTCATTATTGGCCATCGGGCAACCGCCCACCCCCTTCATGGCACCATCGAACCGGCGGCAGCCGGCCCGGATTGCGGCGCCCAGCTTTTCGGTCCGCAACGCCGGGGATGCGTGGAGGTGTACGCCGATTTCCGTTTCCGGAAGTTGCTTCACCAGTTCGCTGGTAACGGCATAAATCAATTCAGGAGTGGCCATTCCCACAGTATCCGCGACGGAGATAACTGGCGTTCCCAGGCCCGCTATCCCGGCGGCCCAATCGAACAGCAACTCCGCCGAATAAGGATCGCCGTACGGATTTCCAAACCCCATCGACAGGTATATCACCGGTACTTTATTATGTTTCACACAAATTTCAATGAGCTCACCAACAAGCCGGAAAGAAGCCTCTTGTGCGCTGTTGGTGTTGAGCCGCTGGAAGGTAGGCGAGACCGAGAATGGATAACCGATGTATTTTATCGCTTCGTACCCAACCGCTTCTGCAGCCCCTCTTAGGTTGGCGACGATGGCAAGCAGCTTCGTTTTTGAACCGGGCTCCAGGCCGGCCAGTACTTCCTTTGTGTCTGCCAGTTGAGGGATGGCTTTCGGCGATACAAAACTGCCAAAATCGAGGGTGTCAAACCCAACCTGCAAAAGGGTGTTCAGGTAGTTAATTTTGATGGCGGTCGGGATATACTGTTTCCAGCCCTGCATGGCATCACGGGGACATTCGATCAGTTTTAGCGGTTGCGGCTGTTCCATCCGAATACAAAAATAGTGGGTATTTACAGAAGACCAGCGCGCCTGTCAGCTATCTTATCCCGCAGCCGGTTAAAAAAATGCGCCCTGTCTTTTTCGCCGACCGTGCTGATTAATGTTGATTTCTTCATCAGGTTTTCCAGGTCGTTGTACATGGAATCGTTAAAACGCTGGTCCCTGGTGGCAATGAAGTAAAGCACACTGTGGTTGATAAAAGTGATGCGGGTATTTCCGACTTCTGCCAAAAGGCTGTTGTTTCCGAGGATAAGTTCATTTACAAACATCCTGTACGATGCTGAAGTTGCTCCGGGCATCGTGCCAATAGTGAACTTTTGGCCCAGTTCTGCCTGCCTTTCTGTATGGTTGACCAATTCATCCACCTTCTCAAGAATCACCCGGGCATCCTGCTTATCCGCGAATGCACCGGCATCGAAATAGAACTGCACCTGGTTCAGCACGCTGTTGAGCGTTTCAATATTCCATATCTCGGTAATGGATATGCGCGAATATAGCTCACTGATGGTTTTTATTTGTGAACGGTAAACCTCATACCGCTGATCGTTCAGCGAAAACCTGACCCCTTTCAGCCGTTCGTCCAGCAGGATCGATTTCATGTAAAAAAAAGCCCTGAAGGCGCCCAGTTCCGGGATCAGGAAGTGAACCCAGGGTGCAATGTCCTTCATCAGGAAATATACCTGCCGGTGAGGATTGGAGGTAATAAATTCCAGGTTTGCCTGCACATCATCCAGCCACGCCTCGAAGTCATTTAGCTGTTGGGGCCTTTTTAAAATTCCACTAAAGATGAAGGTATCGTTGCGGAGATTCAGTAACTGGTCGAGCGAGATGTTAAAATGGCTGCACAGTTTGTGGGTCTCGGCGAGATCGATGGGCTTATCTCCCCTGATGCGCCGGTAAGCGCTGTCTATACTTATGCCAAGGATATCGGCAATCTCGTCTACCATGGATAGATGCGGGGGCAACACGGTTTTTAGGTGCCGGAAAAACAACACCTGTACATCAGGAGGGTTCATGTTAAGGTTTAATTTGAGGATTCCTGCAAACCCGGTGACCCTTTTTTGCAGGAACTGCAAGTGTACCTGAAATTACTCTTTTTTTTTATTGAAATCAAAACCTGCTTCCCGGCACGGCGCAGGAAGGTTGCCTGCCCCGCCGCTGCTGCAGTGCAGGCAGTATTTTCCAATTATTGCATCGCAGTACCCGGATGTACATTCACGTTATCAAGGAAGCAAATCACAATTTATTCACCGAAAAAAATGATAACATGAAAAAAATTACCTGCCTCATGCTGTGCGCCGGCCTAGCAGCCAGTTGTATCGCGCAGCAAATGCGGCCGGACGCTGCCCGGGTAACGCAAAAAGACTACCGTTTAATGAGTTCGCACTTCCTGGTCTGGGGATGTCTTACGCTGGCCGGCGGAACGGTCGCGGCCATCGCGGGTGCCCATGCCCAGCAGAATGCCGAATTTCTCGACTTTTCTGGAATAGTGATCGAATACTTGGGGATAGGCGTCGCTTCTGCCAGTATTCCCCTTTTTGCCAGTGCCATCTACTGTCATGGAAAGATCAGCCGGGTAAGTACCGGTGTGGGGATGATAAACACCCGGCCCTTACCCGGAGTTAAGGCTGCGCTGCAAAGCTACCCGGCGTTTACCGTGTCGGTTCGGTTGTAAGCCGGTGGCGATGGTTGGTGTTCCGTGGGTACGCGCGTCCCGGTATCCTTAGGGTTTATAGCGGGTTTGTTGACTACCCTACTTCATGCGCTGCCGCATGGCTTCATACAAGATCATGCCGGCTGCCACCGACACATTCAGTGACTCAAAGTCTCCGGCCATGGGAATACGGAACGACTGATCGCATATCTTCATCAGCGGCGGATGAACACCCCGGTCTTCACTCCCCATCACAAAGGCGCAGGGCTCGGCCAGGTTCAGCTCCTGTACCTTTCCGGGGGCTGTCATCTCGCTGGCAAATACTTTGATGCCGTTCAGGTGAAGATCGTCAACGGCTTTCATCAGGCTGTTCACGCGGCAGACCGGTATTTTCTCCAGCGCGCCGGCTGACGATTTGAGCGCCTTTTCCTGCAAGGCACCCACCCCTTTATCGGGGATGACGAGGGCGGAAACGCCACAGCAAAGCGCGGTCCTGGCAATTGCCCCGATGTTGCGGATATCGGTTATGCCGTCAAGCAGCATGAACAAGGGAATATCGCCGCGGCCTACGACAAAGTCAATCACGGCCTGCAAATCCTGGTAAGCAATCATGGCGGCGAAGGCAATCACACCCTGGTGATTTGCCCGGGTAAGACTATGCAGTTTTTCAGGCGGCACCTGCTGGATGGGGATATTTTTCTCCTTGGCCAGTTTCCGGATTTCGCCGATGGACTCCCCACTCACATTCCGCTGGAACAATATTTTATCGATGGCCCGGCCGCCGAGTATTGCCTCTACGAGCGGTTGCCTTCCTATGATGAGGGATGAATTCAAAATAAATCTTTTAAAGTTTTCCTTCCAGCAGCATCAGTTTAACTTTCTGTACCGCCACGATGGTAAGCGAGTCGGTGATCATCCCCTTTTCCACCATGTTATATAAATCTGCAAACGGAAGTTTCCTGACCTGTAATTTTTCTGTTTCCTCCGGGTCGGCTTCACGCTGCACCAGCTGCCTGGCCAGGAACACCTGGCCGAATTCGTCACTAACGGAGTTGGACAGGTGAATATCCAGGATCTTGGTCCACTCCCCGGCCACCAGCCCGGTTTCCTCCAGTAATTCGCGTTGCGCAGCCGCAAGGGCCGGTGTGCCTTCCGGGCCGCCGCCCTCTGGTATTTCCCAGCTGTACGCATTCACGGTAAAACGAAACTGTCCTACAAGGTAAGTGTTCAGGTCTTCATCAAGCGGCAGAATGCCTATCGCCAGGTTTTTAAAGTGCACCTTGCCATAGATACCCTTTCCCCCTGCGGGATTGATGACATCATATTCAGTCACGGCAATCCACGGGTTGTCGTATACTTTTTTTTCACCCAGGATTTTCCAGGGATTGTCTGTAGTTGACATCGGCAATTAATAAAAAACCTCCCGGTGACCGGGAGGCTTCGTGATAAGCGATATTATTTCAGACCGAACGCTCTTTTAACTTTCGGCACAAAATCAAGCTTTTCCCAGGTGAACAATTCTACTTTCTTTTTGACCTGCTTTCCATCGGGAGAAGTAAATATCTTTTCAACGATTTCTGATTTTCTTCCCATATGTCCGTACGCAGCCGTTTCACTGTATATCGGGTTACGCAGTTTCAGGCGCTGTTCAATAAAATAAGGACGCATATCGAAAATGCTCTCCACGATGGTCTCGATTTCGCTGTCGGTCATATCCACTTTGGCCGTACCGAATGTTTTCACATTGATAGACGTCGGTTTGGCTACGCCGATGGCATAAGACACCTGCACCAGCACCTCGTCTGCTACACCGGCTGCCACCAGGTTCTTCGCGATATGCCGTGTTGCATAAGCAGCAGAACGGTCTACCTTGCTCGGATCCTTACCGCTGAATGCGCCGCCGCCATGAGCGCCTTTTCCACCGTAGGTATCCACGATAATTTTTCTGCCGGTCAGCCCGGTATCCCCGTGGGGTCCGCCGATGACAAATTTGCCGGTGGGGTTGATGTGATACTTTATTTTATCATTGAACAGTTTCGCGTACTTTTTATATTTAGCCTTCACCCTGGGAATAAGGATAGCTATAATATCTTCCCTGATTTTTTGCGACATTTTTGCATCTGTGTCAAAGTCATCATGCTGGGTAGACACCACGATGGCATCGATGCGGACGGGACGGTTGTCATTATCATATTCCAGGGTCACCTGGCTTTTGGCATCCGGGCGCAGGTATTTAATCTGTTTGCATTCCCGGCGTAAAACGGCAAGTTCAAGTAATATTTTATGCGCAAGGTCAAGTGCCAGCGGCATATAATCGTCGGTTTCGTTGGTCGCATAGCCAAACATCATCCCCTGGTCCCCGGCACCCTGGTCCTCTTTTTTAGTTTTGTCCACACCCTGGTTGATATCCGCCGATTGCTCGTGAATGGCGGAAAGAATCCCACAGGAATTGGCCTCGAACATATATTCACTCTTGGTATAGCCGATTTTGCGGATCACGCCGCGGGCGATTTCCTGTACATCCAAATAGGCTTTGGATTTCACCTCCCCGGCCAGTACAACCTGCCCGGTGGTTACCAGCGTCTCACACGCAACTTTAGACTGCGGATCAAAAGCCAGGAAATTATCAATTAGGGCATCAGAGATCTGGTCGGCCACTTTATCGGGGTGACCTTCAGAAACACTTTCCGAGGTGAACAGGTAAGACATAAAGAAAAATTATTTTATTTGATGATGGTAAAGCGATGCAACCGGGAACAGGAAATGAGTGGATTGTCAACCCTGTTTTTCGGTTGCGCAAAGATAATCGCCGATCCGGTATTTCTTAAATTTTAACTGCTTTTCTGACCCGAAAAACAATCTTTTTGTAACACCCGGCCTTAGCCCGGCCGGCAAACGGGAATACAGCTGAGCAGGCAACCAGGCGGCAGCTGACCAGACGCGGAATACACTATTTGGCGAGATCGGTATACAGCTGGAGGTAATCGGTCAAATCGCTCTCGGCATTGTAGGCCAGCACCTTCTTACCTTTTACCTTCCCGAATTCATCGACCAGCTTTTTTTCAATCTTCTCCGCCCCAAAGGTAATGGCATCAGCGAAAGCGGCTCCTCCCCGGAACATGGCCGAATTGCTGGCGTCCTTAAAGACCTCGAGGTCCTTGTCCTTGATAAAAGCCGGGTTAATATTGACCACCTTAGGAAACGCGGCCCCCAGTTTTTCCTTAAACGTATTCTGGCCAATGGTGAAAACCACTTTGCTATGGGAAAAAACAGGTTCTTTCTTATATACCGTTTTCAGGTAAAGAGGAACCAGGCCGGTCATCCAGCCGCTGCAGTGAATGATATCCGGCGGCCATCCGAATTTTTTAACCGTCTCTATAGCGCCCTTACAGAAAAACACTGCCCGAAGCCCGTTGTCTTCGAACCATTTTTCTTTTTCATCGTGGAAAATATACTTCCGTTTGAAGAGGTCTTCGTTGTCAAGAAAATAAACCTGCAACCGGGCATTGGGCAGCGAGGCCACCTTGATTTGAAGGGGATAATCGTCATTGTCCACCGTCACATTGATGCCCGAAAGCCGGACTACTTCATGGAGCCGGTGACGCCGCTCATTAATTACACCGAAACGAGGCATAATACAGCGGATCTCAAAACCGCTGTCATTCGATTTTATCGCCAGTTTGTTAACGATTTCCGAAAACTCCGTCATTTCCAGGTAAGGTGACATTTCACTGGCTATGAATAAAATTCTTTTCTTTGTTGACATTCGT
>JBBROE010000122.1:0-13398 GCA_038229695.1 Chitinophagales bacterium | reverse complement strand
TTTCCTGCGGGCTTTTGAAGCAGCAGAATTTACTGAACGTGGCATATCTTAAATGAGTTTAATAATAAATGATGATCAGGGTTGATTACTTCAGCCGGAGCAGGCGTTTCACAAAATAAAGGTTGGCCGGGCTAACGGTTCCCTTTATGCGCATGGCTCTTTTGCGTTTAGTGGATTTCTTGGTGAGGATGTGGCGCTTGAACGCTTTTTGATAGGTAATCTCGCCTGTGCCCGTTATTTTAAAACGTTTTTTAGCACTGGAGTTTGTTTTAACCTTTGGCATGTTGCATGCATTTTTAGGTGCTGCCCTGATGGCGGATCCGCACAGGCGGAACACTTATGGAGCCGGTTGGGCAATAACAGGATTTGTATGCACCCTCCTGCGGGGGCTTTTATAGGGCTGCAAAGGTAAGGATTCCCGGTAAAAAAACAAGGGGAAAATCACCGCTGTTTCCCCGATCCACAATCTGCGCCAATTACCCCCAGGGCGGGGCCCTTCCCGGCAGCTGACCGGCCAAAAAAAAGCAGCGGTAGGAACCGCTGCCGTATCAAAGCAATACATGTCTGACTAACCCTCCGCCTGACCGCTGGCGGGTGGCGCTGCCGTCTCCGCCGGTGCCTGGGCCTTTAGCGGACCATGAGGCGTGCCCTCGGGCCTTGGCGGCCTGGGTTCGCGCGGTTCGCGGGGCTCTTTCGGTTCTTTTGGACCGGAAGGCTTGTCGGTCTTCTTTTTCTGGCTTTTGGGTGCCCAGATGGCAAGCATGCGCTTTCCTTCCATCTTAGGCAGGCTTTCCAGCACACCGAATTCTGACAGCCGCTCCGCAAATTTCAGGATCAGCAATTCCCCCCGTTCCTTGAACTGGATGGCTCGTCCTTTAAACTGCACATAGGCTTTCACCTTATTGCCTTCCCGCAGGAAGTTCTCTGCGTGCTTGGCTTTGAAATCGAAATCGTGGTCGTCCGTATTGGGCGTAAACCGGATCTCTTTCACTTCGGAGACCTTGCTGTTCGCCTTCATCTCCTTTTCCTTCTTCTTCTTTTCGTATAAAAACTTGTTGTAATCAATTATTTTACAAACCGGGGGATCCGCCTGCGGGGATATCTCCACCAGGTCAAGCTGCTGATCCGTGGCGAAACGCAACGCTTCCTGGATGCTGTATACCCCTACCTGTACGTTGTCGCCTACCAGCCTTACCTGGGGTACCCTGATCATGTGGTTGGTGCGATGTTCCTGCTGTTGTTCTTTTCTGAACCTTGGATTGAAAGCGCCCCTCGGGGGCCTGGGTGGAAATGCCATTTACAAATTTTAGATTAAAAATATTTCGCCGGAGCCAACTCCAGCCCGCAGGAAAAACCTGCCCGATATGCTCCTGTATGGTTTGGTAGCCCTCACAACAAAATTCATTCCCCTTTTCGCTGCTTTATTTCATCCAGAATTTCTGTCATGAACTCGTCGACACTTTTCGTACCCGCATCGCCTTTACCCTGCCGGCGGATAGACACCGTTTCGTCATTCATTTCTTTTTCACCGACCACCAGCATATACGGCACTTTGAGCAGCTCGGTGTCCCGTATCTTCTTGCCGATCTTCTCGTTCCGGTCGTCCACCGCTACACGAATATCCGCTATTTTAAGCTTATCGGAAAGAGATTGTGCATATGGTAAATATTTATCGCTGATGGGCAAAATCTTAACCTGCAGCGGCGCCAGCCAGGTCGGGAATTTACCGGCATAATGTTCCAGCAAAAACCCGATAAACCGTTCGTGGGTACCCAGCGGGGCCCGGTGGATGATCAGCGGGGTTTCCGCCATATTGTCCTTATTGGTGAATTCGAGCTTAAAACGCCTGCCCTGGGCGAAATCTACCTGGTTGGTGGCCAGCGTAAATTCCCGCCCGATAATGCTCCAGATCTGCACGTCGATCTTCGGTCCGTAAAACGCCCCCTCATCCTGCACTTCCACGTAGGGGGTGCCCGTTTCCTTCAGCACCTGCCGTACCATCTCCTCCGTCTCCAGCCACAGCGCCGGTTCATCAATGTATTTCTGACCCAGCTTCGCGGGGTCATGCAAGGACAGCCGCATCACGTATTTCTCGATGCCAAAAATCTTGAAATATTTCAGGTACATCTCGTTTACCGCCCGGAACTCGGCGGCAAACTGTTCACGGGTACAATAGATGTGCGCGTCGTTCATGTGCAGGCAGCGCACCCGCATCAGCCCAAACAGCTCACCGCTTTGTTCATACCGGTAACAGGTGCCGTATTCGGCCAGCCGCACCGGCATTTCTTTATAACTCTTCGGCTCCGCAGAAAATATCTTGTGGTGATGCGGGCAGTTCATCGCCTTCAGGTAATACTTAACCCCGTCCAGTTCCATCGGCGGAAACATGTTGTCCTTGTAATACGGCAGGTGACCACTGGTGAGGTAAAGATTTTCCTTCGCAATATGCGGGGTGACCACCCTTTTATAGCCGGCCGCTGACTCCGTTTCCTTGGCCAGTTTTTCCAGCTCCTCGATGATAATGGTACCATTGGGCATCCACAAAACCAGCCCCGGGCCGATATCATCATCCATTGTAAAGATCGACAGCTCCTTGCCCAACTTGCGGTGATCTCTTTTCTTCGCTTCTTCCAGCATCAGCAGGTATTCATCCAGCTCTTTCTGCGCAGGGAACGTAACCCCGTACACCCGGGTCAGCATCTTGTTTTTTTCATCTCCTTTCCAGTACGCGCCGGCGATATTGGTCAGTTTGATGGCTTTGATAGCCCCGGTTGCCGGGATATGCGGACCACGGCATAAATCCGTGAAATTACCCTGGCTGTACAAGGTAATGCCTCCGTCAGCCAGGTTACCCAGCAAATCAAGTTTGTATTCGTCGCCCTTTTCCTCAAAATAATGAACCGCATCGGCTTTTGAGATCTCTTTACGGATATAAGGATTGTTCTGCCGGGCCAGCTCGGTCATCTTCGTTTCCAGTTTGCGCAAATCCTCTTCTGTCAGCTGGCGGCCACCCAGGTCCATATCATAGTAATACCCTTTTTCGATCGCCGGGCCTACCCAGAATTTAACCCCGGGAAACATCGTTTCCACGGCCTCGGCCATCAGGTGCGCACTGGAATGCCAGAAGGTGGACTTTCCATTGGCATCGTCCCAGGTAAGGAGCTTCAGCGAAGCGTCTTCTGTTATCGGCCTGGTGGCATCCCACACCTGGCCGCCAACTTCTGCTGCCAGCACTTTGCGTGCGAGTCCTTCACTGATGGATTTTGCGACCTGCATCGCCGTAACACCCGATTCAAATTCTTTCACTGCCCCGTCCGGTAATGTAATTCTGATCATGATTTATGGTATATTTTCTGCCCCGCACGAACACTTACCGGGTTCAGCAAAAACGGCTTTCGTTTGGATGGCTTCCGGCTTTTAAAGAACCGCAAAATTAACGAAGTCTTGGCAGATATACCATAAGTTTTCAGTGAAATTGCAATGATTAATTTGGTGCCCTAAATTGTAAATTGGCTCTATGAGATTATTTTTTACCTGTCTTATTTGTTCGCTTTCCCTCTGTTCTTTTTCACAAGATTTGTCCGGTATCTGGCGGGGCAGTTTTGTAAGTGCAGACAACAGTATGACGGACATGTTCAATCTGGAAGACCGGTACAAATACGAAGTTCAAATCGATCAGCAAGGCAAAAAAATATCCGGGGTTACCTACTCCTACAAAACCACCGTTTTTTATGGCAAGGCTTCTGCGAAAGGAACCATCAACCCCGGCACCGGTAAAGTGGTGCTGCAGGAAATCAAACTGCTGGAACTGAAAATGTCGGAAAGCAGTTATGCCTGCTGGATGATTTGTTTCATGCAGTACAGCAAAAACGGCGACGAAGAATTCCTGGAAGGCCGGTACAGCAGCTATCGCGAAACGGATTCAGCAGCCTGCGGCAGGGGAAAGGTTTTCCTGCGGCGCGTAGTCACTTCCGATTTCTATAAAGAACCATTCCTGGCAAAACATAAAAAAGAGAAAACGGACACCGCCACGATAAAAAAGATCGCCCCGGAACCGCTTGCTAAAACTCGAAAGACTACGGCAACACCCCCGCGGAGAAAGCCACTCGGTCCCCCCCCGACCGTCACGGCGAGGAATAAGCCTATCCCAGCTCGCCCGCAGCTTGCGCCACCTAAACAGAAAGACATTGCTTCGGCGCGCCTGAAGCAGGAACCTCAACCGGACAAGCCCATGCCGGTCATAAAAATGAAAGCCCCGGTAGTGGTACCCATGGTCATCAAAAACCGGGAGAACGAAGTGGTACAAACCATTACTTCAGCAACCCCCGAAATAACGATTGATATTTACGATAACGGCACCATTGATCACGATACCATTTCAGTGTACTTCGATAATAAACTCGTCGTCAACCACCAGATGCTCATGACAAAAGCCATTACCCTTAAGTTAAAACTCGACGACGGACCGGAGAGCCATGAACTGGTGATGGTAGCTGACAACCTCGGTGATATCCCGCCCAACACCTCCCTGATGGTGGTGAAGGCGGGGGATAAACAATACGAGGTCCGCATTGCCTCCACCGAACAGAAAAATGCCGTCGTGATCTTCCGGTACGAAAAGCCGCGGTAACCATCACCATCCTTAGCTTTTAACCAATCCGGCTGCTGCAGTATTTTGTTTCCTATTTTTACGCATGCGCAAAATTCTCCTGTTCACTTTCCTGCTCCCGGCGATGACCATTTTTGGCCAGGATCTCAGCGGCATCTGGCGGGGCACCCTCACCCAGGCCGCCGGCGGCTGTTACCCGGAATACCATATCGAACTCCAGATAAATTATGTGCCCACCGCCCATACCCTAAGCGGCGTTGCGTTCGACTACCACGACGTGACCCGGTATGTAAAACTGGATTTTATCGGTCGGTATAATGGCACCACCAAAAGAATGGTCATTATCGAAAATACCCTCATGGAAACGCATATCCCAGACGGCTGCGTACCCTGTATAAAAACCTATGACCTGAACTGGAGCCAGTCTGGCGACCAGGAAACTTTATCCGGGGACTGCAAAGGCCGCGAATTCGGTGGCTATAACAACTGTCCTTCCTATAAAATCGTCCTCCACCGGGTTGCGAAATCAGACTTTGCAGTAGACATCAACCAGGCACCCGACCTCCAGCAATTGCAGCAGAACCTCCACCTGGCGCCACGCACTAAAGAACTGGTTAAAACAATCGTTGTTCCCTCCGGCGACATCCGCCTCGATTTTTACGACAACGCTGAAATTGACAATGACACCATTACCGTGCTCCTCAACGGTAAACTGCTGCTCTACCGCCAGATGCTGAAAGCTACTCCACTAACGGTTACCCTCAATGCCTTTCAGAACACAGATTACGAACTGGTCATGTATGCAGATAACCTGGGCACCATACCGCCCAACACCGCCCTGCTCGTCATCACGGCCGGTATCAACAAATATGAAGTGCGCCTGGCATCCAGCGAACAGAAAAGCGCCGCTGTAAAAATTCGCTACCAGGCTAAAGAATAGCTGCCTTCCCGACCCCGCGGCAAAATGGAGCCTGCCGGTTCATCGCTGGATTTCCCGGCTACGTCGCAGCATTTCCGTTCCCCGGCACACCGTATTTTTTATATCCCTAATTTGGCGGCATGAAACCAGCCTGGTATAACCGGAAGTGGGCAACGATTTCTTTTCATCTTGCCGCCTGGATCTTTTTCTTTTCGCTGCCCTATCTGCTGCGTTCGCCCGACAACGAGAAACCCGCCGCAGCCACCGCCCACCACGGACCGGATCTGGGCTTGTATTTTACGCTGGTGATGAGCAGCATCTGGGCGGTCCTTTTTTACCTCAACGTGCACCGCCTCATTCCGGCATTTATCTTCAAAAAAAAATACTGGGAGTTTGCCCTGGTTCATGCCTTCATTTTTATCGTTATCCTTGGTGCGGTACACCTGTTCTCCTTCGTTTTTTTCGGTCGGATCAGCTTCAATTACCGGTCTGTCTTTTTTAACTTCCTCATCTATCTCTTCATTTTCGGACTCAGCACCGCCTACCGCCTTATCGGCGATAAAATAAAATCGGATACCCTGCTGCAGGAACGGCAGAATGAAATGCTGAAAACAGAGCTGTCCCTGCTCCGGTCCCAGGTAAACCCGCATTTTATGTTCAACGTGCTCAACAATATGGTGGCGCTCGCCCGCAAGCAGTCGGACCTCCTCGAGCCATCCCTCATCAAACTGTCTTCCCTCATGCGCTACATGCTGTATGAAGCCGATGAAGAGAAAGTATCCATCGAAAAAGAGATGGATTACCTCCAGAGTTTTATCGACCTGCAGCAGCAGCGCTTCGGTAAAAAAGTAAAGGTAACCGTACACATGCACAGCGGCAGTGAACTGCTGATGATCGAACCCATGCTGCTCATCCCCTTTGTAGAAAACGCCTTCAAACACGGCACCGGCATCGTAGAGGATGCAGCGATCGATATCCGGCTAGAAGCGGAAAAAAACCGGCTCCTGTTCGCGGTCAGCAACCGTTTCGATCCGAACTCCGCCGAAATAAAAGACAACTCCTCGGGTATCGGCCTGGCCAACGTGAAAAGAAGGCTGAACCTGCTTTACGGTAAAAAACATACGCTTACTATATCTTCCGCCGACCACCTTTTTTCCGTTCAGCTGCTGATTATACTTGCCTGAAGCCGAACCTGTAAATTGCACCTGCTATGATGAAATGCCTGGCAATAGATGACGAACCGCTCGCGCTGGAACTGCTGTCGGACAACATCAGCAAACTACCGTTCCTCTCCCTGGAAGCAGCATGCGACAATGCAATGGATGCCCTTAGCGTGCTCAACACCCAATCCATCGATCTCATCTTCCTGGATATTCAAATGCCGGGCCTGACCGGCCTCCAGCTGATCCAGTCGCTCCCCAGGCCACCCTTGTGCATCCTGGTCACCGCCTATGAAAAATATGCCCTAGAAGGTTTTAACCTGGACGTGGTGGATTACCTCGTAAAGCCCGTGGCGGTCGACCGTTTCATGAAAGCCTGCCATAAAGCCCATGACCTGTACCTGCTGCGGAACCAGGCCCGCCCCGCCCAGGAGGAGCTACCGTACATTTTTGTGCATGTTGACTACAGCCTTGTGAAGATCAGTTTCGCCGATATTATGTACATCGAGGGACTAAAGGATTACCTCAAGATCCATCTCAAAAGCAGCGCTAAAGCCGTCATTACCCGCATGGGTATGAAGGCCATCGAGGACCAGCTGCCGCAGGCACAATTTGTCCGGATCCACAAATCTTACATCGTCTCACTGCAATATATAACCGCCGTGCGCAAAACCAGCGTCTTCCTCGACGCACTGGAACTTCCCGTCGGCGAAAATCACCGCGATGCCCTCAACCTAATCACCGGTCGCCCTGGCCTGTAGACATCCCTGGCAACTAGCCTTCCTTACGCTCAGCATCTCCTGGTAAAGCGACTGCGGAACAACTGCTTCCGTAACGCATGCATTTATGGGCTGACCATCGGTGCCAATGCCCGCGGGCAGGATACCGGCTGCAGCACAAAGCCCTGCCCCGGTTGTGTCACTCCCTTCAGCGGTAGCACAAAGCCAGGCAGCCGCTTTGCCGGCCCGTTCCCGGTTTCGTC
Organism: Chitinophagales bacterium; assembly: GCA_038229695.1. Lineage (GTDB taxonomy): Bacteria > Bacteroidota > Bacteroidia > Chitinophagales > Chitinophagaceae > JACMLD01. The sequence continues at coordinate 5,728 of JBBROE010000122.1, read as the reverse complement.
GCAACATTTTCCCGGCTGGTCTCATTTGCCCTGCCTCTCAACCCAAGGCAGGATACTTTTGGGACTCAAATGAAAATATGAAAAAGTTAACCCACCTCATCCTTATTTTACTCATGGCCGCCACCGTATCGGCCCAGCTGCCGGCAGGCGGAGCGCCCCGGATGGCAGGCGGCGGAAACAACGGACATGTATACGGCAAAATCACGGACAGCATCGGCAAAGGTATCAGCGACGTATCGGTCCTGCTCCTGCGCAGCGAGGTGGAACCCGGTTCCAAAAAAACAAAATTCGTTTTACTCAAAGGCGCCACCACCAAAAGCCTGGGTGAATTTTCTTTCGAAGAACTGCCGGTCTCCGGCAACCTGAAACTGAAGATTTCCGCCAGCGGTTTCTTGACGGCTGAACAGAACATCAGTTTTGCTCCCCCAGCCGGCGGCACCCCGGCGTTCGACCTTGACCTTGGTAAAATTAAACTGGCCACCGACATTAAGCAACTGGAAGGCGTCACCATCACGGCCAGCAAACCCTTAATCCGGCTGGATGCCGATAAAAAGATCTTCAACGTGGAGAAAAATATCGTGAGCGCCGGGGGAACCGCTCTTGATGTGATGAAGAATGTGCCCTCCGTGAATGTGGATATTGATGGCAACGTATCGCTTCGCAATGCGGCCCCGCAGATCTCCGTGGACGGAAGGCCGACCACCTTAACCCTCGACCAGATTCCTGCCGATGCGATTGAAAGCGTGGAAGTGATTACTAACCCGTCCGCCAAATACGATGCATCAGGCGGTGGAGCAGGTATTCTCAATATCGTGCTGAAAAAGAACCGTAAAACAGGTTACAACGGCAATGTCCGTGCGGGTATCGACAAAAGAGGCGCCGTGAACGGCGGTGGTGATTTCAATGTACGGCAGGGAAAGATCAACCTCTCCGCCAGCCTTATGGTCAACCAGATGAAGGGCCGTACTTCCGGAACTACCGACCGTACCAACCTCCTGGATACACCCCAGACCACCATCAGCCAGCATAATTATAATATGACCAACGGGGCTTTTGCATTCGGCAAACTGGGCTTCGATTATTTCGTCTCCAACAAAACCACGCTTTCCCTTACCGGCTTTAAAGTACACGGGCAATTTAAACCCAGTGAAACCATCGGGATTACAACGGACAGTCTTTTCAACTCCGGTAAAATTTCAGCGAACAGCGACCGGCTCTCTACCAGCCAGCGGATTTTCAACGGCCAGGGACTTACATTTGGCATGAAACACCTGTTCGCCAAAGAAGGGGAAGAATGGACCGCCGACGCCAATTACTTCAGCGGACAAAGCACTAACAGCTCGCTGTACACCACCAACCTGTACGGGAGCACCCCCGCCACCATCCTGGGCACGGAAAGACAACAGGTAGTGGGTGATGGTAACGATCAGAACCTTGTAGTGCAGACGGACTATACCAAACCTTTTGGGGTGTCTTCTAAGCTGGAGGCCGGGCTGCGTGCCGCCCTGCGGAACCGCGTCAATAACAACAACACCTACCAGTACAGCGATTCACTGGCGGCTTACCAGTACCTGCCTGCTGCCAGCAGCAATTATAAGAATACCGACAATGTATTTGCCGCCTACCTCACCTATTCTTCGGCCATCAAAGACTTTAGTTATAAACTCGGCGTTCGCGCAGAAAGTTCCAACTATGCGGGGGAACTGACGAACAGTGGTGAACATTTTAAAAACAGTTACCCGGTCAGCCTGTTCCCTTCCGTGTTTCTTACGCAGAAACTGGATGCCTCGCAGCAGCTGCAGCTGAGCTACAGCCGCCGGATCAACCGGCCGAATTTCTTCCAGCTCATTCCCTTTACCGATTATACCGATAAGCTCAACATCACCCGCGGGAACCCCGGCCTGGTACCTGAATTCACCCAATCGCTTGAGCTCTCTTACCTGAAGACCTATAAAGGAAACAACAGTGTCCTGGGATCATTGTATTACAAACGCACCAACAACCTGATTACGCGTTACCTTAATAAAGAAATTAACCCGCTCACCAACAGCGAAGACCTGGTGAATACATTTATCAATGCAAATTCCAGCTACGCTGCCGGTGCGGAGGTGACCATGCAGAACTACCTGACCAAATGGTGGGATATCTCAACCAACATCAACGTGTATAATTCCCAGGTCAAAACCGACAGCTCTGCCCAGCCTGCGCTCTGGAGCTGGTTTGGAAAATTCAACAGTAATTTTAAGCTGCCTAAAGACTTCACCGTGCAGTTCACCACCACCTACCAGTCGAAGAGTAATTTGCCGGTCAACACCAATACCGGTATGGGCGGACCGCCATTTAGCCAGTCGCAAAGTTCGTCACAGGGATATATCAGCGCCTCCTGGGGCATGGACCTCGCCGTGAAAAAGACATTCCTGAAAAGTAAGGCGCTGTCGGTAACGGCAAGCATAAACGATATCTTCGGAACGAGGGTCTCCAACCAGTATGCTTACAGCGATTATTTTGTGCAGCATTACAACCGCCTCCGTGACCCGCAGATGGTACGCGTCAATATCGCTTACCGTTTCGGTAAGATAGATATGTCGTTGTTTAAAAGGAAAAATATGAACAGCCAGCAGGCGGGCGGCGACAGTATGCAACAATAGGCAGGATACGGCAGGCAATGGCCGGCTACAGCAATAAACCAGGAAGCGGCTCAGTAAATGCGGCCGCTTTCTTCATTGTCGAGCAGGCTGTTGGCAACGCTGTCGAAAACCTCTTCCTTGTTGGCAATAACCTGGCGCAGTAAATCGTGGATGGTGACGATACCGGCAAATTTTCCAGCGTTGTAGGCAACCAAATACCGCGTTTTATTGGCATTCATGTAATTCATGCAATATTCCACGCTGTCGGTGATGGCAACCACGGGCAGTTCGGTAGTCATCACTTCCTCCACCTTTGTTTTATCACTCGACCTCCCTTTAAGGATCACGTTCCTGCTGTAATCGCGCTCGCAGAATAAACCCAGGTACTGATCCTTATCCATCACCACCAGGTAGCTAAGGTTAACCGAATCCAGCAAGGTAAGGGCATTGATAACAAGGGTATCGGGTTGAACAAGGTTAAAAACCTGGGACTTGCTTTCCAGGATGTCTTTGACGATTCTCATACGGCTTTCGTTTTAATATTTCACAATTTTCGGCGCTGGCCCGCGCGCGGGAGTACATAAATTTAGGGATTATCCCGGATTCGGGCAATATACACCCCTGTTGAGGCGACCCGCCGTGTACTTGTGCTCGTGATAAATAAATTCTGGCAACAAGCTGGCCGATTCCACCAGGCGCTTGCCACAGCAGGTACGTACCTGCAGATTGAACGCCTGTCGGTTCTGTTAAAGGCATGGTCTTTGACTCATCCCCAATTCCTGTACCGGTTTTACAACGTGTAACCATGCGCGTTAAACCCACTGTAGTATTTAAACACCTGAGGTAACCTGCCTAGGTAGCCGGGCGACCGGCGCGGGTGCAATTAATAACATTTGGGATAGGATAATGCCGTTCGTTGATTAGTTCAGCAAGGTGTTCCCGGAATAGTTGAACAGAAAAAAAAAGATGAGTATATCAATACCTGTCCGCCGGCAGACTTCGTTTGAGGGCAGAAGTGGGTCGTGGAAACTGACCCGTAAACGTATTTGTACGATAAAAAATTGCGCTTTCCATACATCCGTTAGAAAAGAGCTTTCGTAGGTAGTTTAACCAATCACAAAAAAATAAAACACAAAATGAAAAAAACAAAAATCCTTGCTACTGCAGCCATAGCCATTGCACTGGGCGGCGGTATCCTATGGGCAGCAGATCACATTGACGCTCCGGCGGTTACTAACCAGTCGACCGACATCACGGATGTCTATGCTTTTAAAGGCGCCGATGCCGGCAGCCGGGTTTTCCTAGTTAACAGGCAGGGGTTGATGAACCCCGGTGCTACAGCGGCCGCAAAATTTGATGCCAACACCATGATTGAAATTAACATTGACAATACCAACGACAATGTGGAAGACCTGGTAATCCAGGCCATTTATGATGGCACCAACATGAAATTTTACGGACCCGTAAAGCCCTCCGCCACTGGTTTTAAAAGCCAGCTGGAAGGCCCGGTTACTGCATCCGTAGCGGTAACCCCTTACAGCGCTACTGCGCCGATCACCGCTACGGGTACAAACGGTATCAAAGTTTTCGCAGGTCCGCGTGATGATCCGTTCTTCTTTGACCTCGACCAGTACCACAAAATCATTGCCGGTACCGCCAGCAGTTTCAACAACCCGGGCAAAGATGCCTTTGCCGGCACGAATGTAATGAGCGTTGTAGTTGAAGTACCCGTTGCCTTATTAAATGCAACAAGTGGTAAGATCAACATCTGGGCACAGACAAAGAAGAAAATTTAATTGAAACATCCTCTCACAGCACCTAAATAAAAATAAAATGAAAAATAAATTTGCCTTATTGTTTATCCTGCCGGCGGCACTGATTGCATTTGCATCGTGCAGCAAAAGTAACTCCACCAGCTCTCCTGTTTATTACCAGGGTGGCGACCAGATGGGCAGGCCTGCTATCAACACAGTTTTTGTAAACGCAGCAGCCAAAGATTCATTTAACAACACACTTCCTTCAGCCATGCCAGCTCGTTTTACGGCTAAATTCAAGGCCCAGCTGCTGGCGCTGAATCCCAATTACACCACCAATGCGCTTACGCTCACAGCTGACCAGTTTGTAGGTGTGCTTACGGGAGATGTACTGAACGTGTCTACCACAGGAACCACCACTTTTTTTGATGGCACCAATGTACTGACCGGCAGAACACTTAGTGACGATGTCATTGATGTAGAGCTGACCCTGATCTTCGGCGGACCGATGGGCAACGCTAACCCGGGCCTGATCAGTGACCACGTAAATGCTAACGATAAAGCGTTTCTGAGTACTTTTCCTTACCTCGCCAGTCCGTGGTAAAATTTATAGTGTATTTTTACAACAGGCCGGATCCTTCCGGCCTGTTTTTTTCCTGATGTAATTTGTTCCGGCCACACCAACCAATCAACCATTGCCATAGACTGGCAGTCATGAAAAACGCCTGTTTATATAGTATTCTTTTTATCTACGGCGTGTCTGCATTCAAACCGCTGTTTCCCTCGATAGCAGATACGGTTGCCCATGTTTTCTGGTACTCCCGCCATGTAGCTACCGTGCATGCTGAAAACGGGCGGTATCATGTTCACCTCGAATATGCCAGGGCCGCAAAAAATACGGTTCCTGAAAAACAGGCGGTACCGGAAGCAGGTGTATTATGCTATGTTCCCCTTGCCCGCTTTCCTGAAGTTGCCTCCCTGTCGCTGACACAGTTGTCCGTTTCATTTGGTGATTACCTCGTTTGCATTCCAACTGCTCACCGCTCCCCCGGCTGGCTCCCGCCACGGGCCTGATTTCCAGCTTTTTTCTCCAGTCCTGCTGCCCTGCCCTCCGCAGGATGAGGCCGCTTACGTGTTTAACGATTGCTTCAATTGTAGCCGGGAAATTACATTGCCGGCGTGGCAGTCCTCATTCATCCCAAACCCATAAAGATGCAATACCTGATAAAGGTTATCTTAACCATACTGATTACCTCAGCCTGCCTGGACCCGGTTTTTGGCCAGGCCGGACTGAAAGGCACCGTTTACGAACATACCACAGGCCAGCCGCTGGAAGGCATTATTGTC
>JBBROE010000121.1:0-13455 GCA_038229695.1 Chitinophagales bacterium | reverse complement strand
TTACCACGTATGTACCGGCATTGACTGAAATGAAATTCGCCTTCGAGTTGTCGCTCACGTTATCTGCATAAGAACGGTTTGCAAATACGAGGGAATCATTCGCATAGATATCCACAGCAACGGCAACAGGGCTCAAATCAAGGAACCGCACCTTCGTTTTATTGGCGGCCGGTGCGGCCAGGTTATCCTCTACCGCAAACACTTTAATTTTTCCACCCAGGAGTGTGTCATAGGCAAATACGGAGTAATTCTTACCCGAACCCAAACCCGCGGAGGTAGCGGCAATCGGGTTAATGCTGTTGGCGCTGGTCACTTTGATACTGTAAGTGCCAGGGGCCAGCGGCAGGTAAGCACTGTTAGCCGGGTATGCCAGTGACTGGGTATTTAATTTAGTATCATTAAAATAAAAATTTCTCGGCGTACTGTCGCCCGGAGACGCATTGACCAGCATTACCTGTGCGTTCGCCTGCGGCCCCAAATCACTGCTTTTCTTACAAGCTGGCAAAATAGCAGCCGCCATGAATACTATTGCTAACCACGGTCCGTATTGCTTCATCGAGAATTGCTTCATCTGATAGTTTTAAACGGGGTAATAATTTAATCCCGCATTGCGGGTTCTATAAACAATATACATGCCAGCAGCGGAAAATCGACGGTAATATCCCTGCCGATCGGTCAATATTGACGTAGTTATTTATTGATCTCCGTAATGACCGATCCGATACATCCGCTTGGCATCTGGATATGCAGAAGGGCAGCCAGTGTTGCTGAAATGTCTGTCATATGCACTTCGCGGCTCGTGCGGCCGTGGGCGATATTCCAGCCATAAAACAGCAACGGGATGTGGGTATCATACGGATTCCAGGTGCCGTGCGTGGTACCTGTTTTGCCGATTCCCTCGAACCAGCCGGCATTCAGCACGATCTGTACCCCACCGCTTCTTTTAAAATTATACCCGTTGGTGATCATCGTTTTGAGCGGCTCAGGCACCGGTGCAGCGCCAATCTCCGCAATATCCACGGCATAACTGATACCGGGCTGCTGCTGGAGGTAGTCTGCCGCAGCCTTCTTCACCAGGCTGTAGTTCAGGTTGGCCGCATGAATCTTCGCCAGGTTAAAATTTACCTGGTAATTCATAATCGACCGGACGAGCCCCTGCATATTGAATTTTTCGCCGAGCAGGCGGTTGAGCGAGTCCGTGAGTGGCCGGCTGTTCCAGCCCTCGGCCGGCAGCTGGTGCTCATGCATAAAGCCAATGGCATGGGCGGCCCCGTGATCGGCTGAGAGGAAGACCAGGTATTTTCCTGCCCCCACTTTTTCATCCAGCATGGAAAAAAATGCAGCCAGGTCCCGGTCAAGCCTCAGGTAGGTATCTTCCATTTCCATTGAATTGGGACCGAACAGGTGACCGACATAATCTGTAGACGCGCAGTTAATGGTGAGGAAGTCCGTGGCCGGCCCATTCCCCAGTTTATACCCGTTTAAAGCGGTCCTGGCAAAATCAAGGGTAAGCGTATTGCCAAATGGTGTGGACCGAAAACTGCCTTTATTCGTTTTATAGATTTCATTGATGGCATGAGGGAAAACCGGCGCAGCCTCACCGTTAAATTTACCCTCGTAACGCTGGTTGTCACTGTCACTGCTGAGGTAAGTATTCGCCGGGTAAAGCGTCGACCATCCTTTCTCCACCAGCTTCAACGGCTGGTTACTGCTGTTGTATGTATTCACCCAGTCAGGCAGCGCTTTCATGTAATAACTGCTGCTGATGAAGTGGCCACTCGCGTCATCAAACCAATACGCAGCCGTTGCCGTATGGCCGGCGGGTAGAATCGATGCGCGGTCTTTCAATGACACCCCCACCACGCGGGACCGGAAATTGGTTGCCATCCTCAGTTCGTCCGTGATGGTGGTCACCAGCAGGTTCCGGGGAGACATTTTTCCATCTTCCGATTCGTTGCCGACGGACTGGACTGTACTGTCGGCCGTACAATAGACCGTCTTACCGGTGAGCTGATCCATCCAGTCGTTACCCGCTATGCCGTCCAGGGAGGGAACAGAGCCGGTGAAAATGGTACTGTGACCCACCGCTGTGTAAGAAGGCAGGTAATTGATGAGGGTATTTTCGCAGGAAAACCCTTCATTAAGCAGTCTTTTAAAACCACCATTTCCGTAACGGTCATAATACCGGTACAGGTAGTCCCAGCGCATCTGGTCGACCACGATGCCCACTACCAGTTTCGGTCTGGCAATACCGTTTGATTTGTCCGTAGCAACCTGCCTGGACTGTGCACAAACTACCAGGCTGCTGCCGGTTAACAGCAGTAAGAAGACGGCTGATCTGAACATAGCTGAAAGAATTTGTGCAAATATAATTTAAGCCTCATTAAGCCTCCGTTAATTCGATCCCCGCCTCTACTGCTGATTGGCATGAACAAACACCCGGTACCTGTCATTATTTTCACCGGCAGACCCCTGGATAGCTGCACGTAGAATTGAGTTTTTAGCCGAATCCGTTATCTTTGGCACATTTCGGAAAACTCCCAAATACAGGACCTTATGGCAGATGTTTTTGATAAGCTGGTTAAGGATGGCGGGCCGATAGGACAGCACATGAAGAGGGCCCATGGTTATTTCACTTTTCCCAAACTGGAAGGGGAACTGGGCAGTCGTATGATGTTCCGCGGAAAGGAACGTATTGTGTGGAGTCTCAATAACTACCTTGGCCTGGTAAACCACCCGGAGATCAGGAAAGTGGATGCGGAAGCCGCGGCCCGCTGGGGGATGGGCAACCCAATGGGCGCAAGGATGATGAGCGGGAACAGCACGTACCATGAAGAACTCGAAACGGTACTGGCCGCTTTTGTAAAACGGGAGGATGTAATGCTGCTCAATTTTGGCTACCAGGGTATCATGAGTTGTATCGATGCACTCGTCAACCGCCGCGATGTAATTGTATATGATGCTGAGGCGCATGCCTGCATCGTGGACGGCGTGCGGCTGCACATGGGATACAGTTATAAATACCGGCACAATGATATTGGAGACTGCGAAAAACAACTCGAACGCGCCTCCCGCATGGTGGAAAAAACAGGGGGCGGAATATTACTGATAACAGAAGGGGTGTTCGGCATGAGCGGTAACCAGGGAAAACTTAAGGAAATAGTTGCCCTGAAAAAGAAATTCGAATTCCGGCTGCTGATTGATGACGCCCACGGATTTGGGGTGATGGGTCCCAGCGGTGCCGGCGCTGATGAAGCCCAGCAATGCCAGGAGGGAGTTGACCTTTATTTCTCCACTTTCGTAAAATCAATGGGCAGCATCGGGGCGTTTATTGCCGGCAGAAAAGATGTGCTGGCTTATCTCAGGTATAACACCCGTTCCCAGATATTTGCCAAAAGCCTGCCGCTTATTGTGGTGGATGGCATGCTGAAAAGAATGGATATGCTTAAAACAATGCCTGAGTTGCGCGAGAAACTCTGGTACAATGCCCTGAAATTGCAGGAAGGCCTGCGCAAAAACGGATTTGACATTGGTACCACGAACAGCATGGTAACGCCGGTTTATATGAAAGGAGATATCCCGGAAGCGACCGCCATGGTGCTGGACCTGCGGGAAAACTATGGTATCTTCTGTTCCATAGTTGTTTACCCCGTTATTCCCCGCGGCCAAATCATTTACCGTCTTATCCCAACAGCTGCCCATACGGACGCGGATATAGAAGATACCCTCCATGCCTTTATGGCCACCAAGCACAAGCTGGACAGTGGCAGTTACCGCGCAGCAGACATTCCTGATATGGCGGAAGCCGGGTAATACATCCCCTTATCTACGTATTGCTGATCCCTCTGTAACGGAGGGATTTTTTACTTCCGGGATACCTGACAAGCGAAAACCGGCTCACGGCCAAAAATCAGAAAGCCGTCTCAGGATGGAAAAAAAAATCCCGCCTCACGGCGGGATGCACTAATCAAATACCATTAACCATTAAACCTTATCCTATGAAAAATCAAATATAAGCTGTTGTGCCAATATAATTAATCCCCCAACAATTTATTTTTTTCACATAACACCGCAAGCCGCCCAACGCAGCAGCTACCCTCTCACCACAGGCTGAAAAGAAAAAGGGGCCGGATAGACATCCACCCCTGTATTAATCCAATATCCTATGAAAAACCACTTATCAGACAAGGAGAGGAAGTAAAATGTTGCACCGCTACCAAATAAAGTGGCCCCGATAGAAATCAGGGCCTTTTTTCAATCCAATATTCTATGAAAATCTATCCGTAAGGGTTCAAATTCTCTGCCAAAGGTTACCAGCTGCTTTTGAAAGACTGCTGGTACGCGTCAAATGGCTGGGTGCCAAATTTGCCTTCCCCGAAATACGTGACAATCAGCTGCAGGTCTTTAGGCGGCAGGTAACCAGGAACGGGCTGTGGCTCACCCCCCTGCACCGGTATGATTACGGTGGTCGGAAAAGACAGCTGGCCATGTGTTAAATAAATGGCAAAATCATTGGCCCGGTCGGCGGGATTGAATTTATATGTCTTTTCATTCCAGGTTATCTCCTCCTTTGTCTCTGCATTGATCTTCACCGGGTAGAAATGCTGTTGCACGTATTCGATCACTTTGGCATTCGTATATGTTTTTTTATCCATTACCTTACACCAGCCGCACCAGTCTGTGTACAGGTCTATCAGGATGGGCCGCTTCTCCTGCTTCATCGCTTCCCGGGCTTCCTGAATAGTCATCCATTTCAATTTGGCGGGGGCCGGCGGAATGGTAAAAGCGAAGCAGCAGGCAATGGCCATTAGCGCAGTAAACAAAAAGCTGAACTTATGCATGAGATTATTGTTTGAGGTGAAACATAAACGCAGGGGTCATGAATAAAATTGTTATCGCGATCACAGGTGCCAGCGGGTCGGTCTATGCCAAAGTGCTGCTGGATCGCATGCTGGCTATCAGAGAGCAGTGGACTGACCTCGGCGTCATCATGACCGACAATGCCCGGGAGGTATGGAAAACTGAGCTCGGCAATGAATCCTATACCAGCTACCCATTCCGGTTTTATACCCAGCAGGATTTTTCTGCCCCGTTTGCCTCCGGTTCCGGCCGCTTTAACACCATGATCATCCTTCCCTGTTCCATGGGTACACTTGGCCGTATTGCTACCGGCATTTCTAACGACCTCATCACCCGGGCAGCCGACGTCATCCTTAAGGAAAGGAGAAGACTTATCTGCGTGGCCAGGGACACACCATACAGCCTTATCCATATCAGGAACATGGAAACGGTAACCCTTGCGGGCGGTATTATCTGCCCCGCCTCTCCTTCTTTCTACAGCAAGCCCGCTACCATCGAAGAAGCAGCTGCAACAGTCACTGACCGGGTGCTGGACTTAGCCGGCTTCGACATCAGCACTTTCCGATGGGGAAATTAACGGGAACATCCATCCGGCTATTTACCTGCCAGTTTCGCCGGGGTATAACCTGGCTTCTGCAAGCAGCCGGGGGTACCTGCCGGTTATCTTAAATCAACTTCTTCTGCGCCAGGGTACTTGCTCTTATCGAAAACAAAATCGTGGTCGCTCACCGTTGCGTTGGGGGTAAGGGCGTTGATAGTGTACGTATATTTATTGCCGTTTTTATCAAGCACCTTTGTGCTGTAGATAGCCTGCCTGGCCTTATCCACGTACACATATACCTTGTGGAATGTTTTGCTCTTGTCTACAGGCGTCATTTCTATTTCCTGCAGCACACGACCGCCTGTTTTCTGCTCCCCGTTCAGCTTGTAGAGGAAATCCTTGTCGTAGAAATTCGTCATCAGGCTTTGCGGCGTAATGGTTTTAGAGGAAGGATCAGGTTTGGTGATCGTCACTTCATTGGCCCCTTTTTCGTATGTCCAAACGGTACTGCCGTCAGAAATTATCTCTTTATCTTCCCTGCCGCCCATGCTGACATGGAATTTGTTCCCCTTCATGGACACGATACCTTTCTGGCTGCCCTGCTGTTTACCTTTAGCATCCTCCACTTTCAGCGTGAAGCCAAGCTGGACAGATTTATACGATTTAAATTTTGCACTGACGCCGTCCAGGATTTTTTTGGCAGCAGGGTCAGAAGACACGCCCGACTGGGCTATCCCCTGCAACACCGAAACGGCCAGTCCGCACACGAGTAACAATTGTTTCATCTTTCAGGTTTTGTAATAGACTAATGAGGCGCAAAGATAGGGCATCGGCGGTTGTTCGACTGCTGCTGCTAATTCCTGCTTAATGATGCTATGTTAAAATTTAAGGTCAGAGCAAACCCAGCTGTTGTTGCAGATCCGCTTCGGTTTTAATGAGTACGTCGCGCACCTTGCTGCCCTGGTTGGGGCCGACGATTCCCGCAGCTTCCAGCTGGTCCATCAGCCGCCCTGCCCGGTTATAGCCGAGTTTCATCCTGCGTTGTAGCAATGAGGTGGATCCGCTCTGGCTTTGCACAATCAGCCTCGCCGCATCATCAAACAGGGAGTCCCGGTCAGCCAGGTCAAATTCTTTGCCCTCCATTTCTTTCTCGTCCACATATTCTGGCAACAGGAAGGCCTGCGCGTAACCACGCTGTGCACCGATAAAATCGGTTATCTGTTCCACTTCCGGCGTATCCACGAATGCACACTGTAACCGCGTGAGCTCGCCGTTATAAGAGATCAGCATGTCGCCCTTTCCTATCAGCTGCTCCGCGCCTCCCGTGTCGAGAATGGTACGGGAATCAATTTTGGAAGAGACCTTGAACGCAATACGCGCCGGAAAATTCGCTTTAATAGTACCGGTAATGATGTTTACAGAAGGGCGTTGGGTAGCGATGATAAGGTGGATACCGATGGCGCGGGCCAGCTGCGCGAGTCTGGCAATCGGCATTTCCACTTCCTTACCGGCCGTCATAATGAGATCGGCAAACTCGTCAATCACCAGTACGATAAAAGGCAGGTACTGGTGTCCCTTTTCCGGGCTGAGTCGCCGCCGGATGAATTTGTCGTTGTATTCCTTGATATTTCTTGCACCGGCTTCTTTTAACAGATCGTACCGGTTATCCATCTCAATACAGAGGGCATTGAGGGTGTGGATTACCTTTTTAGTGTCGGTGATGATGGCTTCTTCTTCGCCGGGCAATTTTGCCAGGAAATGTTTTTCAATGGTGCGGTAAATGCTCAGTTCCACTTTCTTTGGATCAATCAGCACCAGCTTCAGGTGGGAAGGATGTTTTTTATACAGCAGCGACACCAGAATGGCATTGAGACCGACGGATTTCCCCTGCCCGGTGGCACCGGCCATGAGCAGATGGGGCATCGTGGCCAGGTCGACAATAAAATTTTCATTATCGATTTTCTTTCCGATGGCAATTGGCAGGCTGTACGTGCTGGTCTGGAACTTTTCGGAGTTGAGCAGTGTCTTCATGCTCACGACTGTTTTTTTCACGTTGGGCACCTCGATGCCGATGGTACCCTTGCCGGGAATCGGTGCAATGATCCGGATGCCCAGCGCCGCCAGGCTGAGGGCGATATCATCCTCCAGGTTTTTGATCCGCGATATCCTTACGCCGGCTGCCGGCACAATTTCATACAGGGTAACGGTCGGCCCCACGGTAGCTGAAATTTTCTGAATCGCTATGTCGTAATTTTTGAGGGTATTAATAATCTGGTTTTTATTGGTCTCCAGTTCACCGGGATCCTGTACAATTTTTTCACTGCCATGAGTTTCCAGCAGCCCGAGCGACGGGTATTTATAATCGCGCAGGTCGAGCGTTGGCTCGTAAAAATCCGTTTCGTCGATGCTTTTCCGGTCACTTTCTATTTCCAGCGCGGTATCGGTTACGGGAGCGTTCAGCTCAAAGGGAACATCAGCTGGCTTCCGGCCATTGCGCGGCAGCTTTGGCGCAAGCGGCACACCCGCCGCGGGCAAAAACGGTAAATCTGAATCGGGAATCGTTACAGCTGTCACCTGCTCTTCGGGCAGTTCTTTCACTGTAAGCTCCAGCGCTGCTGCTTCGGCATCCGCGTTAAAGGCAGTGAGCGCGGAAAGCCGGCCCCCCTTTTTAACGGGCAGATCGGTATCAGCCAGTACGGCAGGGTCCACGAATAACCTGGCCCCCGGCTCAGTTTCAGTCGCTTCAGCTGTAGCATTAGCCTGCTTCCGTTGGGGCAATGTGGGCACCTTAAATACGGGGTTAAAGCGCCAGATAATAAAGGCGAGGCCCGCCACCGACAACAGCGCGGCGGTACCCAGTGTGCCGATGGCCTGCACGAGGAACCGGCTGATATTCTCCCCGAAACCACCCCCCCAGGAAAACCCGCTGCCGTTCATGACAAAGGCAAGCGTGACGCTGAAGAAAATCAGCCCGGCCACCACATATTTCGTATTTCTCCAGAGCGAAAAAAGCTTCCGTTCAAAAAGCAGGTTTACACCGGAAACAAAGAAGAATGTGCAAAGCAGGAAAGAAGCGATGCCGAAGCCAAAATAGAAAAAAAAATGGGCAGTTACAGCACCCAGGTTGCCGAGCAGGTTGCTGCTTTTAACAGGGGAAAATAACGGTCCCAGCCCCTGGTTGAACACTATTTTCTGGTCAGCCTTCCAGGTAAAGAGATAGGAGGCAAAGGCAACAAAAAGAAAAAACGACAACAGGATCAGCACGGCCCCGGTGATTTTATGGGTTCGTTCATCCTTCACCAGGCTGCGGATAGGTATGGCCTGTTCCTTTTCGGCCGTGAATGAGGCGGATCCTGCTCCCGGGCCCTTCTTAGATTTTGCCTTACTCGCCATGGCCGCAAATATAAGGATATAACCCAACCATGCCAGACGCATGATAGGTAAAGAAGTCGTAATTTCCGATTGTAAAGGAACTGCTGACCCTCACCAACCAAGGCTAACTAAAATGGCTACAGCTCGGTCAAAAAAAAATTCTGCCGGGATAATTTTTATTATTGCGCTGGCTTCCTTTTCGCAACTGTCAGCCCAACCCGCGCTTCCCCGGATCGACGTTGCAACAATTACGCTGAGTGACACCATTTACTACCGCAGCAGCTGTACCGAGGATGCCAAACGGGAGGTCACCCCCGAAAAGGCCGCCGTAAATCCCTTCACCCTTCCCGGCAGGGCGCTCTTCCGGCACCTCACCGCCACACAAACGGCTGCCGGCTGGTGGATTGCCTTCCGCCTGACCAACTCTGCCGATTCCCTGATCAAAATCTATTTTTTCCCCGGTGTATACGCAGCGGAGATCGATATCTATGCCGCTGATTCCGCCACCGGCCACCTGCAACTGCTGCCGGCAGGC
Source organism: Chitinophagales bacterium (assembly GCA_038229695.1). Lineage (GTDB taxonomy): Bacteria > Bacteroidota > Bacteroidia > Chitinophagales > Chitinophagaceae > JACMLD01. The sequence continues at coordinate 4,147 of JBBROE010000121.1, read as the reverse complement.
CTGCCCCCCATCCCCGATTCTATCGGATACCGCGGCATCAGCATACCTCCTGCCGCAAACCGCACCTATTACGCACACCTCCGTTTTGTTCATACCAATGTGAACGCCATGGACCTCCGGCTGATCAGGGATTATTATGTGTCTTCCTTTTCACGCACCATAAAAATGCCATTGAATAACGGGTATATGTACACGTATATCATCACCGGTATACTGCTCTTGATGATATTTTATTCCCTCGCCGTGTTTATGCTGAACGGTACGGTGGAGTTCATGTACTACGCCTGCTTCGCTTTTTTCACGGGATTGCTTTTTTTTCTGAAATCGTATTACCTGAAGAGCATGCTTCCTTTTAATTACCTGTTTGAAAGCTACCTCGACTTCGTTATCCAGAGCCTCGGCGTTTTTTTCTACTACATCTTTCTCCGGCGCTTTCTCGACACCCGGAACAATTTTATTTTTCTCCACCGGCTTTTCATATTCGGGCAAATTACCGTGCTGGTCAGCCTCCCGGTTTTTACCTGGCTGAACTTTCTAACGGTCAACTACGCCCTGCAGGACAGCGTGGAGAGTATTACCAAAATGCTCTGGATTTCCACCACCGTTATCTTCCTGGTCTATGCGATATTCCGCAAAAACAGGATGCTCAACATCCTCGCCGCCGGCCATTTCTTTCTCCTTGTTTTTTCGATCCTCTCACTGGTCATGATCTCCTACCCCGGGCTGATTCGCACCAAAGGCCCCTCCATCTGGCGGGATTCGCTTTTTAACTACGAACTGGGCATGACACTGGAACTGATCTTTTTCCTCATGGCACTGGCTTTCAAGAACCGCGACGATATTATAGACCGGACCAGGGAACGGGAACGCCTGGTGCTGGAGAATGAACGAAAAGAATTTGAGAAGCAGTTGGCAGTGGTGGAAGCCAAACAGGATGAGCGGAACCGGATTTCTACCGATATGCACGACGAACTAGGCTCTGGCGTCACCGCCATCCGCCTGATGAGTGAAATCGTCAAAACCAAAATGAAGGGCAGCGCTCTACCGGAAATCGACAAGATATCCAGTAACGCCAACGACCTGCTCAGTAAAATGAATACGATCATCTGGACGATGAGCAGTAGTAACGACCGGCTGGATAATATGATTGCCTACACGCGTTCCTTTGCATTTGAATTCCTGGAAAACACCACGGTGGCGTGCCACTTCACCACCCCGGAAACCATACCGCCGGTGGAAGTGAGCGGCGAGAAAAGAAGAAATATTTTTCTGTGTGTAAAAGAGTCGCTGAACAACATGGTGAAATATGCGAAAGCGAACGATGTATGGATCAATTTTACCATCCTCCCCGGATCGCTCGAAATCACCATCCAGGACAACGGTGTAGGCATCAATCTCGAAAAGCTTCGTGAATTTGGGAACGGCCTCAACAATATGAAAAAGAGAATTGAAAGTATGTCGGGCAATTTCAGCATCCGCAACCACCAGGGCACCCATACCCGGATAATTGTACCCCTCTGAATGGTTCCTGCCGCGTGTCAGTCATTGCCTGCTGAACCCTTACGCGTAAAGGCGATAACCATCAATATCCATCCCGCAATAAAAAACAACCCTCCAAACGGGGTTAGCACACCCACTCCCTGAGACACCGAAGAACCACTCGCTTTCAGGGCCGTCATCACATACAGCGAACCGGAAAAAAGAACGATGCCAATCTGGAAACAGTTACCCGCCCACTGCAACAGGGCACCGGGATAATGTTCATATAAAACGGCTACCGCCAGCAGCGCAAAGGCATGATAAAACTGGTACCGTACCCCCGTCTCGAAAATAGCCACCGTATCGGCCGAAGCCATTTGCCGCAGGGCATGGGCAGCAAATGCACCCATGGCAACAGACAGCGCACCAATCAGTGAAGCCGTCACCAGGAACCATCTATGCATAGGATATAGATTTTAGCAGCGCGTCCAGCGTAATCGTTTCTTCATTCAGCATCACATCGGCCTGTTCATAATACATTTTCCGGTCCTGCAGTTTTTTAATGATATACGATTTCAAATCCGGATCGGAAATATTCCTGATCAATGGCCTGCTGTACTTTTGTTTCAGGAGCCGCTCCAGCAGCACTTCCACCGAAGTGTTCAGCCAGACGACCGTTCCCTGCTGCTTCATAAATTCGATGTTGTTAAAAAAACACGGCGTACCCCCACCGGTTGAAATAATCACCGATTGATGATCTTCGGCAAGCGCCTGCAAGACTTCCTGTTCCCGGTTGCGGAAATATTCCTCCCCATCGTCATGAAAAATCTGCTGCACAGTTTTTTTATCGCCGGCCATAATCACCTCATCGAGGTCAAAGTAGGGCATGCGTGTTTCGGCGGACAGTATCCTCCCCCAGTGCGTTTTTCCCGACCCCATGAAACCAATTAAAAAAATGCGCATGTCTGTGGCTTTTTCAATTTTTCCCCCGCCACGGGCAAAAAACCGCCCGGCTTCCGGCTATTTGAAAGCATTGAGTCCTGTTATATCCATACCGGTGATGAGTAAGTGTATATCATGTGTGCCCTCGTAGGTTATCACACTTTCCAGGTTCATCATGTGGCGCATAATACTGTATTCGCCGGTTATGCCCATGCCACCGAGTACCTGCCTCGCGTCCCGCACAATTTGCGCGGCAATCTCGCACCCGTTCCGCTTTGCCATACTCACCTGGGCCGGGGTCGCCTTATCTTCATTCATCAGTACCCCCAGCCGCCAGTTCAGCAACTGTGCCTTGGTGATTTCAGTGATCATTTCGGCCAGCTTTTTCTGCTGCAACTGGAAACCCCCTATTGGCCGGTCAAACTGAACGCGCTCACGGGCATACCTGAGCGCGGTGTCGTAACAGTCCATCGCAGCCCCAACCACCCCCCAGGCTATTCCGAAACGCGCCTTCGTCAGGCAGCCCAGCGGCCCCTTCAATCCTTTTACATTCGGCAATATATTTTCTTTTGGAACCCGCACATTATCGAATACCAGCTCGCCAGTTGCACTTGCCCGTAAGCTCCACTTTCCGTGTGTGACAGGCGTCGTAAATCCTTCCATACCCCGCTCCACGATCACGCCCCTTATCACACCGGCATCATCCTTTGCCCATACCACGGCAACCTGCGCAAACGGGGCATTGCTGATCCACATCTTTGATCCATTCAGCAGTACGTGATCTCCGGTATCTTTTATCGTTGTAAGCATACCGCCGGGGTCGCTCCCGTGATCGGGTTCGGTAAGCCCGAAACAGCCCAGCCACTCGCCGCTGGCAAGTTTTGGCAGAAATTTATTACGCTGCGCTTCATCACCGTACGCATAGATGGGATACATCACCAGGGAACCCTGCACCGACGCCGTAGACCGGATGCCACTATCGCCCCGTTCAAGTTCCTGCATCATCAGCCCATAGCTGATATAATCCAAATCTCCTCCGCCATAAGCCGCCGGTATAGTCGGTCCGAAGCAGCCCATTTCCCCCAGCTGTTTCACCACCTGCTGCGGAAATTCGGCGCGCTGTGCATAATCTTCAATGATGGGGGAGATATTTTTCTTGACATAGGACCGCACCGATTCCCTGACCAGCTTCTGCTCAGCCGTCAGCAACTCATCCAGCATAAAATAATCGGGACTTTGAAATAAATCTGTAGACATGGCAAAGCTGGTTTAACACCGGGAAAAGGTAGGTTACCGGCAGCACCGCCGCCGTCACCAGCGTTGCGTCGCACCCTTCAACCCCATAACACCGCGCGGCATCCCGGTGTAACCGACCGCACAGCAAGGTAACAAAAACAAAACAAAATTTTTTGCTGTGACCGGCGCAGCAAAATCCGCCATGAAGCTGGTACAACAGTTACCAGGGAATAAAGTTGGCGGCTGCCGGCGGGTAGCACCCATCTTTTCAGCGATTAAGATATACCTGCATCTCATTGCGGTATTGCAACGCCGCAGCTTTTGCAGCATCGGCAAAGTCCTTCCCCGTGGACGCGTAACAAATCGCCCGGCTCACATTCACCAGCAGCCCAACATCAGCATTCATGGCCTTCTCAGAAATGTCTTTCAGGCTGCCTCCCTGTGCACCAACGCCGGGAACCAGCAAAAAATGATCCGGCACCAGCCGCCT